>CAYIEL010000062.1:0-2547 GCA_964362425.1 uncultured Candidatus Saccharibacteria bacterium | reverse complement strand
GATGGAGCATTTGGACGCTATGGAGTACCTGAAGTCGTCTGTGAACCTCCGCGCCTACGGACAGCGCGATCCGCTCGTGGAATATAAAAAGGAGGGACTTCGCCTTTTTCGCGAGATGAAAGAGTCAGTGCAGAACGAAATCCTCCGCCTCGTGCCTGCTATCGGAGCTGGCGCGTTTGTAAAAGAAGAAGAAAAAGCGCGCGAGGTGGTAAAGCACGCTATTGAGATTGGCGGTGGAGAAGAGACAGAGAAAACCGCAGAGCCTATTCATTCCGACAAAGTTGGCAGAAACGACGCATGCACATGTGGAAGCGGGAAGAAGTATAAGAAGTGTTGCGGAGCATAAGGCATATGAATATATCAGCACAAAAGAAAAAAGTGCTCACATTGTGTCTTCTCCACACGGACACCCACGTGCTTTTGGGTATGAAAAAGCGCGGGTTTGGAGCAGGGAGGTGGAATGGCTTTGGCGGAAAGGTGGAGGCAGGGGAGACTATAGAGGAAGGCGCTCGCCGCGAGATGCGCGAGGAGGCTGGTATCGAGATCCCGATTCTTGAAAAAGCAGGGCTTATGGATTTTGAATTTCAAGGCAACCCAGAGATTCTTGAAGTTCACATTTTTCGCGCGCGAGGACATGTGGGTGAGCCAACCGAGAGCGAGGAGATGTTGCCGAAGTGGTTTCATCAAGACGAAATACCTTTTTCAGAAATGTGGCCGGATGATCCGCATTGGATACCACTCTTTTTTGCAGAGAAAAAGTTCCAAGGGAAGATTCTTTTTGGCGAGGGAGACAGCATTTTGGAAATGAATATCGTTGAGGTTCCCGAGCTCGGGTAAAAAAATAACATCCGCCAATTTCTTGGCGGATGTTTTTAAAGACGGCAACTTTGCTCTGCTTCTGCGAAGAATTCATCCAGAGTTCCTTTGTTATTCAGGAAATTGATTGACATATGCTTGTTTATTCCATCTGCACGAGCGTCCCAGTCACGACATTCGATGATACGTTTGTCGATGTCTTGTGGACTGTCCCTTCGCAAGCTCAGTCGCAGGCGTAGTGTTGTTTCGCCTTGGGATCTGATATAGATACCAATGACATTTCGCGCATGTTCTCCGGCATAATCAAGAAGGACAGGTAAGCACTCAATGGTGATGACCATGACCGATACGCCAGATCTCGTGAGAGCCTTTTCCACTGATTCACGAAGCATCCCGTAGCATGTTCCATGAATCGGTGGTGTGACCCAGAGAAACTTGTTTTCTCGCTCACGACGTTTAAATTCGTCAGCTGAGAGGTAGAGAAACTCATCGGGGCGGTCCCGTTTACGCGGGGCTCGCGTGGTAGAGCTTTCAATTATGCGATACTGCGGGCCAAGAGACAGCAAATGGTCTGCAAGCGTTGTTTTTCCAGAGCCAGAGACCCCAGAAATCGTAATTATAGTTCCCATAATTCCCTCCGAATCAAATGGTTTGAAAGAAAATCTGCTCAAAAACTACCATTTTTAGTAAATTCTGGCAAGGTGACGAGCCCATGTTTCAGGCATAGACGCCAGACGCGTGAAAAGGGGGAGTACTATGCGGTCAAGGGGAAAAGTAACGAAAAAACAGGTTTGACAGGGCGTAAAGGCTATTGTATAAAAACCATTGGGAAATAAGGATATTCTGCCAATTTGTCTCTAAAAATCATATCAAAACCCAACAAAAATCCTTGACTTTTTAGGCTAGGTATGATACACTTGATTCATCTTCAGTCAGGCTCAAATGCACCTTTAGTTAGGTGCTTTTTTGTTAAGGCTGAACCGACATGGTGTTGACGGAGGCCACGATGAATCTAAGGCACTGCGATTTCAACAGGTTGAGTACAACCTAAGAAATCGGGAGCACACACCACACAATTATGAAAAACAAAACAATACAATTTATGCGCGGTTTGGTACTTTTGCCATTTTTGGCGACAAGCGCCTCACCACTCGCGACATTCAATACCAACTTTGCGTTTAAGAACCTTACCCAAGGATTTTATACAGGAGTTGCAGATGAGCATGCTAAGAAGATTGATGCCTATTTTGCAAAGCGTGGGATGCCTCTTGAAGGCTACGGCGCAAAGCTCGTGAAGGTCGCTGAGGCAAATGACCTTGACTGGCGTCTTCTTCCAGCTATCGCTATCAAGGAGGCTACAGGTGGAAAGTTTGCATGCCACAACAACCCATTCGGTTGGGGCTCGTGCAAGATCAAGTTCAAGAACTTTGATTCTGCAATTGAGACTGTGGGCATGAATCTTGGTGGTAAGAACCCTAATACGGAGCAATACTACAAGGGCGCTACGACAACAGAGATTCTTCATCACTACAACAACTCAGTTGTTCCTACATACACAGGAGAAATTCTTGCGTTCATGGAACTCATTGAGAGGGAAGGGTAAAGGGAGAATATTGAATCAGAAATGCAGAATGTAGAATATAGCAAAAGGCCCCCCAGCAAAGCACGCGGGCCTTTTTTGTTTTTAAGGCAACCTGCTAATATCCACATTTGAAATTACCAGTAAACCAC
>CAYIEL010000061.1:0-2572 GCA_964362425.1 uncultured Candidatus Saccharibacteria bacterium | reverse complement strand
ATGTATTTCAATAAGAAGTATCAGCGCACCGGCAGTTTATTTGAAAGTAAATTCAAGGCCCAACATGTTGACGATGATCATTACCTGCATTATTTGTTAGCTTACATTCACTTGAACCCAGTCAAGACTATCAGTCATGATGATTGGCAGAACAAGAAGATAAAAAATAAGGATAAGGCGAAAGAGTTTCTAGATCACTATGACTTCTCAAGTTACCACCATTATATCGGCCAACCAAAACCTCATAACAACTTATTGTCTGTCGCCGATTTTCCCGATTATTTTAAGACCACCAAGGACTTCGATGATTTTATTAGTGAGTGGATAAAATTTGATAATTGAGAACACTAATGTCAAGGTCGAACCTTGACAGGCAACAGGTGACTTATGCCCAGGTGAAATAATTATAATGTGAGATTTTTGCTATAATTCTCACTAATGTGGATTGACCCTGATAAGCTCCGTGAATTTATTCTCGAAACCGATTTAATCGCGCCGGCCGAGTTCGACGCGTTAGCGGCGACGGCGAAACAGAAGGGGGGTTCGCTTGAGGAACAAATTCTGGCAAGTGGTAAAGTGACCGAAGACGATTTCCGTCGGATCAAGGCTTATTTGCTCGGCATTCCCTTTGTCAATTTGCGGAAGGAGAAAATTGAGCGCGAGACGTTGGCGATGATCCCCGAGCCGATTGCGCGTAAGCACAATATTGTTGCCTTCAAGAAAAAAGATCACGAGCTGGAAGTGGCAATGCTTGATCCGGAAGACCTGGAGGCGATTGAGTTTATTAAAAAAGGGGTAGGTTTGAAAATTTTACCGCGTCTGACCGATAACGAATCAATCAAACTGATTCTTCTGCAGTATCAAAAAAGTTTGAAGGCCGAGTTCGGCGACATCATTGAGAAGGAGTCGCGGCTGATAAAAGATTCTGGCGAAGCGGTTAAGGAGGGGGGCGCGAGTGAAGGAGAATTGAAGAAACTGGCCGAAGATTTGCCAGTGATCAAGATTGTTGACACACTTCTTCTGCACGCAATTCTTCAACAGGCCTCGGATATTCACATCGAACCTTTTGAACGCGAGCTGGTGATTCGTTATCGGATCGACGGCGTGCTCCACGACGCGATGATTTTGCCCAAGACGGCGGCCTCGGGATTAACCGCGCGGATTAAAATCTTATCCAACTTGCGTCTGGACGAGAAACGTTTGCCGCAAGACGGACGGTTCAAAGTTGATTCGGGCGGGGAGCGGATGTCTTTCCGTGTGTCCGTTTTGCCCACTTTCTACGGTGAGAAGATTGTCATGCGTTTATTGCCTGACGCGGTTGCCGGTTTTACTCTTGAACAGCTCGGTTTCCATGGCGCCGGTCTTGAGCGTATTCATGAAGGCATTCGCGGGAAAACGGGAATTATTTTAGTCACCGGCCCGACCGGCTCTGGTAAATCAACGACGCTCTACACCATTCTTGATATTCTTAATAAGCCAGACGTCAATATCTCGACGATTGAGGATCCGATTGAATATCAAGTGCCACGAATCAACCAGACACAGGTTAAGCCGGACATCGGTCTCACTTTTGCCGCCGGTTTACGTTCACTGATGCGCCAAGATCCGGATATTATTATGGTTGGTGAAATCCGTGATCAAGAAACGGCTAATTTGGCAATCAACGCCGCCTTGACGGGGCACCTCGTCCTCTCAACGCTTCACACTAACTCGGCGGCGGCGACTATGCCCCGCTTGCTCGATATGGGGGTCGAACCATTTCTGCTTGTTTCCACAATTCGTTTGGTGGTCAGTCAGCGTCTGGTGCGCAAACTCTGCTCGGTGCGCGAGAAATATACTTTAAGTGATGGTGAGATGAAGGAATTAAAAACTCGGGTAGATGCTGATCGGGTGTTGGCCGAATTGGAAGCGGAAAATATTATAAAGTCCGGCGGGGGGTGGTCGAAGGTGTCACTGGCTCGGCCGGCCACTTCGCCGGAATGCGCCGATGGTTATGCCCATCGCGTCGGCATTCATGAGATAATGACCTTGTCGCCGACGCTTAAAGAAATGGTGATCAAGGGCGAGACGGCAGCCAAGATTGAGCAGGAAGCGAAAAAGGAGGGGATGATGACGATGCTCGAAGATGGGATTTATAAAGCGGCGACGGGCGTCACCAGTATCGAAGAAGTTTTCCGAGTCGTTTCGGAGTGACGCAATGCCAATCTACGAATGCATACAAATCTACAAATAATTTATTCGTTTCATTCGCATCAATTAGTATATTAGTATCGTACTATGAAGTTCACATATCAAGCGCGGGGCAAAGAAGGTGAAGAGTTAAACGGCGAGCGCGAGGCGACCGATCGTTTCGCTTTGGCGCGCGAGATGCGCGCTGAAGGGCTAACTTTGCTTTTGGCCCAACCGATTGTGGCGAGCGCTACGAAGGTGGCCTTCGGTCGCCTCTTCGCCGGCTCGGTCAAGATGCGGGATAAAATTATTTTTGCTAGCAACCTAAGCGCGATGGTGAGTGCCGGCCTCTCACTCTCGCGTTCTTTCGTGGTGATGGAGAGACAGACCAAGAACAAACGTT
>CAYIEL010000060.1:0-2599 GCA_964362425.1 uncultured Candidatus Saccharibacteria bacterium | reverse complement strand
GGCGTCCGTCAACTTGCCTTGGTAGTTGAGGGTGGCGGGGGTGGCGGCGAGGGCGAGAGAGGGTAAGCTTATAGCTATTAGGTTATAGCTTATAGAGAAGAGGAGAAGAAGGAGAAAAAATAAAAAATAACGGCGAGAGGTCATGGGGTTGGGGGTGATTCTGGCGCGGTTGACTCAACTGGAGGCGGAGGCGGCGGGATTTCTGAAACTGAAACACTCGGTGTTTCTGGGATGCCAACACCGAGTGTTGGGTCTTCCGGTGGTGGAGCAGATTCTCCCGCCCCAGGCGGTAGAATCTCGGGCTGGGGTTCCACGACCGGTGAAGATGTCGCAACCGGTTCTGGCGCGGGAACAACTTGGTCCGGCGTCGTTGAGGCGACCACTTCAACTTCTGGAGTAGTCGTCGCTACCACAACATCAATTATCGTGGTAGTCGCCTGCGGTCCGCCTGACGGCGAGGCAGGTGAGCTTGTCGAAACCGTTTCAATCGCAAGGTCCGACCTTTTTGGGTTCTCAAGGTCGGACCTTAAATCAGAAGGCGGACTAGCCGTGAGCTGGGAAGAATCGCCCCTAGAACTTAACCAATTAAGAATGGCTTGGAAGCCATGTTCGTCAACACAAGTTGATCCGAGACAGAGACGATCTTTAAGCACTAGACGATTAACTACAAATTCTCCGCTCTCACTGATACTCCACGCGCCGGAGGCCGAAGTAATCGCTTTGATATTCTCAAGAATCGCGGGGGAACTAGTGCTTGCCCCGAGCATTGTCGAGGGGGCTGTTAAAATGGGATTTAACCCGCCAATGGTTGAGGCAAGCCGTGACCGCCCCAAGTGAACGAAAGTAAGGATACTCCCCTCTTGTCCGGTAAATGATTCGAGAGCAATACCGACGGTCTGCTCACCAGCCACCGCCTTGCGACCATAACCCGGACGAGAAGAAGGAGTGATCTCATCACCAATCGCAATCGGGCCAGCTTCGTTCGTTACCCTCACCGGCACCCGCCCCGCCAGAGCCACGGGACGAACCGGAGCTTCTTTGATATCGTAACCGAAGAGGAGACCGGGTTTAGTGGAGACAATACCTAAGACCGGTCTGGTTGAGGAGGCTTGCGCTTTAACTAAAGTGCCGATGGTTTCTCGACCTTGGCCTGAAGGTGAAGCGTAAGATTTAGTTTCTGGTGAGAGAGCGACGATGTCGCCAGCGACCAGAGTCTCATCCGAGATTGGGTAATTCTCGGCTAAGTCGATGTCGGTAACGGCACCGGCGGTGACGTAGATGTTGCCCGCCGTGGTCCCGCAAGTGCCAGTGTCGCGGACACAGAGAGAACCTTGGATGGAGAGGGTGGAGATTGGGGTGGTGGTGGCAATGCCGACATTGCCTTGGAAGTAGGCCGAGGTAGAAGCCGTGCCGTAGGCGGTGGAGGAAGCGACACTCACGGACAGTGGCCCACTAGAGAAAATCCCCCCCGCCCCGATCGTGAGACCACCCGAGATTGAGAGATTCTGACCAATCGCTACCGATTCGCGGACTTGCAATGAACCGGCTTCAAGTGAGTGGACGATGCCCGAGGTGACTTCGATGCCCGAGAGGTCGATGATCTTGAGGTCGTCGGAACTAGTGTCGGTGACATAGGCGTAACGGCCGGCGACAGTGATGTCGGAGGGGACAATGCCGGCACCAACAGTTCCAAGAACAAGTGAGCCAACTTCGATCGGGGCGGTGGAGGAGGCGACGTCGAAGGTGCGGATGTTGTCAGTTTCAGAATCAACAATGTAGAGATAACGTCCGGAGAGAGCAATACTGGTTGGATTTACCGTCCCCAGAGTTCCCAGAGCAAAAGTTGATTTATTTACCGGACTGGCAGGGTTGGAAATGTCCATAATATATAGAGCATCGCCAGTTGAACTAATGATGTAGGCGTAACGACCAGAGACAACAATATCACGTGGAACTGCTCCTGAACCAATAGCGGTGTTGCTCATCAGTGATGGATTAGTGGGATTAGAAACATCATAAATCAACATCACACTATTCACCCGATCAGCGATGTAGGCATAGCGACCTTGAACGGTGATGTGGGAAGAGTTGATCCCTGAAATAGTAACGCCTGTTCCGAGTACCGCCGAAAGAGTTTTTACGAGAACTGGCACGGCAGGATTCGAAACATCAATGATGCGGACATCGCCCAAATTATTGTCGGCGACATAAGCATAACGGCCTTGGACATCAATGGTGGGGTTAGCCAATGAAGGCAAGGAGAAAGCAACGGTTTGAACCGGCGCGGCGGGGTTAGAAACATCAATAATCCTTAGATCATCGGTGCCATCCACAATATAAGCATAACGACCTTGCACCTTGAGGTCGGTGGGGAAACTACCGATAGTTAGACGACCAACAAGGAAAGGGTTGGCCGGGTCAGAAACATCAATAATCTTGAGATCGCGACCACCAGTGCCGGAACCGATGGTGTAGGCGTACCGCCCTTGCACCACAACCGCGGTGGGATCCCAGCTCGCCGTACTCGTGGCCACCACCAACACTGGATTCCCCGGCTTCTGGCTGAAGGAACCGTTGTAGAGAGTGAGTTTGTCCGTCA
>CAYIEL010000059.1:0-2611 GCA_964362425.1 uncultured Candidatus Saccharibacteria bacterium | reverse complement strand
ATTTCTTCCAGTCCCCTTTGCTAATTTTTTTGACATTTATCCTCAAATGCCACTCCTTAATAAACTCTAAAATCCTTTCCATCGCCTCTCCATAACCCAGCGAAAAAATGCTATCCTCTGGTTTCAACCCCGCAGATTTTAAAATTTCTGTTGCGTTCATGGATTTTTATTTAAAAATTTCTTTAAACACAACCTCTAATTTTCTATCAAAATTATCCTGTAATTTTACATATGGAATATTTAGATGATTCAAAATAGTTTCAAATCTTCTAAAACCGCCTATGCTTCTTAATTCAACCCACTCAACTTTTAAACTACTAAGTTGACGCTTATTTGTATCAGAAAGTTTATCAGCTATAAATACTTTGCTATCTCGTGCTATAACTGCATCCGCACTTTCCGGATTTCCACTACCCATCAATTTAACCTCACATTTATATTGATTTTTTCCTTCAATTAAATAAAAATCAATTTCTCTTTCAAAATCATACTCACTCGCCGCTTCACCTTTTATTTTTAGAGCATAATTTTTATCAGGAATACTAAATAACTTACAGAGTGTTTGCATTAAAGGTTTTTCAACTCGCTTTCCAGCGGTACTCCAAAATCCACCCCTGAGTGCGGATCTTTTTACCGCCAATGTATTTATTACAATCAAACTCTCACTAACATTTAAATCAACGCTTACACCTTTAAATTTAATTGTCAGAGTTAATTCAAGATCATGTTCTGTATTCACAAGATTCCTAATTGCTTGATAAAGTGAATCGTAATGTTCATTTGAAGCATCAATCACAATTTCTTTTGTTGAGGAATTAAACATATTGTGAATTGTTTTTGTATTTAATCCGGAATTAATTGCAATATCTCTTGCTGGCAAATTTGGATTCAAAAATTCTTTCTTGTACCAATCTACTGTGATGTCCTTACTTTTTAATTTCGCATTCACAACTTTTTTGAAAAAATCAATTGTAAATTGTAGAAATTCAGCATTTATAAGAGTTACTATTTCAATTCTATAATCATCACCTTTAAGTAATTTTCTGATTATGTTTTTCGTAACTTGTTCTGTTATTGTCATATTTTTCCTTTAGTTAGGATTATAAAATTATTAATATCTACAAAATTTGGTTGGTGGGTTTTTAAGTTGAATAAATTATCTTTTTTAATTACATCTTCTTTCATTCTATTAACATATCTTGATTCTTTTTCGGTCAAAAAGAAATGGCGATTTAAATTTATCGCTGCCCTTCCGACCGTTCCGCTCCCTGCAAATGGATCAAAAATAAGATCTTCTATAAATGAATAATAAGTAATTACTTTATTACATAATTCTATTGGAAATACAGCACTGTGTACCTTATCAAAAGTGGGGTCAATACGCCAAATATTAGTTGTTTCATATTTGTCCGCAACTTTACTTTTTTTTACTTTATCCCAATCATATTGACTTATATTCCAATCAATCAATTTATCGGTCTTTTTTCTATAGACCATCAGCATTTCAGAAACTGCATTTGGTTTATATGCTAAAGGTTTTCTGTGTTGCAAAAATCCTGCATTTCTATTCTTTACACTAGCTTCCGGTTTAACCCATACAATGTCATCAATAAATTCCCATCCCATTTTTATTAAAATTGGATGAATATCATAAGGTATGGGATATCTTTTACTTGCATGAGCGCGGCTTATTCTAGGAATAATGATGGGTGAAGTATTTAAAACAAAAAATCTGCCTTCTTTGGTAATTCGATGCACTTCTCTAAATACTTTTTCTAAAAAATTTAAATACTCTTCATAACTCTGATAGATGGAATAATCTCTTGCATTATAATATGGTGGTGAAGTAAAGGTTAAATGGATAGATTCATCAGGAACATAGTTTAATATCTCCGCGACATCACCTTGAACAATCACATTTTTTAAATAAGTTGGAAATTCATCGTGTTTTTCTGTATTGAGAGAACTATAATTAACTCCATTAATTTCCTTATTAATCACTTCTTTAATCAATTCATTCGGATGATCAATTAATTTTTTCAATTCTTGTTTTACATTACTATTGTCTGAAAAAACGAGTAGTCCCCTAATCGCCTGCATAACAACCTTCGGGTCCTTATCTAACAATAATTTAATTAAAGTCGGTATTGCTTTTTCGTTTCTTAATCTTCCAACAGCAGAAGCAGATTCCCGCCTGACTTCTGTGCTTTCGTCGGTATTGGCATGTTTAATGAAAATCGGGAGCAAAGAAATATCAGACATTTTTGCTAAATTTTTTATAGACAAAGTTCTGATGTTTTCATTGGTATTACTTAATAAATTCAATAAAGGCTGTCGGCTATAACCATTTTCCAACCTTCCTAATTTTTCTAATACATGGATTATTGTTCCATCATTTTGATTTTGCAAAAAAGTCAGCATGCTTGCTGTATTATTTTTCAATCCATTAACCATTTCTCTGCTAACTTGTTTATTTAGTATTGCCCTATTCATAATCTAAATGATATTTTTATTCATTTTTTTTAATTCAAACTCTGCGCGGGATTTCGTTTGAAGAGTTTTTGGAAATTCTTTATCTATTACGTGCAGGTTTTATCAATAAGCGAAATGA
>CAYIEL010000058.1:0-2668 GCA_964362425.1 uncultured Candidatus Saccharibacteria bacterium | reverse complement strand
AAGCTAAAACTGCTCTAATTGAGTGTCAACTATGTTCAGTGGCTTGAACAATAGTTATCCACCGGTTTATTCACTGACGCGTACACCACTGTCACTGATAATAACCAAGCGCTTATGTTTATTATCAAACAAATCTGCGTGTGCCTTAAAAAATTGTTCCAAAACCCCGTTCACTGATTCCACTCGCTGATCATTAAGGCGCAACACGATCACATTTAATTTCTTAGCCGTGGCAAAATAATACATTTCACCAAAATCGAGATCGAAGGTAATGAGTATCCTGTTTTCTCGACGTGCCAATTCAAACACCTTATCATCCATCATCGCCCCCAACCCCATTTCAATTAAACTTCTAACATCAAAACCCCGAGACCGCAAAAAACTGGCGGTCTCGGGGGATAAATTCGCATCAAGTAATAAGCGCATTAACCCAATAATTATCTGGCGACTAAAGCCAATGGCATAATCATCTCTCGGTTAATCCGTTCTCGAGAATACCGAATTGCCGCTAGCACCCCCGGTTTAGTCAGATTGGGATAAGCCTGAAGAATCCGCGCCACGGTGTAGCCATTCGCCAATAAATTTAAAACGAGCGCCACTGGAACGCGTGTGCCCTTAATCACTGGCTTGCCAGCAAGGATTCTGGGATTAATTTCGATACGTTGCAAGTAAGACATGTCGTTATTCTAGCGCACCGCTCACCGTCTGGCAAATTTTGTAAGAAACGATCGACGGTGAAGTGGTGAGAGGCCGTGCTGGTGCAAAGCGCGATAATGGGCGCGAGTACCGTAACCCTTATGAATTTCTAAACCGTAATTTGGGTAAACTTTGGCTAATTTAACCATTCGCCGATCCCTCGTCACTTTGGCAAGGATAGAAGCTAGCATAATAATTGGTATTTTCTCATCGCCACGAATAATAGTTTTTTGATTCCGATAAATTTTCGGCGCCACGAGGCTGCCATCGAGCAACACTTGACACTGCTTGGGTTTCAAATCGAGACGTTTAAGACAACGGCGAATACCAACCCGCACGGCCGGCACAATTCCCTCTCGATCAATAATTTTCTCCCCCACCAACGACACGGCAAACTTGAGTTGATTATTTTTTTGTTTCTGTTTCAACCACTTCCACCATTCTTCTCTCTTCTTTGCCGTTAACTTTTTCGAATCCCTAAGCCCCGCTCTTGATTGTACAAGGGCGGTTGATTGTACAAGGGCGGGGCTTGTATTTTTATTGTCAAGGTTCGACCTTGACATGACAGCCACCGCGGCCACACTGACCGGCCCAGCCAAGGGCCCCCGTCCGGCTTCATCAATTCCGACTAAATACCGTTTTTGTCTAGCCCTCATATCTACAGTTTAACATGCTATAATCCGTCTAACATGAGTTTTGTCCACCTCCACACCCACTCACATTATTCTCTCCTTGATGGTCTTTCGAAAATTGACGGAATGGTCAACAAAGCCAAGCGTCTCGGCATGCCGGCTTTGGCTCTTACCGATCACGGCAATCTCTATGGCGCGATTGAATTTTACAAGACCTGCAAAGCGGCCGGCATCAAACCGATTATTGGTGTTGAGGCCTATATCGCCACGCGCAGTCGACACGACAAGGAACCAAACATTGACAACAAACGTTACCACTTAACCCTGCTCGCCAAAAATCGGACTGGTTATCAAAACTTAATTAAGTTGGTCACAGCGGCCAATCTCGAAGGTTATTACTACAAACCGCGGATGGACAAAGAAATTCTCGCCAAACATCACGAGGGGATTATTTGTCTCTCGGGTTGTATCGCCAGTGAATTGGGCCGCGCTCTGGGTAATCGTGACCTAACGCGCGCCGAAGCGATCATCGTCGAACATCAAGAAATTTTTGGCCACGAGAATTATTTCTTGGAAATTATGAATCACCCCAAGATCGAACGGCAAACCGAGATCACCGCCGAGATAATTAAACTCTCGAAAAAATTAAACATTCCGCTTGTCGCTACTCACGACTCTCACTACCTCGAACCGGATGACGCCAAAGCTCATGACACTTTGGTTGCCATCCAACAAAATAATTTTGACGACAGCAAACGCTTCTCGGCGGCTGGTGAAGATTTTTCTTTTATCAATCAGAAAGAGGCCGCCCAACTTTTTACCGATATGCCGGAAGCGTTGGAGAACACTTTGCTCATTGCTGAACTTTGCTCAACCGAGCTCGACCTCGGCAAATGGGTTTTCCCAAATTTTCCCCTGCCGACTGGCGAAACCTTCGACGACTTGCTAACCAAACAAGCCGAAAAC
This sequence comes from uncultured Candidatus Saccharibacteria bacterium, assembly GCA_964362425.1. Taxonomy (GTDB): domain Bacteria; phylum Patescibacteriota; class Minisyncoccia; order Phycocordibacterales; family JACOZG01; genus JAGVGK01. Next base: position 374 of record CAYIEL010000058.1, on the reverse strand, counting down.
CGTTTAGCTGATTACTTGACCAAACATTCAGATAATCATGAAGAAGCAAGAACACGGGTCGCTCACGAACTTAGCGTTATAACTAAAAAAGGTTACTCGCCATATTTTTTAGTCGTCTCGGATATTATTAACTACGCTCGCGCAAACGGCATCTTCACCAACACTCGAGGTTCGGCGGCTGGTTCTTTTGTTTCTTATTTAATTGGCATTACCGGTGTTGATCCTCTGGTTTACAAATTGCCCTTCGAACGTTTCTTGAATCCTGATCGGCCGTCACCACCAGATATTGACATGGATTTTGCCGACAAGCGACGTGATGAAGTGATTAATTACGTTAAACAAAAATATGGCGAAGATAAGGTGGCGCAAATCGG
>CAYIEL010000057.1:0-2951 GCA_964362425.1 uncultured Candidatus Saccharibacteria bacterium | reverse complement strand
CAAAGCTAAAACTGCTCTAATTGAGTGTCAACTATGTTCAGTGGCTTGAACAATAAGCGTTTAGTCGGCTCTTTGTTGTTTGGCTTTGCTTCGCCTTTTTACTTTTTGCATTATGTTTTTATTCAAGTCCTTGATAATGACTAATCTTTACAGTATGCAACCGCTTCTGAGTTTATAACGACGCTACAACGAATGTCGTTTGGATTTGTCTGATCACACGACCAACCACCTTTTTCGACAGCATTTTGACAACTTCGCATATCATCAAATTTGGCAACAGTAAAACAATCCGTATACCCAGCTCCACAAATCAAATAGTCAACAGGGAATCTAGCCTTACCAACTAAGAATAACACTCCAAAAATACCAAACAAAACGAGTAATATTACAATGATTTTTTTGCTTATCATAATGATAGTTTAAATACCAAAAAAAATTAGCTCACCGCGTATTTGCCTTGTTTGTCTTTCTTGAAAAATTTGGGATTCTTGAGGTTGACGAGAACGGTGTTCTGCTTGACATAGCGTTCTTTGAGCACGCGCGCCATAATCTCTTCTTCGGTCAACGGGCCGTGTTTCTTGATAATGTTTTCGATTACCTCGCGGACGATGCCGGGGGTATAACCCCATTCGGTAAGCGCATAGATCCCACGGCCAACGAGGACAAAACGTTGGTCTTTGATCAGTTCATTGTGGCAAGTGGCTGGATTGGCCCGACGTTGGAAAAGCGACTGAATCAACTTGGCCACTTCGAGGAAGTGCATCGGCGAACCTTGCTTACGCAAAACGAGAAAAGCGTAATCACGCACCCCGCGCACTCGAACTGAAGGCGAGCTGGCGAGACCCCATTCGCCAACCGGCGAAACTCCCAAATGTTTAGAGATTAGGAGCCAGCGACGGGCCTTTTCTTCTAACTCACTATTACCACTCTCTTCTTCGAGTTCGTTGAGCAGACGCGTTACCATTTCACGTTCGGAGAGTAAATCAGTATCAGATAAAGTTTCGGCTACACTCTTAAGCGCTTCGTGGACGCGATCGGCGAGCGCCTGATCCACGGTCCAACGATGATGGAAGTGATCATCTTCTTTAAGCCGGGTAAAAGCATCACCCAAGACGAGCAAAAAGTGAAGATTATTTTGGACCACTTGGTTCTTGTCGAGATGATTCAAAAATTCGCGTTCGTGAGCAATCCCGCCATATTCATGAAGGGCCGTTTTAAGCTCGTCAAACACGACTTGGGTCGCGCCAAAAGCCGGTGACTTGCGAATAGCGCGCAGAGAGAATTCTTCGATCTGGCGCACACGTTCACGGGTAATACCATAGCGTTTGCCAATCGCTTCAAGCGTCTCACCCTCCCCTTCCTCGAGTCCATAACGACGACGTATAATGTCTTGGGCTCGCTCCGGCAAAACCGCGAGAAGCGCTTTGCCAACTTGCTTGGGTTTGAAATTGATTGCTTCTTTAGTCATATTTTGCTTGTTATTGTCTAATATAATATCTTGTTTCTATCATCCTAGCGGAAGGCCGTCAAGTCGTCAAGGGGTTGAAAAAACCGCCCGAGCCAAGTTGGCGAGGGGCGGCGAAATGCTAAACATCTAACGCGCTACGCGCGAGTGATGTCCAAAGCTAAACGGGGACTGGAAGCGACCATTTCAAGAATCTCTTTGTCCACCCAGACAGGACCAACGATAAGTTCACGAGCCACATCGACTCGTACCCTTTCCAAAACTTGTTCGGAAAAAACTTTGGGAACTCTAGACAGAGCTTGTCTAGTCTGTCGCCGCTCTCGCCGAACGGCTTGATGAGGTCCCTCGTGTCGCTTGTGTGTTTTTTCTGGACTCATGATTACGCTCTCCAAAAAAGAAAAGATCTACAAACGCCAACCTATACTATATCAAACTCCTAACTATTTTCAACCACAAAATTAATCAACCGATTGGGGATAAAGATGGTCTTCTGGATGGTTTTGCCGGCGAGCCACGGCTTGATCTTCTCGCCCGCGCGGGCCGCGCTCGCGACCGTTGCTTCATTGCTGTCGGTGGGCACAATCAGTGTCTCACGCACTCGGCCGTTCACTTGCACGACAATTCTCACAGTCGCTTCAACCAATTTATTTTTGTCCGTTTGTGGCCACGGAGCGAGATGAATTGACTGTTTCTCGCCAAGATTTTTCCACAGCTCATCAGTAATGTGTGGCGCGAAGGGTGACAAGAGTTTTAAGAAAGTTTTAAAATAATTTATCGGCACCATCTCAACCGCTTCGAAATCGTTGAGTAAGACCATCAGCGAGGAAATGGCGGTATTAAATTTCATCGCTTCGACATCGTCACTGATTTTTTGAATGGTTTGATGAAGTTTGATCTCGAGTTCGGGATTAATCACCTTCGTTCGGCCAACCTTCTCCCCTATTCGCCACGTTCGTTCCAAGAAACGACGTGAGCCAACCAGTCCATCTTCGCTCCAAATAATCGCCTGATCGAAGGGGCCCATAAACATTTCGTAGACACGAACCGTGTCGGCGCCAAAACGATTAACCACCTCGTCCGGGTTAATCACATTACCGCGCGACTTCGACATCTTCTCGCCGTCAGCGGCCAGAATCATGCCCTGCGATGTGCGCTTCTGATAGGGCTCCTGGCCGGGCACGAGTTCGAGATCGTTCAAAACTTTGTGCCAAAAACGAGAGTAAAGTAAGTGAAGCGTCGTGTGCTCCATCCCGCCGTTGTACCAGTCAACGGGTAACCAGTGCTTAAAATTAGGAGCCAGAGAAAAAAAATTAAATTTGTTTTGCGTTTTGCGTTTTGCGTTTTTCGCTCCGAGGTACGCGAGGTAATACCAACTTGAGCCGGCCCAGTTGGGCATGGTGTCGGTCTCCCGACGGGCCGGACCACCACAGGTCGGGCACTTCGTTTTAACCCATTTCTCCATCGCCACGAGCGGCGATTCGCCAGT
>CAYIEL010000056.1:0-2991 GCA_964362425.1 uncultured Candidatus Saccharibacteria bacterium | reverse complement strand
AACCCCGCGGTTTTTGTTCCTCAAAAACCGTTCGATTCCCTGAGACTTAAAACAAAAAACACCACAATAAGTGGTATTTTTTATTTTATGTGACCTTACCGGGAATCGAACCCGGATTGCCGCCTTGAGAAGGCGATGTCCTAACCGTTAGACGATAGGGCCGTAATAACTGCTTTTAGCTTATAGCTTTTAGCGGATTCTGGCAATTATGCTAAAATCAAGCCATGTCTAATTCTTTTGTTACTTTTACCTTTGTCGCCTTAACCGGCATCGCCGTTGGTGTCGTTGTGGCCATGGTGCTAAAACGGGGGAAAGGGGAGGAAAGTGCGCCGGCGAATGATCAGAGTTTGCTTTTGATCCAAAACCAACTTAATGAATTGGCGCGGACGAATGCCGAGCTCTCGCGCGTCCTCGACGCGCGGTTGGTGGAATCTAACCGCACTGTTCATCAATCTTTAGAAAAACAATTTGGCGAGACAAACAAAATTGTGCGAGACGTGACCGAACGTCTGACCAAACTTGATGAGACTAATAAGCAAGTTATCTCTTTTACCGATCAACTACAATCACTGCAAGATATTCTCAAGAATCCGAAACAACGCGGGATCTTAGGTGAATATTATCTCGAGACTTTGCTGAAAAATGTCTTGCCGACCGGCAGTTATCAGATGCAATATCCGTTTGCCGATGGCACGATCGTCGATGCTGTTGTTTTCGTTAAAGACAAAATTATCCCGATTGATTCCAAATTTTCGTTAGAGAATTACAATCGGCTTGCTGAAGAACGCGATCCGGTGGAGAAAGAACGTCTCGAGAAACTCTTCAAACAAGACTTGAAAAGCCGTATCGATGAGACAGCTAAGTACGTCAAACCAGCCGAACGGACAATGGATTTCGCCTTTATGTTTATTCCGCACGAAGCGATTTACTATGATCTGCTGGTGGCCCAAGTCGGTTCCGTTAAGATTAACACGCGCGATTTAATCGAATACGCGTTCAAAGAGAAACACGTTATAATTGTTTCGCCCACTTCTTTCTTGGCCTACCTGCAAACCGTTCTTCAAGGGTTAAAAGCATTGCAGATTGAGGAATCGGCTAAAGAGATTCGAGCGCGAGTAGAAGATCTGGGACGCCACCTGAACTCCTACGAAGCCTATATGGCGAAGTTGGGCAGTGCCTTAGGGACAAGTGTCGGCCATTACAACACCGCTTACCGCGAGCTCAAAAAGATTGATAAAGATGTAACCAGAATGGTCGGGATAAGTCCGGGAATCGAGGTCGTGGCGATTGAAAAACCGGCCGTGGAAGGGGATTGAGATTTGATAAAAATAGGTAAAAAGCTAAAATAAACTATATGAAAAATCACGACAAGACAGGCAACAAACCGGGCCGACCGGCTTATCGCACGCCGTCATGGTTCAAGGGCGCACCTAAACGGCAAAGTGGATTCAAGGGTGGATTCCGTAAACCGAGTGTCTAAAATAAGAAATTGCCGTCACTATATAGATAACGGCAATTGGGAGGGCAGATCTCATTTTGGTTGGTTGAATGTCCCAACAGTATTGTGTTTAAACAATAGATCGGGAGGTAACGACAGTCTCGTGAGACACCACAGTTCAAGAGAGACTCCTTCTTTCTCTGCCTCTTCCTCAAGCAACACGCGAAGTGAACGAGGAACACTGACTACAATCACCACGTCTTTGTGTCCAACATTTTTCTTGGTCATCAAAAGATCTCCTTTCAAACAGATCTGTTTAGATATTACTCACAAAACCTATTTAGTCAACCTCAAGCCCGAGTCGGCGGGTGGCGATGGTCATCGCCACCTCGCGCGGGGATTGGCCGGTCTTATCGGCTTCGGCAAGAACTGTCGTCACACTTTTAGTAATTTTTTGTTTAACTAACTTAAACATTTTTTCAACCGAAAAACCGCGATATTCGGCGTAAGAGGAAATGACCCCGCCGGCGTTAGCGATAATGTCGGGGACAATTAAAACACCGCGGGCGAGAAGTTTCGCCTCAGCGCTTGGTGTCACCGCGATATTCGCGCCCTCGACAATTATCGAGGCCTGAATCTGGTCAGCATTCTTGTCATTGATCACATCCGGCAGAGCAGCGGGAATTAAGACGTCAATCGGTAAAGTGAAAATTTTATTATTCTCCAATTTCTCGCTATTCAAATAGTGAACCACTGAACCTTTCGCTTTTTTAACCTTGAGTAATTCTTCCCACAGCAAACCGTTGCGATTATAAACTGTGCCTTTCGAATCCGAGACCGCGATAATCTTGAGTCCGGCTTCAGTTAAGAAACGAGCGGCAAAGATACCAACATTGCCGAAACCTTCAATCGCCACACGCGCACCGGCTAAGGGCAACCCGCGATGAGTAAGCGTGAGTTTGACCGCCTCGGCGACACCGTAACCGGTGGAGCCAAGTTCGTGGGGCAGACCACCCAAGTGCTTGGGCTTACCGGTCGCCGCCTGCCGCGTTCCGGCGGCCTTCACGAAAAAGGCCATCTCTTTCTCCGTCATATTAATATCTGGACCAGCAATGTAAAGTTTAGGAAGAAAAGGTTTGAGCTCGCGAGCGAACCATTCCACCACTTTCTTCTTCGTCACGGCGTCAGATTTCTTGGGGTCGAAAGTGAGACCGGCTTTAGCCCCGCCGAAAGCGATACCAGCCAGCGCGTTCTTGTAAGTCATCGCGCGCGCGAGCCGAGTCACTTCTTCTTCATTAACCGTGGACGTCATGCGAATCCCGCCCTTGCCCGGGCCGAGTTTGGTGTTGTCAATTACCAAAACACCGTGGACATCCAGCTCGTGATTGTAAACCTTAATCACATATCGTGGCCCAATTTGATCTGTCATAGAAATATACTCTAACTCTTTTCTAAAAATTAAACAAGAAACAATTTGCCCATACCACAGAATCCACGGCCGTCAGTTACCCGTGGAAATTCTGTTGAAGAGACAAGCAGGAAACCGGTCAGTA
>CAYIEL010000055.1:0-2994 GCA_964362425.1 uncultured Candidatus Saccharibacteria bacterium | reverse complement strand
TCATCACTTTTTAATTATTTCTCCTCACTGTTTATTATAGCAAAACTAGACCACCATCACCGATAGTGGAGTAATTAAACTGTTGATAACCTTTTATAAAATTATTTTATAATTTGACGATAATTGTCTTTGGTCACCAGTTGAATCGAATTACCGGGGTATAATTCTCTAAAAGAAGCTGGGGGGGTATATCGGCTCTCACTCCACTTACATTCGAAGCCAGTTAAATGACCGCCGGTTTCTTCGAGGTAATCAATCTCGGCTCCGGCATAGGAACGCCAGAAATAATTATTGATCAAACGACGAGTATTGGAATTGTGCTTTATTTTCTCAACAATACAAAAATTTTCCCAAAGAGCGCCGACATCATTTCGAGTATCGAGCGGATTATAATTGCGAATGACACTATTCCTAATTCCTAAATCGTAAAAATAAACCTTAAACTTTTTAGCAATCTCCTTGCGCGGGTTGCGTGAGAGGGCGCCAAGTCGGAAGATCACGAAGGATTGCTCGAGCAGATCCAGATAACGAGCGACAGTCGGCAAACTCACACCCAGAAGTCGAGCCAACTCGTTGAGAGACACTTCGGCCCCCACTTGGAGGGCCAAGACCTTCACCAGATCAGCCACGATTCGAGGCTTACGTACATTCTCAAGTTGTAAAATATCTTTATAGAGATAAGTGCTGGAAATCATATCCAACTCCTCAATCATCTCTTTTTCCGTTTTTCCAATCACTGATGGATAGTGACCAAACCGCAGACTAGTTTCCAAACGTCCATCAAGTTCAGCTGGGTTATAGGCCGAATCAAGCTCGGAAAGCGAGAGGGGAAGTAGAAGATATTGTCTCACACGACCAGTCATTGGTTCAGAAATTTTCTGGGCGAGATCAAAACTTGAGGAACCAGTGGCGATGATTTGAACGTTCGAAAATTCATCCGCCATAATCTTCAAGGTCTGGCCAATGTTTGGAATAACTTGAGCTTCATCGAGAATTATCACTCGCTTATCAATGCCGATAATATCGCGAATTTTTTGCGCCGAGGTGGTAGTTAATTTCTCCCGATTTTCCTGGAGTTCACAATTGATATATTGACCATCGGGATGGTGTTTCAACAACTCTTTCGATAAAAAAGTTTTCCCCACTCGACGCGGACCGTAGATAGTTATAACCTTACCCTTAAAGAGATTCTCTTCAATATCTGATTCAATTGCTCGCTTAAAGTTCATATTTTAGACTCAATTATTAAACTATACTTCGCATATTAGCACAAAAAACAACAACCACAAGTGGATAACTTGATTTAACTGGCGAGGACTATCCTTGCCGGGGGCATCTCTATTTATTTACCCTTACTCTTGGCAATTAGTGTTGGCAACGACAAAAGGATAATGCCCAAACCAATAACGGCAAAAATTAAATATAATGTATCCATATTTGTTTTTAATGGTACTACAACTTTGCATGGTGTTCAACTGGCACACTGGCGAGGATAGTCCTCGCCAGGAGGTGGTCTAAATCATGGATTAGGAGTCAAATTATAAATACCCTTGTGGAGGCAACTTGAACCGGCGGCTGTGGTAATATTGATGCCGAGACGTGAAGTGTAACCGGTTTTAAGCAGGTCAACAGTGGTAACTACGTTAGAGGGTACTAGAGTGCAAGGGGTAAAACCGGTAGAGTCGGTGGTTACTTGACCGTCAGGCACAAGGTTTCCACCTTGTCTAAATCTCACCGCAACACCGCTTAAATTGGCGAGGGTGGTGGCATTTCTAACTCTTACCTTGACTGGTGTGGCAGTCGGCGCCGCGACACTTGTAAATGTCGCATCAGCCGAATATCCGGTGCCGGTAGAGTTTGTGGCAAATCCGCGATAGTGATACAGAGTACTTGGACTAAGATTGTTACGAGTGAGAGTAAATGCTCCGGTAGTTGTACCACCTTCCACATAACAGGCTGTTGTTGGGTTGACCGAGGTACCAATACAAATACCACGAGACGAAATAGAAGCGGGAACACCGAGAGAGGTGACATTGGCCCCCAGAGTGACAGAGGTAGAAGTGATAGATGTCGCGGTTGGAGTGGTAACGGTGGGAACAACGTTGGTCGGTGCCACGACGGCAAAAAACGGATCCGCACTCTTGTTGGTATCCATGGTTAAAGTACAGGTGGGAGTTGGGCCCGCACAATTACCGAGCCAAGTAACAAAAGCATAACCGGTATCTGGATCAGCGGTGAGAGTAACTGAATCACCAGCACTGTATACCTGTTGGCAATCCGTGCCACAGCTGATACCGGCGGGGACAGAAGTGACTGTGCCCGAACCGGATAGGATATTAGTAGTAAGAGTGTAGGTAGCTGACTGTGGCGTGACGGCAATGACCACGTCATTCGAACTGGAAAGGGTACCATCAGACGCCGTGAGACGCAAAGTATAGGAACCAGCCATAGAGAAAGTAACGATGGGGGTAAGCGAGAGGTTGTTGCTGAAAGAAACGGTACCACCGGTCGGGCCAGAGATCTTACCCCAAGATTTAGTTAGAGTGCCACCTGCTGGCAAACCGTCATCGGTCACGGTCCCCGCGAGAGTGGCGGTACTCGGAAGAGTGACGGCTTGATTTAAACCAGCGAAAACAACTGGGGCTTGGTTAGCCGCCGGCGGTTGATCAACAACCGGACGCAAGGGTATCACCATTGAGGTGTAAGTATTGGATGGGATGGTTAAAGCAAAAACCCTAGACCAGTAGTTGGTTTTGCTAATCTCAAACCGGTAACTCCGGCCGGTAATTGGAGTAAAGGTGAAACGGCCGTTGGCGTCAGTTGTACCTAAGAACGCCCGGGCATCACCTGGGTGGTAAAAAACGCCAACGGTAACGGAACCTAGGGTGGGGTTATTGGTACTGTTGGCGCGCGTTTCAACCGTCGCAGTATAAGTCTGGGCATTGGCGGTCAAGACACCACTGCCCACTGCGAGCAGAATAACAACACTAATTC
>CAYIEL010000054.1:1502-3056 GCA_964362425.1 uncultured Candidatus Saccharibacteria bacterium | reverse complement strand
GTTCTCACATCGTGAATATCAGTTCTGGGTACGGCGCGATGGCCTTTCCGATTGATGATGAATCAGCCGCTGGCTACCGTCTCTCGAAAGTGGCTTTGAATATGTACACGCGCCACTTGGCATTTCGTTTGCAGTTTCGAGGGATCATTGTTTCCTCTTTAGTCCCGGGCTGGGTAAAAACCGATATGGGTTATTCAATCTCAACCGAGACGGAAAAGCCAGATCGTGAGCCGGAACAGGCGGCCGATGATATTTTTTCATTAGTCACAATGGTCACAGAATCTGGGCAATTTTGGAAACTGGGCAAGAAAACCGAGTGGTGATTTGACTAATGTTTATGATATGGTATAATAGGTGTGTTTGTTTCTTTGACAACTAAAAACAGGCAAATTTAACCAAGAAAGGAGGCCAAGTATGGGCCTTATTCGAGCGATTCTGTTTTTTGTGGTGAATGTGGTTGTGATAGCTACGCCCCTCGCGCTCTTCGAAATCTGGCTGGAGAGATACAAGTCTGGCTGGGGCGGGGAATTCTACAGTCCGTTCTGGGGGTACAAAATTGAATTTAGTTTCTTGTCCAAAATCAAACTTGGTTTCTTGCTCAAGATTTTGGAGAAAACCTACGTGACGCCCTACCATCTCTTGATGTTTGGTCTCGTGCTCCCCGGAATTTTCACCGCCGAGTTTCTGTGGTTAAAACATCTGGCTGGTGGTGTGAGCTCGTGGGTCTTGCCGGTCGGATTTTGGGGAATCTCGATCGTGCCGGTTATCTATTTTGTCGCTCTGTGGATCGGAGTCGCCACGCTCGAGGACTTCTTGTGGTCTGCGCTAAATTGGCATTATGAAAATGCCATGTCCCGTTTCTTCAGTGGTGATTTGGCGTGGCATGCGAAATGGTCCGAACTTGCCCCCGGGATTAAAGTTCCAAGTTTCTACATTTCGAGTCCGATTTGGATCGCGTTTCTGCTGATCAGTCAGTGGATCGTGGTTAGTTTCAGTTCCAAGCAGTAATTTGGACTGATGGTTGATTCAAAAAACGTTTTTTTCAAGGCGCGCTGCCTCCGGTAGCGCGCCTTTCTCTTTTTCTGTTACAATCAGTAAAACAACATGTCCAAAAGCAATATCATCAAAAAGGCGATATTAAATGCAGTGGGGGTGGCGGCGTATATTGTTGTCATTGCCTCATTCTTGTTTTATATGCCGAAAGCTTTTGGACCGCTACAAAAAGATACTATCCTCGTGCCGATTGTCATGCTCTCGCTCTTGGTTTTTTCTGCCGCGCTAGTTGGCTTGCTAATTTTTGGCCGACCGATTCTCTGGTATTGGGATGGGCAAAAAAGAGAGGCGATTTCTCTGCTTACTTACACGCTAATCACTTTTTTGGTTATCACCTTGCTCGCACTGGTCGCCCTTCTCTTCATTGGGTAAGTATGATATAGTGTCAGGCACATGCGGAGATAGAAGAGTCGAGTTTCGCATTATAAGAAATAGTCACAATTACAATTATATGAACGGTACAATCAAGACTTTGACTGGGAAGGGTTTCGGTTTCATCAC
>CAYIEL010000054.1:0-1402 GCA_964362425.1 uncultured Candidatus Saccharibacteria bacterium | reverse complement strand
ATCTTCCAATTAATCACCGGAACGCTTCGACCCGAGTCTGGGCGAGTGAATGTTATTCCCGGGTTGACGATTGCACTCTCGCGACAAGTTATTTCGCGCGCCGAACTTGATTGCACCGTCCGCGATTTTTTCGCCCGTTGTTTCTCAACCAAAATTTATGATCTCGATCCGAAGATTGATGATGTGCTTGAGGTGGTGAATCTGAAAGGACATAAAAAAGTTCATGACCGAGTCATTCGCACTTTCTCGGGTGGCCAACAGGCGCGCCTGCTCTTGGCCTCGGCCTTGATTCAAGATCCCGATCTCCTTCTGCTTGACGAGCCGACCAACAATCTTGATCAAGCTGGGATTGAGCATCTCACACGCTTCCTGGTGGATCACAAGAAGACCGTGATGGTTATTTCACATGATGCGGATTTTTTAAACGCTTTTACCGACTCCGTTTTTTATCTCGATGTTCACACTAGGAAAGTCGAGCAGTATTCAGGAAATTATTTCAATGTCGTGAAAGAGATTGCCGATCGGGTGGAGAAGGAGAATCGTCAGAATGCCCAATTGGAGAAAAAGATCCAAGAGAATAAAGATAAAGCGAATTTTTTCGCCCACAAGGGTGGCAAAATGCGTTTGGTGGCGAAGCGCCGGCGGGAGGAGGCCGAAGCGATGGAGGAAGCGAAGGTGGAGGTGCGCAAAGAAGACAAAACCATTCGTCCATTTACCATTCCAGCTCAAGATGGTTTGACTTCAGAGGTTCTAATGATCTCGTCCGGCCGAGTAATTGTCTTGCGTCGCGGTGGTCACCTCTTGTTGCGCGGGCCGAATGGTATTGGCAAGAGCACACTCCTTGAGGCAATAGTGAAGGGGCGAGCGAAAGGGAGTTCAATTAATCCGCAGGTGAAGGTTGGTTATTATCGGCAAGATTTTTCAACGTTTAATTTCGATGAGACGGTTCGGATGTCTCTCTTGGCCGTCATGGACGAAAAAGACGAAGAAAAAATGCGTCGGGTGGCGGCTGGCTTTTTGATCACCGCCGACGCGATCGAGACAAAAATTGGTAATCTCTCGGAAGGGCAAAAGGGATTAGTTGCCTTCGCTCGATTGGTGCTTGAGCGGCCCGGGCTCTTGATTCTCGACGAACCCACGAATCACATCAATTTCCGACATATTCCGGAGATTGCGAAAGCCGTCGACGCTTATCAAGGCGCACTGATTCTGGTTTCTCACGTGCCAGAGTTCGTGGCGCAGATTAGAATTGATGAAGTGCTCGATCTCGGTAAAAACAATGAAAAACATTAAGTCTGATATTTGGGATGTCGTGGTGGTCGGCGGCGGCCCGGCGGGGATGATGGCGTCTGGCCGGGCCGCGGCCCCCCGGGGGCGGGGGGGGTTTTGTGGTTAAAAATAG
>CAYIEL010000053.1:0-3140 GCA_964362425.1 uncultured Candidatus Saccharibacteria bacterium | reverse complement strand
TTTCAGAAAAAAAATCTAGATCTTCAGACAATCGATGCTCGAGATAAAATTCAGCCAGCGCTGTGCCCCCAGTTAAATAAAAATTGTCGCAGAGGCTTTTTTCTCCACTCAAAACAGTAATCAATCGCTTTTGGTTTTCCGATAAAATAGACATTAGGAATTCAAAATTAGCGCTAAAAACTTCTTTTTATGAGGATCGAGATTAATTTTATTCCAGTAATGAGAAAGTTCCTGCCTTTTGATTTTACCTTGGCGCAAGCCGAAATTGATCATTTGCTCCAGCTCCCAAATGGCGTAGGCCTCTGGAGTTTTTTTTAATTTTTCCGTGTCAACAGACCAATGTTTCATCCCATAAGTATAGCACACTCCCACCATAAAAACTATTGAGTCACCCCGCCAAACAACAATATTTTATCTTGCTCTGTTATACAATTATCTGAATCTACATCTGATCTAACATCAACAACAGATGAATATGAATCTCCTTGTTTTAGACAGGTGCCTAAAAAACTTTCAAATATTTTTACATCTCCATCATCACAATCAAGATCATAATCTAAATCACACAACGAATAGGGACTGACATCCGACACCATTCGATCATATTGAGAACTATTATATCCATAGAACGCGGTTACTAAAATAACCACTATCACCCCAATAACAATCGCATTTTTATTTTTAATCATATCCCTATTTTACCCGACTACTCCATTTCTGCCAAACGACAAGTAATGGTGAAGCGATGAAGATGGAGGAGTAGGTGCCAACGAGAACACCGATGGCCATCAGGAGCGAGAAATCGCGGGTGGCGGCGGCACCGTAAAGGAAGAGAATGACGAGGACAAAAATAATAGTGAGAGAGGTGTTGATGGAACGGGAAAAAGTTTGTGAGAGACTCTGCCCGACCGTCTCGGCGAAAGTCGGTGCGACATTCTTTTTCAAATTTTCCCGAATCCGATCGAAGACGACAATCGTGTCGTGGACCGAGATACCGAGAATGGTGAGAAGCCCAGTGAGAAAGAGTGCATCGGCTTCATAACCGCGCGCCGCGCTAAGGTAAGAGAAAACACCGGTCGGGATAATGACGTCGTGAAGCAAAGCAATGAAAGTGGCAATCCCATATTTCCAGGAACTGACCGGTCGCGACACTTTTCGAAAAGCGAAGGCCACAAAAAGAATAATGAGAATGACAACGAGGACAATCGCCAGAATCCCCCGCCGGGCTAATTCTTTGCCGATCGTCGGACCGATTGAGCTGAAACGCTTTTCAGTCGGGGCTTGCTTGGTGGCGTCCGTTGAAGCTGGTAATACCTTGCTCACCGCCACGTGCTCGGCTTCGGTCAATGTCCGGAAACGGATAATCACATCGTGATCCCCGGCCAATTGGACAGCTGTGGTACCAAGATTAAGTGGTGCAAGAGAATTACGCACCGTATCAGCGGTCGGACGCGTCCCCGAGTAAGCGACCTCCAGAATCGAACCGCCGGTAAAATCGGTTCCCAATTTCAAACCGTAATTCCAGAACGACCAAATCGAAGCGACAATTAAGATGCCCGAGAGTAAGAAAAAGAAATTTTTGTATTTAATGACGAACATAGTGAATTAGTTATTAGTTTTTAGCTGTTAGGTAGAAAAACCGGAACCAAAGAGGAAACGGTTAAGACGAGTGGTGTGATGCGCGCCGATTGCTAAGAGGAAAGTCCGAGTGATGCTAATCGCCGTGAGCATACTGATCAAGACCCCGATCGCGAGAGTTAAAGCAAATCCCTTAATTAAACTTGTCCCAAACCAGAAAAGAATAATCGCCGAGATAATGGTTGAGAGATTCGAATCACGAATCGAGGCCCAGGCCCGCGAGAAACCATGAGCAATCGCATCGTGCATATTCTCGGTGTGGCACATCTCTTCTTTCAGCCGCGCAAAAATAAGAATGTTGGCATCAACAGCCATACCCACCGAGAGAATGAACCCGGCCATGCCCGCGGCCGTGAGCGTCACCGGCAGAATTTTAAAAATCGCCAGCATGATCGAGACATAAATCCCAAGCGAGAGCACGGCGAGCAAACCATTAACTCGGTACCAGACAATCATAAAAGCGGCGACGAGCAAGAGGCCAATAATTCCCGCCTGCACACCGCGGTCAAAAGCTTCCTGGCCGAGCGTCGCGCCAATCGTCTCGGTCGAGACAAGCTTGATTGGCACCGGCAAAGCACCGAGGTTGAGGTTGCGAACCAGCGTTCGTGCCTCTTCGACAGTGAAATCACCGGAGATCTCGGCCTTGCCATCCTTAATCGCTTCGCGGACCACCGGCGCCGAGAGCAATTTGCCATCGAGATAAATGCCGATCCGTTTATTGATATTATCCTGCGTCAACTTAGCAAAAAGATCCCCACCCGTTTTATCGAACTCAATCGAGATTGCCGGCCCAATTGACTGGCTATTAAATTGAACCTGCGCCCGCTTGAGATAACGACCGGTGAGTTCGGTCGGCACGAAATCCGGATCTTGAGCGAGAAGCGGACTAGGCGTGATCGGCTGATTTTTTTCATACTCCGCTCGAGCTGTCTCGATCGCCTTAGCGATCGCTATTTTTTCTGGTCCATCAGGACGTTCGGTTTTGAATTCAAGCACCGGCGTGACATCAATCACCTTAAGCGCCTCTTGCAAATCAGTTACGCCGGGCAACTCAACAATCAAACGATGTGCGCCACTACTACCGATTCCCGCTTGCTCCACTTGGATCAGTGGTTCGCTAACGCCAAAAGTATTGATGCGCCGTTCGATCACTTCCTTGAGTGAAGCCATGGCCTCACCGATGTCCGTGCCGGCCGGCAGAGTTCCAGTGTCAGCTTGATAAACTAAGTGGCTACCACCACGTAAATCAAGACCGAGGGAGAAAGGCCGATAAAACCACGCCTGTGGGTTGGCTGAAGAGAGAAGCGGATAAATATCGAAGTAGGCCAAAGCCAAACCAACGATAATCAGCAAAACGGCAAAAAAGCGACGTTGAAACATGCGCGCTATTATAACCACTCGTCAGAAATTAGCAACTTTATCGGTGCCCTACCTCCCCCGCGCCATGAGCAGAACCAAGAGTTGTTGCAGCAACTTCAGCAGTTCGCGGTAGAGCTGAAGGA
>CAYIEL010000052.1:0-3251 GCA_964362425.1 uncultured Candidatus Saccharibacteria bacterium | reverse complement strand
ATAAGGTGGCGCAAATCGGAACTTTCGGCACAATGATGGCGCGCGGCGCCTGCCGCGATGTGGCGCGCGCGCTTGGCTTCCCCTACGGCATCGGCGATCGGATCGCTAACTTGATCCCAATGGGTTCGCAGGGTTTCCCAATGACCATCGAGCGCGCACTTAAGATTACGCCCGAGCTTAAAGAAGCTTATGAAAAAGAAGCAGACACCAAACAAGTAATTGATTTGGCTAAAAAAATCGAGGGCGGGGCGCGGCACATCTCCGTTCACGCCGCCGGCGTAGTCATTGCCCCCACGGCCTTAACTGATTATGTCCCCGTTCAACTTGATCCGAAGGGCGGTAAGGTTATCACTCAATATGATATGTACGCCATCGAAGAGACCGGCTTGCTCAAATTAGATTTTTTAGGCATTCGCAATCTCTCGATTCTTGAAGATTCGGTGCGGTTGGTGAAAAAACTTCATAATCTGCAAATTGATATTGATAAAATTCCCCTCGACAACAAAAAAACTTTTATCATGCTCGCCAAGGGAGAAACGATGGGTCTCTTCCAACTGAACGGCAGTGGCATGACGAAACACCTGAAAGATTTGGTTCCAACGAGTATCCACGATTTGAACGTGATGATCGCTCTTTATCGTCCAGGGCCAATGGACAACATTACAGAATACATCGCGCGAAAAAATGGAAAAAAACCGATTAAATTTCTCCACCCTAAAATGAAAAGTTTCTTGGATACCACTTACGGCGTCTTGGTTTATCAAGATGACCTCTTGATGACCGCGGTTGAAGTAGCCGGTTACACTTGGGGCGAGGTGGATAAATTCCGCAAGGCCGTGGGTAAAAAAATTCCGGCCGAGATGGCCAAGCAACACATCTTGTTTGTTGATGGTTGTATTAAAAATAGTGGGATGAAAAAGGATAAGGCCGAAGAGATTTGGGAACTCTTTGAACCTTTCCAGGGTTACGGTTTCAATAAAGCCCATGCCGCGAGCTACGGGAAAGTGGCTTATCAAACGGCTTACATGAAAGCCAATTATCCGGCCGAGTACATGACGGCTGTCCTCTCGGCCGAGTCGGGAAACATGGAAACAATCACGGAAATAATTACCGAGTGCGTACGAATGGGTTTGCTGGTTTTGCCGCCGGATATTAACGAGAGTTTCGGCGACTTCACAGTGATCAAAAGTGATACCGGCGACAAAATCCGTTTCGGTCTCTATTCAATCAAAAATCTGGGAACTGAAATCGCCGATGTGATTGTCGCCGAGCGTAAGCGAGGCGGAGTCTTCAAGAGTATTCCGAACTTCCTCGAACGAATCACTCATCGTAATTTAAATAAGAAATCAATCGAAGCGTTGACCCAAGCCGGCGCGCTCGACTCTCTGGGCGAAGATCGAGCCACTATTCTGGCTAATATCGATCGCTTGCTCGCCTTCAATCGCGATGTGGGCGCCGGTCGGCAAAACCAAGAATCGCTCTTTACCGCGATGGCCGACATTTCCAGTGTCCCACAGTTAAAACTCGACCCCGCTCCGCCAGCCACTTTAGCTGAAAAGTTAGTCTGGGAAAAAGATCTCCTCGGTCTCTATGTCTCCGGTCACCCGCTCGAACCCTTCCGCGCAAAATTTACCGAAGCCAATAGTTTGAAAAATATAAAACAACAAAAAGATGGTACGACGATCGTCGCTGGCGGCTTAATTGAAGAAGTGCGCGACGTTTTAACCAAACGCGGTGAAAAAATGGCCTTTTTAAAACTGGGCGACTTTACCGACCGGATTGAAGTTGTGACTTTCAGCCGTTCTTACGAACAGTGTAAAGAATTATTAGTGGTTGGTAAATGTGTCGCCGTCCGCGGTCGTCTCTCGCTTCGAAATGGCGAACCGAGCATCGTTCTTGAAGGTGTGAAGGAATTGAAGTAGAATTGATTCATATGGAAGAACGCGATCATAAAAAGCTCGGACCCCAGTTGGGTTTATTTTATATCGATCCGGTGGTCGGCAAAGGTTTGCCGATGTTCCTCCCGAAAGGCGCCACCTTAAAGCGCGTGTTGGAAAACTTCATCATCGAAGAAGAAACTAAGCGCGGTTATCAACACGTCCACACTCCAGCCATCGCCCGCCTCGAACTCTATCTGAAATCCGGCCATTACCCGCATTACCAAGATTCGATGTATGCGCCAATCGAGATAGATGATGAGAAATATATGCTCCGGCCGATGACTTGCCCTCACCACTTTCAGCTTTATCTCTCCGAACCGCGCAGTTACCGCGATTTGCCAATGCGCATCGCCGAACTGGCGCAACTTTATCGTTATGAACAATCCGGCGAACTGATGGGACTCCAGAGGGTTCGCACTTTCTGCTTAGCTGACGCTCACATTGTCTGTGTTTCGGAAGAACAAGCGATGGAAGAAATTGATCGGGTTCTTGACCTGATTGAAGACATCACCAAAGTTTTCGGATTATCTCTCGGCAATCATTATCGTTACCGACTTTCACTTGGTGATCGCAATAACAGCGAAAAATATTTCAAGAATGACGTTGCTTGGGAGAAAGGTGAGAACTTACTTCGTAACTTGATGAAAAAACGCGGGGGCGAATTCGAAGAAACGCCTAATGAGGCGGCCTTTTACGGACCGAAGATCGATATCCAGATGAAAAACACGAACGGTAAAGAAGACACCGCCTTCACTGTCCAATATGACTTCTGCATGCCGGAACGTTTCGACTTATCTTACACCGGCGAGGATGGCAACAGGCATCGGGCTTTTGTCGTTCATCGATCTTCAATCGGCGCGATTGAACGACTAATAGCTTTCCTGATCGAACACTATGCTGGCGCTTTCCCGGTTTGGCTCTCACCGGTGCAAGTGATAATTCTGCCAATCGGCGATGCTCATCAAATTTATGCGAAAAAAATCTTGTCCGAATTAAAAGAAAACGGCATCAGAACAGAAATAAACCTCGACAACGAAACTCTTGGTAAAAAAATTCGCGAAGCGAAGCTACAAAAAACCCCTTACTTAATTGTCATTGGCGATAAAGAAATGGAAAGCGGTAAACTCACAGTCGAAACTCGTACAGAAAAGTTGGAAAACATTTCTACCGCCGACTTCATCACCAGAATTCAAGCGGAGGTTAAAGAGAAGAAATAAAAAGGCCGGGTAAGTAAAAACTGGTATTATTCCAATTTCTTACGACCGTCAGTTACCCGTGGAAATTCTGTTGAAGAGACAAGCAGGAAACCGG
>CAYIEL010000051.1:0-3740 GCA_964362425.1 uncultured Candidatus Saccharibacteria bacterium | reverse complement strand
AATCCTCCTTTTTCGCTCTATTGTCGCTCTACTATATATGACGAATGAAAAGCCGATTTGTTACACCCTTCACCTTCAACTAAAGGTGAAGGGTTACACTTTTGTTACGCCTGTAACAATAGCACATTAGTCATTCTTTTGCAAATGCTTCTTAAGCGACTCCAATCCCCTATGGATAAGCACCCTGATTGCACCTTGAGATTTACCCATTAACTTGGCGATTTCAGACGCGGAAAGACCATCTATATAATACCAGATTAAAACATCTTGGTACTCTTCTTTGATATTAATTAATGCCTTATGAATTTGGTCAGCGACTTCTTTATCTTTTATTTCGTCTCTTGCCGGTTCATTAAGCAGAAATTCATTAAAATCATCATTAAATAATATTTCCTGCGAGCTTTTCTTTTTATAGTAATCAATAATCAAATTACGCGCTACCTTATAAAGTAGTGCCTGGAAACTTTCTTCTATCTCTTTTTCCTTCTGTAAATACTCCCAAATTCTTAAAAATGATTCCGAGGATAAATCTTCTGCCAGTGTCTGTGAGCCGACTTTTAAACGGATAAAACGAAAAATCTTCGGGGCATACAAATCATAAAGCTGGCCGAATGCCTCGCGATTCCCGGCAACAGCTTTTGTCAGCAGCTCTTTTTCTTTGTCAATAATTTTGATTTCATTCATATCTTATCTTAATTTCAGCATAACATAAGATTTAAAATAATAAAATATGGGCGATGTCGACTTCGTGCGGCACCGCCCGTTTAATTGCGCTCCTTTCTTCTTTTCTAAGGTTCGAGAAAGCTTGGTCTCGGGAAAAGTTCCAGGGTCGACCCGTCCACAAAAACCCTCTCGGCAATCTCAATCCTTTTGCTCATCTCAAGATGAGAACGCAACGAACTCAAGGTTGCCTTTCCTTCTGCGCGGTCCCTGATAAGATCCAAAACCCTATCAGAAAAAGTTTCTTCGGGAACAACAGCATTTTCATCGCGCAGAATTTCCACGCTTCTCACTTCGATTGGGGTTTCTGAAACTTCGCACCCCGCCATGTTTACCCTGTGAAAGGGTAGTGATAAAATTGCACCCACCACCACCTTTTCCCTGATTAATGCCATAACTTCTCCTTTCAGACTTTGAATTTCCCGACCGCTTCGACATAAAGTCGAGGCGAGCTTTCGGGATTATCTATATCTTAGCAAGTAATTTTGCCTTTGTCAATAGTTTATAATTATTATTCGGCGATAAGATAATTTCCTTGCCTTGAACATCAATCTTAATTTTATCTCCTTCTTTAATTTTGCCATCCACTATCATTTTTGCCAACGGGTCTAAGACCAGTTGCTGGATTGTCCGCTTTAATGGACGTACGCCAAAATCCGGATCAAAGCCTTTTTCCGCTAATAAATTCTTGGCAGCCATCGAAACACTAATTTTAATCTTTTTATTTTTCAATCTTTCTTCAACTATGCTTATTTGCAAATCAACTATTTGTCTGACTTCTTCCGGACCCAAACCATTAAAGATTACAATCTCGTCTAAGCGATTTAGAAACTCTGGCCTGAATTGCTCTTTCAGGGCAGTTAAAATTCTGGTTTTTATTTCTTCTTGCTTTCTTTTTTTAACTTCTCCGCTGTGAGTAAATCCGAATTCCGCCATTTGTTGTAAAAGCTCACTGCCTGTATTGGAGGTTAAAATTATAATTGTATTTTTAAAATTCACCAAACGGCCCTTGGCATCAGTTAAGCGGCCGCGGTCTAAAATCTGAAGCAAAATATTAAATACTTCGGGATGGGCTTTTTCAATTTCATCAAACAAAACTACGCTATATGGCCTTCTTCTGATAATTTCCGTTAATTGCCCGCCCTCCTCGTAACCAACATAACCCGGGGGCGAACCAATGATTTTAGAAACCGTGTGCCGCTCCATATATTCAGACATATCCAAACGCACAATCGCATCCTGGCTGTCAAACATTAATTCGGCCAAAGATAAAGCCAATTCTGTTTTCCCGACTCCAGTGGGACCTAAAAACATAAATGAACCAATGGGTTTGTTTTCTTCGGAAATTCCTGCGCGACTTCTCCTGATGGCATTAGAAATTATGGAAATCGCTTCATCCTGACCAATGATTCGCTTTTTTAATTCCTCTTCCATTTGAGAAAGCTTGGCGGTTTCTTCTTCCAGCATTTTAAAAACCGGAATTCCCGTCCATCGGGATACCACTTTTGCCACTTCTTCTACGCCAACTTCTTCTTTTAATATCTGCCTCTTTTTCTGGACTCCAAATAATTTATTCTGTTGCTCTTTAGTTTCTTTTTCCATTTTCGGTATGCGGTCATAGCGAATTTCCGCAACTTTTTCCAAATTGCTTTTCCTCTCGGCAATATCAGCTTCCTGTTTTAAAGATTCGATTTCTTTTTGCAAGCCCCGAATTTTGGAAATAATTTCTTTCTCGGTTTTCCATTGGATTTCCATTTCTTTGCTCTGCTCTTTTATTTCGGCAATTTCTTTTTTAATCGTTTTTAACCTTTCCTTGGAATCAGGGTCTTGCTCTGTTTTTAATGCCCGAACTTCAATTTCTAATTTCATCTGCCTTCTTTTGAATTGGTCTAATTCAACTGGCATGCTGTCAATTTCCATTCGCAAGGCTGAACCTGCTTCGTCCATTAAATCAACTGCTTTGTCAGGTAAAAACCTGTCGGATATATAACGCGAAGAAAGATTAACCGCAGCCACAATTGCCGGGTCGGTAATGCGCACTCCGTGATGAACTTCGTATTTTTCTTTAATGCCTCTTAACATGGCAATAGCATCATCAATTGACGGTTCTTTAACATAAATCGGCTGGAATCTTCTTTCTAATGCTGGATCTTTTTCAATATATTTTTGGTATTCTTTTAAAGTGGTGGCGCCAATTGCGCGCAATTCTCCTCTGGCTAAAGATGGTTTCAACATATTAGAAGCATCAATTGCTCCTTCGGCCGCTCCGGCGCCGACCAATGTATGCAACTCATCGATAAAAAGAATAAATTTTCCTTTTGCGCGGTTAATTTCTCTTAAAACTGCTTTTAAACGATTTTCAAATTCTCCTCTGAATTTTGTTCCAGCGACCATGCCGCCCAAATCCAGAGCAACAATTTCTTTTTCTTTTAAATTTTCCGGAATATCGCCGCTGACAATTCTCTGAGCAAGGCCCTCGACAATCGCGGTTTTCCCTGTTCCCGCTTCACCAATTAAAACTGGATTGTTTTTTGTTCTCCTGCTTAAAACCTGCATTAGTCGCCTGATTTCATTGTCCCTGCCAATAACCGGGTCTAATTTTTCCTGGCGAGCCAATTCAGTAAGATTGCGGGTATATTTTTCCAAAACCTGATATCTTGCTTCTGGTTCCATATCAGTAACTTGTTCGCCCCCGCGAAGGTCGGCTAAAATCTTTAAAACTTTATCATAATTCAAACCATTATTTTCTAAAACTTCTTTGGCTTTAGAGGGGATAGAAAGCATAGCTAAAAGAAAATGTTCGGTAGAAACATACTCATCTTTCATTTTATCCGCTTCTCTGAATGACTGTTCCAAAACACGGCCCAAATCCTGAGTTAAATATGCCTGCAATAATCCGCCAGCGGAAATCACAAGGTGCGGAAGCCGAGTTAATGCCAAATCAATTTCTTTTTCCAGTTTTTCAATGCTCACTCCTAATTTTTCCAGAATAGCCAAAACCAATGACTCTTCCTGAATAA
>CAYIEL010000050.1:0-4143 GCA_964362425.1 uncultured Candidatus Saccharibacteria bacterium | reverse complement strand
CACGGCCCAAACGACAAAAACAATCAGCAAAACCCAAAAAGCAATCATCATAATTCCCCCGCCAAACCAACCCATCATATTTCCCGCCCCCCAACTGTCATAACCATTGTATAACCCGTGCATAATTTGTTTGTTTTATTTATTTGATAATGTGTACACTTTGATTAATTCTTTTATGGCCTTCTCTTCCTCGCCCTGATTCCTCATCTGATGTTTGACATGCGTCCGTAAATGATTTTCGAGCAAAAAAGCATCAAGACTCTTGAGCGACCTTTGAATAGAGAGGGACTGCTCTAGCAATCGGGGACAATAGTCCTCTTTCTCAATCGCCTTGATGAGCCCACTTAATTGACCGCGAATAATCTTCGCTCGATGAACCGCCCGTTTCTTCAACTTCTGGTCGACCATAAACAGACTCTATACCCCCATCCCCTATCTGTCAAACACTGGTTGTGGATAATTACAGATTGATAAAATCTTTTATTTTTTGTTCGTCAAACTGATCCAAGATTTCCAATTTGCCTTCTTTGGTCAAAATAATCTTACCGTCGTAATTATTCGGCGCGAGATAGACATTGTCCGGATACTGCTTAACTAAATCGGTAAGCTTCTGAATGAGATCAGATTCGCAGATGTATTTTTGGCAATTATATTGAATAATAATGCCCGGTTTCCCACCACCATCGGCATGTTCGAGCATATGACGTTGGATGTTATCAGGAATTGGCTCGGTAACAATATGGGCTTTCGGCGATTCTTCAATATGCCCCTGCATCGTTTGGGGCGGCAAATTGGGGCGAGTGGTGGCAAACCAACCCAAGCCACCGACAATCGCCGCGCCGACAAAAATATAGAGAACGTAACGTCCGATTTTCTTTGGCGTTTCGCTTAATACTTCCTGTTTTTGCCCCTGTTTCCTTGACTCCTCTTTTTGTTTTTTCTTTAATTCATAGAGTTCTTGGCCGCTCAATTCTTGTTCCATGGTTATTTTGCGTTGTTAATAATGTTTTGAATAATCTGATCAATTTCTTCAGGTCGCCCGCCCAGATCGGCCTGCGGAAAAAACTGGGGTAGAATAATCGGCCGCATACCGGAAATAAAAGTTTGCTCATCTTTCGTATAGACATTTATTTTGCACGGCAGGCAAAGGCCGATTTTAATATCTTTGTCCAAAAACTCGTTAGCAAATTTTGCGCTACAAAATTCAATGATTTTGAACGGCTCTCTGGCAAATCCTTTCTCGGCTAGAGTTTTTTGCACATCATGAACATACAGAACCCGCAGACCGGCTTTGGCGATTTCGTCTTGCACACTCAAAACCGCCTCGTCAAAAGTTTTCTTTGTCGTCGTAGTGTAATCGAATTCCATAATTATTTTTAATTATATTCCGCACCCGGTTTGCTGTTTGGGGACGAGAACCGGAGCTGGTTGTCCAGCGTCGACACCGCAACCGCTTGATTGTCGCTGGGGAGCAACCGGCGCGCCGGCACCCACACCGCAACTATTTCCGCCGCGCGAACCGCCCGTACCCGACGTAACAACTTGCGAGGCAATTTTTGCATAACCTTGCCCGCTGGAATAATTGACTCCGAGTATTTCTTGTGGATTAACATCTTTCCAATCAACTCCTTTGTTCTTCAGATAAGTCGCAATGGTAATATAAGTATCAGGGAACCAATAAGAATTAGCGGCCAGAGCGGCTTGGTACATATCGCGCTCGCTGGCTCCTTGCGACGCCATCAGTTCCAAGAGGCCGAGCATCGCCATACCGTGATTACAATCGGGGAAATAAGTGGAATTGCCGCAACAAGGCCGATATATCCCCTTAGACACTCGTTCCACCAACGCTTGCTGGTCTGGTGTTAAGTTGAAGAATTGATGCCGGCTATAATGATCCATCGCGTTCCCTTTTGCCAACGTCCAACCGCCGGTCGAAGCAAAGTTTCCCGCTCCGCCATAATTCTTATCGGTCATCGGCCCTTTTTCCAAGATCTCGTTTTTTGATCCCAAACCTAACGCCCACAAAAGATTAAGAATCGTCCCCGAATTCTCGGCGGTAATTTTTATATTGTCATTATTTCCCCCAGAGAGCATCGCTTCCATTTCAGCAGTAAGCCCACCTCGGCTAGCGTAAAGCTGTTTGAATTTCTCTTGATCTATCACTCCGGTTTTTACCAACTTAGCCCCTAAATCTCCCCAACGCACCGGCAGGACGACACCGGCTACCGGCAAAACTTTTTCCTCCAAACTCCCGACCGAAGACACCGCCACGGATAAGTTTGAAACTGTCGGAGCTCCCGCCCACGTCATGTAAGCTAACGTGCCGGCAACAATGATCACCACAATTAGAATATTTTTTGACATAAATTTGAATTAATTTCTAACAACAACTCTTCATTTTATTTTTAAGTTCGGCAATTTTTTCTGACTGGTTTTCATCGCTCGGAATCCCTCGCGGTCTGAAACCCAGAGTGATCAGGGTTGCAATAACTATCCCAATCACTAGCCAGATCCAATTGCTAGCGATCAGAGCGTTTGCCGCCCCGAACCCGGAGATTACGAATACCGTCTTCCAAACCAAAACAAATTTGGGTTGGATAAACTTTTCCAACTTCGACATAATCCCCACCACCGATCCACCCATTAACAAAGCGGGAATTGCCAGATCAATTTGGTAACCCGCGAAATACGCCACCATAAGCCAGAGCCAAGTGCCAGCCACGCCGGCGCAAATCGGACAAACCGGAAATGGCAGGAACCTCTTGGCTGACCAAACCAAAATGGTCAAGACAAGAATCGAAGTTAGAGTGATAATAATAAGCATGAGTTTAGATTATTGGATTAGATGTAGAAGATTAGGAAACCAAGAATAATCATCACCAATCCCGCCCACAACTTAACCCCGTTCATATTCACCCTCTTCCACTCCTGCATTTTATCAAGCAAAACCTTGTCGGCCGCCAACCACAGGACGACAACCAACGGGACAATCAGAATAATATTGTAGAGCAGAAGATAACCGAAACCGGAGAAATAGGTTACTTGATCGCGCAGTAAACCAATCACCATCAGGTACGGCCCGCCCATGCAGGGAAATTGGCAAATCCCGACGAGCACGCCGAGGCCGAAAGCCGCCGGTAGAGAAACTTTGTCCATCAATTTCCCCATGGTGGTGTGCGCGACCGCCGGCAGTTTGAGTTTAATCGGGAACCTTGGGAAGAACTGGCTGATAATATTGATGGCTCCAAAAATAATCAGGAGTGTCGCGCCAAGTTTCCCCATGAAGTGCGGAGTGTTGAATAAATGCAAGATTTTCAGCAAACCCAAACCAATTAGTAGGTAAGCCACGAAAATACCGGCAACATAAGTACCGCCGATCTGTAAGATTTTCCGTCTCGTCATCTGCATCCCGAAGAGAAAAGCGATGGTAATCAGAAGAATCGAGAAGGAACACGGATGGACGCTGTCGAGAACCGAGGAAAGTAGGACAAGCGGCAGAAGCCAAGTTCCTTGATTACTAACGTTCCACAAGACGCTAGTCGTCAGTGGATTATTCTTAAGAAGAACAATCCCCACCAAGACAATACCAACGATCACCAAAATTGTGACAATTTTTTTCATAAGGTTAAGGTGTGACAACCGCTTTTATCTCCAACTCCAATGTTCCACCCGAGGATTCGGTGAGATAGATAAACCGGTCAACTGGCCCAATACCGGCCGGGCCGTGAGCGTTAGGGTCATAAACTACCCTGATCTCTCTTGATTCACCGGCTTTAATAATTTCGTTGGCCTTGGCCACCGGCCCGCCGTGACCGGGCATCCCGAACGGCCCCTTCTCACCGTTTGCACTCTCAATGTAAGCGACCGTGCACATACAGGAAGTTACGACACTTTCAATATTTATGTCTTTATCGGTTGGATTAGTAACTTTGAACATTTTGTCTACTTTCCCATTGGCCATTGAGATCGTTCCGAAATCATAGAGTTTCTCTGCTGTGGTTAAGGCATTTTTAGCTTCAGTGTTTGACGTGGGAGTCGGGACCGAAGTTTGAGTTGGTTTTCCCCACCACATAAGACCGAAGAGTCCAACTAGGATAACAACGAAGGCAATGATATTTTTTTTCATATTAAGAAGATTAATTG
>CAYIEL010000049.1:3701-4519 GCA_964362425.1 uncultured Candidatus Saccharibacteria bacterium | reverse complement strand
CAAGAGCGGGTAAGTAGTGGTGAATTGATTGCAAGATTGGCCTCTGTGGATAACTAACCCCCCTTTGTTGTGTCTACCCCCCCCATGCTAAACTAAAGGCAATGGATTTTGTTGGTTTATTAATCGCTAATTTATAACCATATGATGAATATGAAATTTTTCAAAACAGTTTTTGGTTTCTTGCCGATCTTGTTAATCATGGCTGTGATTGTCGGAGCAATAACATTTTCCCCGACTACCGCTCGGGCTCAAGGGGTTAGAACAATGACGCCTAGCGAGCTAGCGCAAGCAATCGCGACGCTCGAGTCGCAATTGGCTGTGTTGAAGAAGCAACTGGCCGAGAAGACACGAGACCCGGGGAATCTCACTACTGCTCCCAGTCTGTCATGTCTCAATCTTGGCCGGACCCTTTATTTTGGTATGAGTGGTAGTGATGTGGTGTCTCTCCAAACTTTTCTCAACGAGACGAACGACTTTAATTCCGAAGCCGGTGGTTATTTCAATATCCAGACTCAATCGGCTGTCCAGTCCTTCCAACGGCGCGAGGGAATTGTGACCAGTGGCAGTCCGTTTTTCACCGGTTTTGGGGTGGTTGGTCCGCTGACACGGGCTCGCATCCACGCGCTTGGTTGCGGTGGGGATGATAATTCAAATAATACTGCCACAGTTTGTCGGCCAGGAGAGAACTTTAATTCAACAACTGGTCAACCTTGTTCAACCACTACTCGTGTTACGCCTCCCCCAACTCAAACAACTAGCACTGCCACCTACACCACCAATGGTTCACTTGGTACCACTGGTGCCACGGTCTCGATTAG
>CAYIEL010000049.1:0-3601 GCA_964362425.1 uncultured Candidatus Saccharibacteria bacterium | reverse complement strand
CTGGTGTGACCAGTAATTCCACCTATAATTTTACTTTCACCGCGAATACCACCGCTACACCGCCCACCACACAACAAGTGATGAAATTCCGTATCACCGATCAAGCTACGAACGCAGCAATTGCCGGGGCATTAGTCAACGTTTCCTCCGGCGGTCACGTCTCGACCCTCGGTCCAACCGATGACAATGGTTATTCCAGCCCAATTACTTTGCCTGTTGGCGCCGCCTACTCAATGTCAGCCGCGAAGACTGATTACCAGACAAGAAGCGTCAGTTCCACGGTGCCAAACTGGAGCCCGACGGCGACCTACATTCTAACCTTCCCTCTGGTGGCGAGTTTAACGACAACTCCTCCGCCTACCACCTACACCACCAATGGTTCACTTGGTACCACTGGTGCCACGGTCTCGATTAGCGGTGGCGGTAGTTGTTCGGTCAGCTCAAGTAGTTACACTTGTAGCAATATCCCCAACGGTGGAAATGTTGATATTACACCAAGTAAGGCGGGAGGCACTTTTAGCCCCACTTTCTTGAGACGGACTGGTGTGACCAGTAATTCCACCTATAATTTTACTTTCACCGCGAATACCACCGCCACACCAGTCAAGGTAAGAGTTAGAAATGCCGCCACTCTCGCCAATCTAAGCGGTGTTGCGGTGAGATTTAGACAAGGCGGAAGCCTTGTGCCTGGCGGTCAAGTAACCACCGACTCTACCGGTTTTACTCCTTGCACTCTAGTACCTTCTAACATAATTACCACCGTTGACCTGCTTAAAACCGGTTACACTTCACGCCTCGGCATCAGTATTGCTACATCTGCCGGTTCAGGTTGCCTCGACAAAGGCACCTATAATTTGACTCTTAATCCGTAATTGGTTTCTACCCCCCCCGACAGGGACACATGCAAGGGTTCCCACCAGTAGCGTGAGCTTGCCTTTTGTGTTAGATTATAAATATGAGCTTAGGAACAGTTACTAAAGCTATTCTCCTTGTACTGCTTGTCTGGCTTCTTTTTGTCATCAAGGACATTATCTTAATTGTTCTTGTTTCGGTTGTCATTGCTTCGGCGATTGAACCGGCGGTACGTTGGTTGGCTAAGTTTCGTATCCCGCGCACACCGGCGGTCTTGATCGTTTATGTGCTGGCCTTCGCTGTGCTAGTCGGGCTTATTCCACTCTTTTTCATTCCGGCCTTCGGCGATTTGGTTGATGCTTCGGTGACTCTCCCGCAGAAGATTGGTTCGTTATCTTTTCTCAATTCTCCAGACGGGATCTTCTCTTCCCTCTCACGTTTAAGTTACTTCAATAACTTTTCGACAAACATCCAGGGTGCCTTCGCCGGCCTCTCGCAAGGATTTCTGGAAATGGTCAGTTTTGTTTTCGGTGGCTTTTTCAGTTTCATTATGATTGTGGTAATCTCTTTCTATTTGGCAGTGCAGAATGACGGGGTTGCCGATTTTCTCCGTTTTGTCACGCCGGCGCGGAGCGAATCATATATCATTGATCTCTGGCGTCGGGCGCAGAAAAAAATTGGTCTCTGGATGCAGGGCCAGCTTCTCCTTGGTCTCTTGGTCGGGGTGATGGTTTATCTCGGATTAACAATTTTGAAGATTGAGTACGCGCTGGTTTTGGCAATCATGGCGGCCATCTTCGAACTCATTCCGGTTTTCGGTCCAATTCTCTCGGCGGTGCCGGCGGTCATTATTGGTTTCGGTCACAGCACCCCGACCGGTCTTCTGGTTCTAGGTTTCTACATTGTGATGCAACAATTTGAAAATCATCTTCTTTATCCGCTGGTTGTTAAGAAGATTGTTGGTGTTCCCTCGATCGTGGTGATTCTCGCCCTCATTATCGGCGCGAAATTGGCTGGCTTCTTAGGAATTATTCTTGCTGTTCCACTGGCGGTTGTCCTCATCGAACTGCTTAGCGATTTTGAACAAAAGAAGAAAGCGTTTCGGAATGCCGTCTAAAATCTATTTTACCACCACTTTGCCTTACGTGAATGCCGATCCGCATATCGGTTTCGCCTTTGAGGTGGTGACGGCTGATATTCTAGCTCGTTATTACCGTTCAATTGGCCAAGAAGTTTTTTTCAATACTGGCACCGACGAGCACGGGACGAAGATTTATCGTCGGGCACTTGAAGAGAAATTAGCGCCCCAAGCTTACGCCGATCTCTACGTGGCGAAATTTGTTCAACTTAAAGAAGTACTTAATCTAAGTTACGACCATTTCAGCCGCACGACCGATTCAAGACATATTGAAGCGGCGCAAGAATTTTGGCGCCGGTGTGACGTGGCGGGGGATATCTATAAGAAGCAGTATCAAATTAAATATTGTGTCGGTTGTGAATTAGAGAAGACCAGTTCCGAACTAGTCGACGGACGTTGCCCGATTCATCCGACGCAAGTGCTTGAGTTTATTGAAGAAGAAAATTATTTTTTCCGGTTCTCTAAGTATCAAGAACGGTTGCTTGAACTTTATGCGAAACAACCGGCCTCGCCGTCAGGCGGGCCAAACTTTGTTGTTCCCAAGACACGTTTGAATGAGATTCATGCTTTCGTAAAAAACGGCTTGCAAGACTTTAGCATCTCTCGCTTAGTCTCGAAGATGCCGTGGGGGATTCCAGTGCCGGACGACGACAGTCAAATTATGTATGTCTGGTTCGATGCGCTCGTTAATTATATTTCGGCGCTCGGTTGGCCCGCCTCCGCTGAATTTTCCGAATATTGGCCAGCAGTGCAATTTGCCGGGAAAGATAATCTCCGCCAGCAGGCGGCGATGTGGCAGGCGATGCTCATGTCTGCCGGTTTGCCGGGGTCAAAACAAATTATTATTCACGGATTCATTACCTCTGGTGGCCAGAAGATGTCGAAGTCGCTCGGCAATGTTATCAACCCGATTAATCTGGTCAAAGAATATGGGACAGATGCCGTGCGTTATTTCTTGGCCCGACACATTCAACCGTTTGAAGATACGGACGTGACACCAGAAAAGTTTAAAGAAGTTTACAACGCCAATCTTGCCAACGGTCTTGGCAACCTTGTGTCGCGGGTGATGACGCTCGCCTCGACCCACCTCGATTCACTGTCAAGGACCGTCCTTGCCAGTAGCGAGGACGGTCCTTCGGCCTCGCTATCAACTTCAATAACCGAGCATCTCGATCGTTATGAATTAAACCAAGCTCTCGACTTTATTTGGAAGAAGATCGGCGAGCTTGATGCGGTTATCCAGCGTGATGAGCCATACAAAACCGTGAAGACTGATTTAGCAAAAGGAAGAGAGCAAATCTCGGGGTTGGTTCAAGGTCTTGCCGAAATAGCTAATTGGTTAGTTCCTTTTATGCCCGCCACTTCCGCCACCATCACTGACCTCATTCGCCACAACCGCGTTCCCGATCAACCCCTATTTCCGCGAAAATAACCTTATTTTAAGCCACTTATTTGCCCTATTGACAAAATAGCTACATAGGTATATAATAGCAACAGATTAGGGTATTTGGCATTGTTGCCATTTATCGCTAATTGAACATTGTCAACAGAAAGGTAGATGACGCCATGACAACGATCATGACCCCATCAGTAGGATCAAAGACGACGACC
>CAYIEL010000048.1:0-4711 GCA_964362425.1 uncultured Candidatus Saccharibacteria bacterium | reverse complement strand
AAAAAGAAAATGCTCGCACTGACGTTCAGTCGCGATAGCGATGGCTTTTGTTAAATGATCCCAGCGATCATGGCTATCTGATGCGATAAGAATTTTCATGTTGTGTGCGGAGAGTGCGGGATTTGATTCTTACAGAATCTGTTCAGGTTGTAAGACTTCATCGTCAACAACCTCTTCAAATCCCCAAACAGTATCCCATACTGTTTGCTCTCCTACTCACTTTGTCCGTTGCGGAGAGTGCGGGATTTGAACCCGCGAGAGGCTTTTAGACCCCTACCTCGTTAGCAGTGAGGCGCTTTCGACCACTCAGCCAACTCTCCATTGACTTAAATTAACTTGCCATTACGCTAGCACAAAAATTACCCGTGAGCCACCGCGACGGCGATCACAATTTTTGCGCCGGCTCGCTCGAGTACTCGCTTCGCTTCACCAAGTGTCCCGCCGGTCGTGGTCACATCATCAAGAATAATAATTTGTTTGCCGTAAACGATTTGCGGATCGGTGACGGTAAAAGCTCCGCGCATATTCGCCAGCCGTTTTGCGCGTTCGCGGATCTCGGTTTGACTGCCGGTGTCGCGCGTTCGCGCGAGAAGATTTTCGGTCAGTTTAAAATTTTCCCCACTTTTTCCAATCAGTCCGCGCGCAATCGCCGTCGCTTGATTATACCCGCGCGCTCGCGCGCGCGTTCCGGCCAGAGGGATCGGGATGACGAACCAGTTTTGATCCCCACCGTTAAGTAAGCTTATTTCTGATAATTCTTCGGCTAAATAATCGTAAAGCAATTCGCCGAAACGGAAACCGATTGCTCGTGCTCCGCGATACTTGAGCGCCCAAATCATTTTTTGAATTACCGGATCGCGATAGGCGAAAAGGGCATAGGTTTGTGGCGGGTCGAGAGGATCGGCCGGTTCACGCCAGGTGACACATGACGAGCATAAGACCGTTCCACTCCGTCGGCAACCGAAACAGCGGTGGGGGAGAAGGAGATCGAGGACGATGTTTAAAGTTTTGTTGAACATTGTTTGAACAGGTGTGGATAAACTAAGTGACAGCTGTGATATAATTCTGCACATGCTATACTATTTTTACAATAGTTATGGCAAATCCGTTCCAGAAATTATTTAATCTCGGGACGACTGATCTTTTGCAGAAGAAGGATAGTCGTGTGGTCGGTCTCGATATCGGTCACTCGTCGGCCAAGGTCGTGCAACTTCGTCGCGAGAAGGGGCAGGCAATTCTCGAAACCTACGGCGAGATCGCCATCGGTCCCTACGGCGATCTGGCTGTCGGTCAGGTTGCTAATCTCGGCGCGCCGAAACTGGTGGATCTCTTGCGCGATCTCTTTACCGAGGCGAATGTCAACGCTCGGCCGATCTCGGTGGCCATTCCTCTGCGGTCCAGTCTGCTCATTATTATGGAGTTGCCCGATGTTGGGCGTTCCAAATTGGAGAAGATTGTGCCGATCGAGGCGCGGAAATATATTCCGGTGCCGATCTCCGAGGTCGAACTTGATTGGTGGATTATCCCGCGCGTGTCCGAGTCGAAGGAAGTGGCCGAGCACAAGCAGGTTGAAGTTTTGCTCGCGGCCATTCATCACGATATCATCAATCAATATCGGGAAGTGCTTAAGACTTTGGAACGGGAGGCGGCGTTTTTTGAAATCGAGACTTTCAGCGCTCTTCGTTCGGTTTTTGGCGGCGACTTGTCGCCAACCGTGATCGTCGATCTGGGAGCGGGGACGACCAAGGTGGCGATTGTCGATTACGGCGTGGTTCGTCTCTCGCACACGATCAGTAAAGGCGCGCAAGATATCACCCTTTCAATCTCGCGGTCGCTCGGCGTTCCATTTGCCAAGGCCGAGGAAATCAAACGGCGCGTCGGTTTGGTAGAGACGGTCGAAGGGGAGCGAGTGACCGGGTTGGTCAGCACGATTGTCGAATACATTTTTGCCGAAGTGACGAAGGTGTTGACAATTTATCAGCAGAAGCACCAGCGGGCGGTCAGCAAAATCATTTTGATCGGCGGGGGTGCTTTGCTTAAAGGGGTTCTCGACACCGCGGGGAAAAGTTTTGAGGTTCCAGTTATACTTGGTAATCCGTTTGCGCAAGTCGAATATCCCGCTTTTCTAGAGAATGTGCTTAAGGATTCGGGACCGGGGTTTGCTGTCGCCATGGGCTTGGCTCTCCGTCACCTCGAGACGCTTGACTAAAATAATTTATGGATAAAGAAGTTCAATCATCATTCATTCCCAAGCAAGTGTTATCGACCGGTTCGCGGTCGGTTCATCAGCCGGTTGGTCTTTTCCTGCTTTTGTCTTTCGTCGTTTTAATTGTTGCCCTGCTTTTTCTCGGCGGAGCTTATGCCTATCGTTTTAAGTTAACGGATGATATTGAACGTCCTTGCCCGTCTGACTCCGGTGAAGAATTGAAAGGTTGCGGGCTTAACGCTTCGATTGCTGTCCGCCGAGAATCTTTGGACCCCGCCTCGATCTCTGGTTTTGAAATTTTGGACAAACAATTACGTCGCGCCACCGAGATTCTTGATCAACACAAAACTCTTTTGCCCGCCCTCTCTTTCCTTGAAACTCAAACCCTTAAGTCAATTAAATACACAAGTTTTAGCCAAACGGGAACAGTTTTTGATCTCAAGGGCGCCGCGAAGAGTTATGAAGGAGTCGCTTTGCAGTCGATTGAGTTTGCCAATGAGATCAACGGTAGCCGCTTGATTAAAGATTTCGTTTTTTCGGATGTTAACGCTGATCAGACCGGTAATGTCAATTTCTCGCTCAAGCTAACCCTTGATCCGTCGCTTTTCTCATACGTTAAAAATCTTACATTATGATCCGCCTGCTTACTCCTCTTTTTGTTATCGGATTGGCGTTAGTCTCTTTTTTCTATTTCACCACGCCGGTTTTGAAAGAAATTGACGCCCTCAAGATTGAGAAGATTAAACTCGCGGCCGCGCTCGAGAATGCTAATAAACTTAAAGATCGCCAGACCGAACTTCTCGATTTGGCGAATGCCATGGATCAGGCTGATCTCAATAATCTCAAACAGTTTCTACCAAACAACATTGATAATGTCCGTTTGATTATCGATATCAATAACATTGCCAAGAAACGCGGGTTGGTCGTCAAGAATCCAACAATCGCCAGTGATACCGGCGCGAGTGGCGGGGCCGCTTCGACTGGCTCGACCGAAACCAATGCCACAAAACAATCATCAGATAAGACATCAGTGGTCTTCTCTTTTTCGGTTAGCGCCTCCTACGAGATTTTTAAATTATTCCTCAACGATTTGGATCACAGTTTGCGGATGGTTGATATCGAATCAGTTTCTTTTTCCGGTAATGACAAGAATCTCTATGATTACAAGATTAATTTGCGCACCTATTGGTTGAAATAATTTTATGTCTTCTCGCCCACTAACCAAAATACTTATCATCCTCGTCGTCTTGGTCGCTGCCTTTTTCTTGTACCGCTATCTTTTTGTTTCCTCGGCTCCAGCCGAAACGCCCGGTCTTCAGGCCGTTGGCTCGCCTCGATTTGGCGAAGCGGGTATGAGTAATGTTTCTGGTCAGCCATCGGCCGCCGACGATGAGTTTATTGGTCTGCTTGAACGTTTGCAGGGGGTGAAACTCGACAGTGGTTTTTTCGCTTCACCCGCTTGGAAAAGTCTGATTAATTTCCGGGTGGAATTAGTGCCTGAAGATAAAGGTCGGTACAATCCTTTCTCGCCCGTTGGTTTTGATTTTTCATCACTCGTTAGCACTAGTACGGCGACTACTACGCGAACGCGAACTACCACTACGCCCCGTCGTTAGGAAAAATATAATGGCTCAAGACAGCGCCAGCAATCGGGCCGCTCCCATCCGCGAGATTCCGAAGGATCACAAGATCTCGGCGGACGTTCTTAACTATATCTCTCGCAATTCGGCCGCCTACTATCAGTTTGTGCCGATTGGTCTGGCGGACGGCGTGCTCGAAGTGGGGATGATTGACCCCAATAATCTTGAGGCGCGGGACGCGCTTCAATTTATCGCCTCGAAACTTGGTTTGCCGTACAAGATCTTTCAACTTTCACAGGTCAGTTTCGATAATGTGCTCTTGAGTTATGAAGGATTAACTACCCAAGTTTCGAAGGCCTTGAGCGATCTCGATGTTGAGATAAAAACGGAAGCGGAAGAGTTGGCGACAACCAAGAAAGTTGTTTTAACCGCCGAGGAAACCAAAATTATCGAAGATGCGCCGGTGACAAAAATTGTGGCCGTCATTCTCCAGCACGCCACCTCCGGTAATGCGTCCGATATCCACATCGAGCCGGTCGGCGATAAAGTCAAAGTGCGTTTTCGTGTCGATGGAGCGCTCTACACCTCACTCTTCCTCCCAGGTTCGGTGCATGACGCGGTCGTGGCGCGAATTAAGATTCTCACAAACATGAAGCTTGATGAGCGGCGCAAACCGCAAGACGGGCGCTTCTCGGCGCGAATTGAAGATCGCAAAATTGATTTCCGTGTCTCGACCTTGCCGACTTATTTCGGCGAGAAGGTGGTGATTCGTATTCTCGATCCCGAGAAAACGCTTCTCACCTTGCCGTCGCTTGGTCTTAACGATACCAACCTCACTCTTTTGCGGGCCGCCACCAAACGTCCCTATGGACTTATCTTGGTCACTGGCCCGACCGGTTCCGGTAAGACGACGACGCTGTATACC
>CAYIEL010000047.1:0-4936 GCA_964362425.1 uncultured Candidatus Saccharibacteria bacterium | reverse complement strand
CGGATTATCGCCGAGATCAAGAAAGTCGTCAGCCATCTCGCGCAATTTGCCGGAAGTGCTTTTGCCGAAAGAAATTACTTCGACCTGATTTCCGTTGTGAGTTTTGAGATAATCAACGAGCGGGCAGAAGTCGCCGTCGCCCGAGACGATCACGACGGCATCGAGGCGCGGCGCGAGTTTGACGGCATCGATGGCGAGGCCCACGTCCCAATCGGCTTTCTTCGCTCCCCCACCGAAAATCTGAAGGTCTTTGGTAATAATTTCAATTCCAATTTTACCGAGGGCTTCCAAAAAATTTCTTTCTTCGCCGGATTCGGTGGTGACGACGTAAGCCATGGCGCGAACCAGAGTTCGGCCGGCGACGGCGTCCTTCATAATCGCTCCGAAATTGACGCGGGCGTGGTAGAGATTTTTAGCGCAATGATAAAGATTTTGCGTATCAATAAAAACCCCCACCCTCTGCCCTTTATGCTTGGTAACAGCCATAAATTAATGTTTTTGTTTAGCGATAAATTTGAGATGCGCGCGACGTTTAGAAACCATCTTGAGTAACCCACGTCGGGAGTGTTCATCTTTCTGGTGCGTCTTCAAATGCTTGGCGAGCTGATTAATTTGCTCGGTGAGAAGCGACACTTGCACGGCCGAAGAACCGGTATCCTTCTCGTGGATCCGGCTCGTGCTGATGACCTTCTGTTTTTTCTTAGTTGACAACATGGTTTGATGATAGCACCTCTTGTTTCCCGAGGCAAGGGGGGTATGGGAATTAAAACTTGGAAATAAAAAAGCGCACGGACATGTCAGTCGTGCGCTCTGATTGGGTGTCAACACCCAGTGTTGACGGGGTTTGTCCCATTCCGTTTTTTGTCAAGCGTTCGTTTTGTATGCTGGGAGGCAATGCCTCCCGACAGAATTTTCCCCGCTATGCTATATCCGCGCGCGGTGATGCCATTCCAGTTCTCCTTTTGAGATGTTGTGTCGGGCGGAAATCTGGGCGGCGCGGATTATTGTTCGGCCGATCAAATCTTCAGAGGCATCGGCCTCCACGAGGATTTTCTCTTTCATTTGCAAGAACCGAACGATAATCCGAGGCGACATTTTGTGATCCAAGATCACTCTCTCGACATCAATGAAAACTTGCTCTGGGATTTTCCTGGTTTGCCGCCAAGTGATTTTTGCCATCTGGGTCAGTAACTCGACCCTTGAGTCGGGCGACAGATTGTTTCTCAGAAGAGCAACCTCGAGACAGTCTCCGGCGGGATCATAACGTCGCCATGAATACAAGACATCAGCCCGGTTGCTTAGCTGGTTGGCCGACATATTCTCATTTGCCCCGGCGAGCCCCAACGCTTTGCGAGACAGCCACCGAGCCACGATCAGACACCAGCACCTTCTCACCATCCATCGCCCTTTCTTTTTCAGCTTGTCGAAGCGATACAAACTTGACTGGTCGGCCGCGTAGAGCGCCGCCAGACAATAAGTTTTCGAGGCCTTACTCAAGGCCTCAATCATCTCTCCTGTCTTGTCACGCCGATTTCCCTCGTACTCGGTTTCAGCCTCGCGCAGTCTTGTCCATTCCCACGTGAGCGCCCCGTTGTCTCCCCAGAAATCCCCATCCTTCGTTGCGTCAGTGATAAATCGGTCGTTCATGACCGCCGGGCCATCCTGCATGTTAGCCGTATCTTCTGGCATTGTTTCCTCTCTTTCTTTTTTGAAATCAAAGACCAAAGTTTCCTTTTTACATTCCCCAGCAAATCCTCTCTAACCCTGCGCTTTTTGCCCCATACTGTCAAACGCACGAATGTCGGAAAATATTTTTGGTAAAAATGTTAGAATAAAATGCATGGCTTCAATTAGTGAATGGCGTAAGCAGTTTCTCGAATATCTCGAGATTGAGCGTGGGCGGAGCGTGAAGACGGTTGAGGCCTATGATCGTTATTTGACGCGCTTTTTCAAGTTTGCTAAAGATATTTCGCGTCCCGAAGACATCACGGCTGAAGAAATTCGCCAGTATCGGCTGTGGTTGAATCGGCAACCGGCCTCACCATCTGGCGGGGCTGGAACTGGTGCCGAAACAATTAAGAAGAACACCCAAAATTATCACTTAATTGCTCTGCGCACTTTTCTTAAGTATCTCGCGCTCCGTGGTGAGACCGTTCTCTCCCCTTCTAGTATCGAATTGGCGAAGTTGTCGGCGCGAGAATTGAATTTAATTAGTCCGGAAGAATTGGAGCGACTACTTAAGGCGCCTGATCAGGCCACTTTAATCGGCCAACGCGATCGGGCAATTTTTGAACTGCTTTTCTCGACTGGTTTGCGTATTTCGGAATTGTGCAATCTTGAGCGTGAGAGTGTAAATCTCGAGAGCGATGAGTTCAGCGTCCGTGGCAAAGGGGGGAAGGTGCGGGTGGTTTTCCTCTCGCCGGAGGCGAAAAAATGGCTAAAAATCTGGCTAGATAAGCGTAAAGACATGGCCGAACCGCTTTTTGTTAATCAACAAGAAACACGTTTAACCCCGCGCAGTATCGAACGGATTATCAAACGTTACGCCGTGGCGGCCGGCATCATGAAACCGGTCACACCGCACACCCTCCGCCACAGTTTCGCCACTGATCTTCTCCGCAACGGCGCCGATTTGCGGGCCGTCCAACTCTTGCTGGGCCACGCCAACATCTCAACGACGCAAGTTTACACGCACATCACCGACCGCGAATTACGTTCGGTGCATCAACGTTTTCACCGCACTAAATAAGGCTTTTCTGTCGGGAGGAATTTCCTCCCGACACGCTTAAACCTCGCTGATTATTTCAAAGCCGCTGAAACTGCCGGTGATGGCGAGTCCGATCACCGTTTTAGCTACTCCTTGTTTTTTTATTTTCCGCGCGGTTTCATTCATTGTGGCACCCGAGCCCAGCGCGTCATCTATAAGCAGTATGTTTTTATATTTTCGTGAATCATCGACAATAATAGTGTCTCTGGCATTTTCGATCCGATCCTCGAGTTTAGTTAGGGTCTTTTGAGCCACGGCCACCGGTGTTTTAACTTTCACCAGAGACAAGGTCGGAATCGGCAGGCTCAATTGTTTCTCTAGCTCTTTCATCAATTGGGTTTCTCGTTTAACGGTCGGTGGGACAAAACCAACGGCCTCGACGGAAAATTTTTGGACCAGATCTTCCACTTTTGGCCTAATTTGGTTAA
Source organism: uncultured Candidatus Saccharibacteria bacterium (assembly GCA_964362425.1). Lineage (GTDB taxonomy): Bacteria > Patescibacteriota > Minisyncoccia > Phycocordibacterales > JACOZG01 > JAGVGK01. The sequence continues at coordinate 1,741 of CAYIEL010000047.1, read as the reverse complement.
CCAGTTCGCGAATTAGGTCTCGATTCTGGCTTTGTTTGGCATAAAGTAGCAATTGACCCAATTTAGTTTTGCCAAAGCGCTCGATACTATAAAAATCAAGATAGAAAACTCGGTCGAGATATACTTCTGTGAAAGTGTGCTTCATTTTATATCCGCCATTAATTAGGCCATTTTTTCTATATCGCGAATATTTTTTGAGCGTTTGCTGGTACTCAATCGCGGTTTTTTCAAGCGGGAGATTGTGTTTATCGCACCAATAGACAAACCCTTGGAACCCCTCCTCTCGTTTTCCAGCCGGAGTAATAATCAAATAATTTTCATCGATCAGTTTTTTCAATCCTTCGGAAACCATATTGCCCAACTTTTTTTTCTGGGGATCTTTAATAAGATAAAAAACTTTAGGTGGTCGGCCTATTTTATAAATAACACCGGCTTGAAGAAGTTTGCTTATCTGCCGATGGGTCGCCTGCCGGTTAATGTTTAGATAGGTTGAAAGATCGGCTGGAGTTGCTTGCCGTTTAGACCTTAGATACCCAATTATTTTTTCACTCGTTTTTTTCATGGTCTTAATATAGCATAAAGTAAACCTAAGTGTACAGTATACAGTGTACTGTACACTTTATCATTGACCCCGTAAAAAGCGAAGCGCTTCTACTATTTTAGGCACACACCGCACACCAAGCTCGACGAGTAAAACTTAAAGTTCCGGCAATCTCAAAAAAAATGCCATACACCGCCTAGAGCAATCGGGGCGGTCTTTTGTTGCCAGAAGTTATCCACAGTTTTATGTTTGTCCTATAGACTGTCCTATAATATAATCTTTGGTAGATATGATTTGGTCTCATTAAGGACATCGATCAGTGGACGCTACGGCATTCTCTGTCTGGCTGATAGCAAATACAAGTTCGATGCTCCGCCCCGCCCTCACTAATATAGTGGCGGGTTTTCTTTTACTTTTTATGCTTTTTAACTTAGTGCACCGAATACTTATCCCTAATTTTTTTGAGTTCCCCTTCTTCTATTTCTGATTTTTTATCTTTCCCCCCTTGGCCCAATTTTTCTAACTCAACATCTTCTAGTTTAGCTAGTTCTTTCACTCGGTTTTTTAAGTAATTTTCTTCGTTTAATTCAGGTTTTTCAAGCACTTCTTCTAGCAAAGCATGAAGAATCTGGCCGATTTTAGGCCCTGGTGTTAGATTTGTTTCACGTAAAACATCCTCACCTTTGATCTTTAACATGCTTACGGAAGTTGGTGCTCGCAATGCTTCTTCAATCATTGATTCATATTTTCTAAGGCGATACGGACTTTCTTTTGGTCGCCCCATACCAATCCGGTCGCAATTACGGACGTGCATCAAATCCCAAACGTTTTCACGGGAAACATTTCGGATGATTCGTCGGACAGCTGAAAGAGTAATTTTATCAATATCACTAAAAAACATGTGATATCTGACCAATTTCTCAACTGTTTCGGATAATTGTTTAGGGTATTTTAGCCGATCCATGATCTTTTTAGCCATTCTGGCCCCAACTACGTCATGGCCATAGAAGGTCCAGTCTTTCTTTTCCTTGTTCCATTCGCGCGTCCGTGGTTTGCCAATATCATGGAACAGAGCAGAAAGTCTCACGTGTAACGGCCAATTTCGGTCAGCCGAGTGTTGCGCTACTCGTAAGGTATGTTCCCAAACATCATAAATATGATCGCCATTCTGTTTCATGTGAACCCCCTCTTCCAATTCAG
>CAYIEL010000046.1:3645-5591 GCA_964362425.1 uncultured Candidatus Saccharibacteria bacterium | reverse complement strand
CGAAACGATATGATCGAGGCGGCCAGTCACATCAGTTTCTCTAAGGTCAAATTGGAGACACTCATCAATCTCGGAGTTGATCCGTCTTCGGACTTCGATCTTCGATCACTTTGTTTCGACAACGGACCCAAAACCGCCGTGGCCTGTGTTGTACATGCCACCGAGATAGACAATCCACTTAGTCGTTGGATTCGCTGGTATGAACCTCTAACGGATAAATATATCGGTGATTGGGTGCCATGTGATCTGAACGAGATGGATTGAATCTCAATTGAACCTCTGAACCTTCGACCCCGCGCCTTTTGTCGCGGGGTCTTTTTGTGTTATAAATAAGGCATTATGAAACGAGCAATGATTGGGACCTTGGCCAAGCGAATTGGCGAGGAAGTGAAAATCAAGGGTTGGGTCACGGTCCGGCGCGATCACGGCAAACTGATTTTTCTCGATCTCCGCGACATGAGTGGGACGATTCAAGCTGTCGCTCTACCGAACCATCCCGAAGCGCATGCCGAAGCTAATCGCCTGCGCTCCGAGTGGGTGATTGAGGCGACGGGTAAGGTCAACGCTCGGCCGACGAAGATGGTTAATGTCGATCTCGCGAACGGGGCGGTGGAGCTCGAACTTCTGACTCTCACTGTTTTGAATGAAGCCGAAACGCCACCCTTCGATCTCACGAGTGACGGGCGGGAGATTGGCGAGGAGAATCGTTTGAAGTATCGTTATCTAGATTTGCGCCGGCCGCGCCTGCAGACGAATATCCGCCGGCGCGATCAGGTTATCACTTTTTTCCGCGACTATATGCATCGGCATAATTTCGTGGAGATCGAGACGCCGATTATGATGAAAGGCACACCGGAAGGTTCGCGCGAATATCTCGTGCCGTCGCGCCTTGAGCCCGGTAAGTTCTATGTCTTACCGCAGTCGCCCCAGCAGTTCAAGCAACTCTCAATGGTGGCCGGTTTCGAACGTTATTTCCAAATTGCTCGTTGCTTCCGCGATGAAGACACGCGCGGTGATCGTCAACCGGAATTTACTCAACTTGATTTCGAGATGTCCTTCGTCGAGCAAGAAGATGTTTTGCAATACACCGAAGCGATGATGATCGAGCTGGTCAAAACACTTTACCCGAATAAAAAAATATCCACGACGCCTTTTCCGCGTCTGACTTTCCAAGAATCAATGGAGAAGTATGGCAGTGACAAACCGGATCTCCGGCAGGGCAATTCGCCAACTGGCGGAAATCCTGATGAGTTATCCTTCGTTTGGATCACCGATTTCCCGATGTTTGAAAAAGATAAAGATGGAAAACTAAGTGCCGCCCATCATCCTTTTTGTTCAATCAAAGATGAAGATCTTGATAAGTTTATGAAGGGCGAAGATTTACTTTCGATTCGCGCTAATTCTTATGACCTTGTCTTGAACGGCTATGAACTTTCTTCAGGCAGTATTCGGATTCATCAAGCGGCTGTCCAACGTCGAGTTTTCGAATTGCTTGGTATTAGTGAAGAAGAACAGCAGAAACGTTTCGGTCATATATTCGAAGCTTTCCGTTATGGCACACCACCGCATGGCGGTTTTGCCCCCGGGATTGATCGGATCGTGATGCTTTTGCAAAACGAACCAAACATTCGAGAAGTAATTGCTTTCCCCAAGACAGGGGAGGGAAGAGACTTAATGATGAACGCGCCAAGCGAAGTCAGCGCCGAGCAATTGAAGGAGTTGAAGATAAAAATTGTCCCGTGAAAAGTGATAATGACTGATACTTTTGCTGTGCGGGTGGGGGAGTTCGAAGGGCCGCTCGAGCTACTGCTCGAGCTAGTTGAGGAGCGGGAGTTGTCGATCAACCAAGTCTCGTTGGCCACGGTCGCTGATAATTTTATTGAACATATAAATAAATTGCCACAGGCGGGCATGAACGTTCTTGGCAATTTCGTGGTGGTCGCCTC
>CAYIEL010000046.1:0-3545 GCA_964362425.1 uncultured Candidatus Saccharibacteria bacterium | reverse complement strand
GATCTCACTCGCCGTGTTCAATCCGCGCTCTCGATGAGCTTCCAAGATTTCATTAAAGATAAATCCGTCGATTGGCGGAAAGAAAAAATTAACGTGATTGTGAGCTTTCTCGCTTTACTTGAACTCTTCAAACAAGGTTTGGTTAATATCACTCAAGTCGACCACTTCTCGGATATCAAAATTGAGACTCGAGATTCCAACACGCCTCGCTATGGCTAATTAAAGGTCTTTCGGGTTATAATTTAACGCACCTAGCATTATGAATTTAACGGCTCAAATTGAGGCGATTCTTTTCTGGAAAGCGGAACCGGTAACGGTGGCCGATTTGGTTGGTTATCTTGCCCGAAGCGAAGCGGAGATCACCGAAGCTTTGGTGACGCTCACGACGCAATTAGCTGGTCGCGGAATTACGTTAGTCCGAAATGGGGACGCCGTCATGCTCGGCACGTCGCCAGAAGCGGGGGATTTGATTGAGAAGTTGACCAAAGATGAACTCTCTCGCGACATCGGGAAGGCCGGTCTCGAAACTCTGACCATTGTGCTCTACCGCGGTCCGGTGACGCGCGCGGAAATTGATTATATTCGCGGCGTTAATTCCAGTTTTATTCTCCGTAATCTCTTGGTTCGCGGTTTAGTCGATAAAATTACGAACCCGGCCGATGCGCGCAGTTTCCTCTACCGTCCAACTTTTGAATTACTCTCGTGGTTGGGGGTAAAAGAGATTAACGAATTGCCGGATCAGCAAAAAGTTGTTGAGGAACTCTCGGCGATCATGAAGGGTCAAGAATCATGAAAAAACAAATCCCCACATTTGTTCAATATATTATCGGGGCGGTCGCGCTTCTCTCGGCCGGCTTCGGCTTTTGGTCCAGTTTGGATTCCCAGATTAATTTTAAGGTAACCAAGATTCCAATGCCACCACTTATCGATCCTTTTACTAAAGTGGCGGTTGAGGCGAAAGCCGCTTTCGTCTACGAACCGGACACCGGTCGAGTTCTTTACGCTAAGGATGAGCACGCTCGTTTGCCGATCGCTTCAATCACGAAGGTGATGACGGTGCTCGCCGCTTCGCAACTCTTGCCGAAATCGACGATCCTGCCTTTTTCGCGCCAGCATTATCGGCTCAAAGATTTAATGGCTCTGACGCTTGTGACTTCGTCCAATCAGGGAGCGTTATCTCTAGCGACGATGACCCAGACCACAGTTGGGCGCGATCTGGTCACGGCGATGAATGACAAGGCTGTGTCGCTTAAACTCGCGGAGACAACTTTCAACAACACGACTGGACTTGATTTACCCGATGGCCAAGCCGGTTCTTACAGTTCGGCTTATGATGTGGCTCATCTTTTTACCAACATTCTGGCAACCGATCCGGAGTTACTCGCGGCGACCAAGTTTGAAGAAATAGAAGCTTCAACGGTGGAAGGTGTGCGACATCGCTTTTTGAATACCAACGAGATTATCAGTCAGCTCCCCGGGCTACTTGGTTCGAAAACTGGTTTTACCGACGTGGCCGAAGGCACTTTGGTAATCGCTTTCGATCGTGGTTTGAACCAGCCAGTCATTATTGTAGTTTTGGGTTCAACGATTGCCGGACGTTTCAATGATGTGAAGCAATTAGTTGACGCAACAATCGCTACTTTCCTCCAGCAATCATGACGCCCGCAATTCTCAATGTCGTTAAAGTTTTTGCTCCAAGCGCTGTCGCTTTCTTCATTGGCATATTGATTACGCCGATTCTCACTAACTATTTATATAAACATAAAATGTGGAAGAAGCGGGCGGGGAAGGTAGCGCCGGACGGTCGAGCGACACCGATTTTCAATGAATTGCACCGCACACGTGAGGTGGGGACGCCACGTTTGGGCGGAATAATTATCTGGGTTAGCATTGGTTTGACAACTTTAATTTTCGCTCTGATTGCGGCTCTGCACCCGACGGTTGTAACCGGGAAACTTACTTTCTTGAGCCGTAATCAAACTTGGTTGCCACTCTTCACTCTGATCGTGGCTTCGCTTATTGGGCTGGTAGACGATTGGCTGGAGATTAAGAGTTCGAACGGCGGGCTATCTTTTCGACGTCGGTTGCTTCTTGTCACTGTTCTCGGCTTGGTCGGGGCGCTGTGGTTCTATCTCAAACTCGGACACTCCTCGATTGGTATTCCTTTCGGCGGTGAGCTAGCGATTGGTTGGTTAATTGTTCCCTTATTCGTTGTCGTGATGATTTTTCTTTTTTCCAGCAGTGTCATCGATGGTCTCGACGGTTTGGCCGGCGGCGTAATGGCGATTATTTTTGGGGCCTATGCGGGGATTGCTTTTTTCCAAAACCAAATTGATTTGGCCGCTTTCTGCGCGGTGGTAACGGGATCGATCCTGGCTTTCTTGTGGTTTAATATTCCGCCCGCCCGCTTCTACATGTCGGAAACAGGAATTCTTGGTTTAACCGCCGCCCTCACGATTGTTGTTTTTCTTACCGAGTCGGTGGTGACTCTGCCGATCATCGCTTTTCCTCTTTTTGCCACGGTCTTTTCCAATGTTATCCAGCTTGGATCAAAAAAGTTTCGTCAAGGTAAAAAAGTTTTTCGTGTTGCTCCGGTTCACCATCACTTCGAAGCTCTGGGTTGGTCGCCAGCCAAGATTGTGATGCGTTATTGGGTAATTGGAGTAATTATGGCCGTGGTTGGCATGATTATTACTCTAATTGGTCGTTAGTATGCCATTCGTTACTCGAATTCAAAGTCGCCGCTTTTTTTTCTTTATCGTCGTTATTGCTTTAGTCGGCTTTCTAATTTTTTCATCAGCCTCACTTGGCCTATTAAGCGGTGGGGGAGCCAACTATAATCGAGTGGTTTGGAATCAATTTCTAACTTTGCTCGTCGGTTTGGCCGTTTTCCTCGTATTTGGTCGATTGCCGTATCAATATTGGAAGAAAATTTCTCTCTGGTTGTTTATCTTGTCGCTTCTTCTCACTGTTCTGGTATTCGTGCCTGGTGTCGGCTTTTCGGCCGGTGGAGCTCATCGTTGGATCTCGTTTGGTTCAAGAACTTTCCAACCATCGGAATTTTTGAAACTTGGTTTTGTCATCTATCTGGCCGCCTGGTTAGCAAAAATTCGCGAACGAGTGACGACGTGGCGGTCAGGTTTTTTGCCGTTCTCGCTCTTTGTTGGTTTGGCTGGTCTGGTGCTTATTGCCCAGCCGGACATCGGTACATTCTTAGTGCTTTTCACGGCGGCCACGGCAATGTTTTTTGCCGCCGGAACCAGATGGCGTCAGATCTTAACTTTAGGGTTAATTGCTTGTTTAGGGTTTTTGCTTATTTTGGCGGTCAGACCTTACGCCCGAGAACGAGTCTTAACTTTTTTTCATCCCAATGAGAAAACAGACTCCTCAGCTTGGCAGATTAATCAATCACTGATTGCGATTGGTTCCGGCGGTTTGACCGGCCGCGGTTTCGGGCAAAGTCTTCAAAAATTTAATTATTTGCCTGAACCGATCGGCGATTCTATTTTTGCTGTGGCCGGCGAAGAATTCGGTTTGCTCGGCGG
>CAYIEL010000045.1:0-5705 GCA_964362425.1 uncultured Candidatus Saccharibacteria bacterium | reverse complement strand
TTGGCTGTTTTGAATCTTTTACCAATTCCAGCACTCGATGGTGGACGACTACTCTTTTTACTAATTGAAAAAATCAAAGGTAACCCAATCAAGCCGTCCGTCGCCAATGCCATCAATCTCACCGGCTTCGTTCTCTTGATGGGGTTAATGCTTCTCGTCACCTACGGCGACATCATGAAATTCTTCGTGCGTTAAAAATCGCAAGTAATTACGGGAGGCAATGCCTCCCGACAACAAAAAAGAAAAAGCGCCGGACAAAAAGTCTGGCGCCATGCTTGTGTCTTAAAAACAACGGATGGCAAGAAATCACTTCGCAACCTTCAATCCCTCATTGATGATCTCTGCGGTTGCCATCAAGAAGAAACCGAGCGAGACGAGAGCGAAAAACAAAGAAAAACCTAAGCCACTAGCTTTTTCTTTTTTATTTTCTCCTTTCACTCCATCATACAAACAAACTCCAGAAAGAAGTGCCCAAACAAAAGCCCAAATAAAGAACATCCCTTTTCTCCTTAAAAAGTACATCGTTTGTAAGATTGATTTCTATTTTCTACTTTACCCCCATTAGCGATTCCTGTCAATCTTTCTTTTTGACTCAAACATCCTTTTGCCGTAAGATGGGCGGATATGAGGCAATCGGCACTTTTTACTAAAACCCAAAGGGAAGCGCCACGCGACGAGATGTCGCGGAATGCCATCTGGCTCGCGCGCGCCGGCTATGTTCATAAAGAAATGGCGGGAGTTTATTCCTATCTGCCACTCGGTCTCCGCGTTATTAAGAAAATTGAAGAGGTTGTGCGGGAAGCAATGAATAAACTCGGTGGGCAAGAGATCCTTTTACCTGCCCTTCACCCTAAAGAAAATTGGGAGAAGACCGGTCGCTGGGAAACAATGACTGATCTCTACAAGATTAAGGACGACAGCGATCGCGATTTGGCTCTTGGTCCAACCCATGAAGAGATCATCACCCCCCTCGTCGCCGGACAAATTAATTCTTATCAAGATCTGCCGTTTTCGGTTTATCAATTCCAAACGAAGTTTCGCAAAGAGCTTCGCGCCAAGTCTGGCATTCTCCGCGGACGAGAGTTTATCATGAAAGATCTTTACTCTTTTCACCGCGACGAAACTGATCTCGATAAATTTTATAAATTGGTCGGCGAGAGTTACCAGCAAATTTTTAAAACTTTAGGCATTGGCGATCGAACTATCTACACTCTCGCGGCCGGCGGGACTTTCTCACCCTACTCGCACGAATTTCAAACCCTGACACCGGCGGGCGAAGACCGAGTCCATGTTTGTGCGAAGTGCCGATTGGGGATTAACGAAGAAATTATCGCTCAACATAAAGTTTGTCCCGAATGTGGCAGTGCGGAGAGAACCGCCGAAACCGGCATTGAGGTCGGCAACACTTTCCGACTTGGTCAGAAATTTAGTAAGCCATTTGAACTTAATTATAAAGACGAGAAGGGGATTAGTCAGCCGGTGATTATGGGTTGTTATGGTTTGGGTATCAGTCGTCTGATGGGCGCGATTGTCGAAGTGACAGCCGATGATAAAGGTTTGGCTTGGCCTCACACGGTCGCCCCTTTCCGCGCTCACCTAATTAGTCTGGGCAATGAGAAGGACGCGACAATTGCAACCCAAGCTAATCAAATTTATGATTTGCTCAACCAAGCGGGGATTGAAACGCTTTGGGATGATCGCCATGTCGGTCCCGGCGTCAAACTTGCTGATGCTGATCTTCTGGGAATTTCATTTCGTCTCGTGGTTAGTGCTAAAACAGTTGAGAAGGGTCTGATTGAAATAAAAAAGCGAGTAACCGACAAATTTGATTTAGTTACCCCACAAAATCTATGCGCCTTCCTTGGTTAAACCAATTTTACGACACCTTCTCCCACGATATCGGAATTGATCTGGGAACGGCCAACACTTTAGTTTATGTCAAAGGTCATGGCATTGTGATTGTCGAGCCGTCGATCGTCGCGGTCAATCAGAAAACTGGCCGCATCGTGGCCATCGGCAATGATGCCAAACAGATGGTTGGCCGGACGCCGGCTCATCTCGAGATTGTTCGACCACTGGTCGACGGAGTTATTTCTAATTTTGAAGTCACCGAGGAAATGCTGGCTTACTTCATTAAGAAAGTCGGGCAATTGGGGACTCGAAAATTCCTTCGGCCACGGGTGGTTGTCGGTGTTCCTTCGGGCATTACTAACGTCGAAATCCGCGCCGTTCGCGACGCGACCAAGAACGCCGGCGCGCGATTAGTTCATGTGATCGAGGAACCGATGGCGGCGGCCATCGGCGTTCGTTTGCCCGTCCATGATCCTGTCGGTTCAATGATTGTTGATATCGGAGGCGGGACAACCGATATCGCCGTTATCTCCCTGAGCGGGATTGTCCGATCGAAAAATCTTCGCATCGCCGGCGATCGTTTCAATAAAGATATTATTTCTTACGTCCGCGATGAATTCAAAATCTTATTGGGCGAGAAAACGGCCGAAGAAGTAAAGATAGCAATCGGATCAGTCTGGAAGCAAACCACTCCGCTTGAGGCGACCATCCGTGGCCGAGACATGGTGACCGGTTTACCCAAAGAGGTAATCATTACCGATTCTGATATTCAAGAAGCAATCGCTGTTTCAGTTTCTAATCTAGTTGAGTCAATCAAAGAAGTGCTCGAAACCACACCGCCGGAAGTGATTTCCGATATCATGCATAAAGGTTTAGTTTTGGTTGGTGGTGGAGCTCTTTTCCAAGGAATCAAAACACTTTTGGAAGACGAGCTAAAAATTCCGATCACAATCGCCGATGATCCGCTCACCGCCGTTGTCCGCGGTACCGGAATTGTCCTTGAGCGCCTTGAAGATCACCGCGATGTTCTTGTCCCCGACGATGACCGCTTACCACCCAATTAAAATATCTGGTCGAGCGCGCCAAAAGCGAGCGATTTTTGGTTTGATTCTTTTCCTGATCCTCACTTTTGGTTTGAGCTACGCCGGACCCCGTCACTGGGCTGGAAACATCGGTTTAAAAATTTTAAGTCCATTCTGGGCGGTTAGGCAAACGACCGGGAATATTTTCAGTAATATCGGTGCTCTGTTTGCAAATAAACTTAAACTGGCTAACGAGAACGGGCGTTTACGAGCGATCATCGATCAACAAGCGACAGCTCTTTCCAATCAAGAAATCCTCAAAGAAGAAAACACCACCTTACGACAAATTGTTAATCGACCGCCGGATTTATTGCCACTTACGATCGGTCGTTTAATCAGCCGGGGCCAGCAATTTCCTTTCGGAACAGCCCTAATTGATATCGGTTCACAAAATGTAAACACGGCCCTTACCCCCGGGCTAGTCGCAGTTAGTGAGGGAACGGTGATCCTTGGTGAATTGGTTGAGATTTACGAAACTAAAGCAAAAATGAGTTTTTATTCCACCACCGGTGAACGTTTGATCGGTAATTTGGGCGAGAAAAATATCCCGATTGAACTCACTGGCCATGGTGGCGGCAATTTCACTACTTCACTGCCTCGTGATTTAACCGTCTCAATAAATGATCAGGTCACCGTGACTGTCGCCGGACACGAATTCCTTCTCGCTGTCGTTAATGATATTCAGCGAGCGGCCGGAGATTCTTTCCAAAAGATTTTCCTTCGTAGCCCGATCAACATCTCTCAACTGGTTTGGATTGAATTGTATGCGCCGTAGAATTATTATCGTCATTATCATTATCGGGGCAGTCGCCTATGCGCCGTGGTGGTTTAGTCTTCTTCTCGTTCTCGGCGCGATCTGGCGCTTCGGCAGTGGCTACGAATTACTTATTCCGGCCATCTTGGCTGATCTTGCCTACGGGTCGCCAACTAGCCGTTTTTTTGGTCTAGCTTTCGTCGCCACTTTCTTCACTGTTCTCGCAATTACTTTGAGCAAAATTTTAGCCAAACAATTTTTTCTTCGGACATGAGGCGTTTTAATTTTAAGAAAAAAACGAGCTTGCCGGCCATTGACCCCGATGAAGTTTTTCTCGATTCCCGTAATTTGCCATTATTCGATACACAACAATTTGAGGGACAATTCGAAAAGCCAATTGCCAAACACGTTTTGTTTTTATTTATTGGCGTTTTCTCGCTAACATTACTTGTTTTTTTGGTCAAAATTTTCAACCTGCAAATCAATCAGGGCCAAACTTTTGCCGAGCGGAGCGAACGCAATACCCTTCGTAATATATCGATTCTTCCACAGCGAGGAGTGATTTATGATCGCCAAGGGATTGAGTTGGCTTGGAATAACACTGAGAGAACTTACCGCGAAAAACCGGGAATCGGAAATGTCGTCGGCTATTTAGGCTTCTCCAATGAGATAAATACTGGGTCATCCAATTTTGATCCTCGCGAACTGATTGGCCGAGATGGAGCTGAACGAGTCTTCAACGAAATACTCCACGGGCAAACAGGGATACGAACCGAAGAAGTTAATGTTAATAACGAAATCCAATCAGAATACTTGCTTCGACCACCACGCAACGGAGAGAGCATCACTCTCTCCGTTGATACCAGATTGCAGGAAAAGCTATACGACATTATCAAATCCTTGGCGGAAGAGCGTGGTTTCGGCGGCGGAGCGGCAGTTTTGCTCGACATCAAAACTGGTGAACTTCTCTCTCTTGTGAGTTATCCCCAATATGATCCAAATGTTATCAGTCGCGGGACTGACCGCGAAACCATTAATAAATTACTCGTTGACCCAAATAAACCTTTTCTCGATCGAACCGTTTCCGGTTTGTATGCTCCCGGATCGATCATCAAACCAATCATTGCCATTGGCGCATTGAATGAAAAAGTAATTGATCCGATCACGCAGATCTTGAGTAACGGATCAATCAGTTTACCCAATCCATTTTTCCCCGATCAACCATCTATATTCCGTGACTGGAAAGTGCACGGCCTAGTAGATATGCGCCACGCTCTAGCCGTCTCTTCAGACGTTTATTTTTATGAGATCGGTGGTGGATTCGAAAACCAAAAAGGTTTAGGAATTAATAACATTGATAAATACGCTCGGCTTTTTGGATTGGGCGAAGCAACGGGAATAAACTGGTCAGATGAAGAAATCGGCAATATCCCAACCCCTGACTGGAAAGCAAAAAAATTTTTGAAGGACCCACAGTGGCGAATCGGTGACACCTATCACACCGCGATTGGCCAATACGGTTTCCAAGTAACACCACTCCAAATGGCTCGCGTGGTTGGAGCAATTGCTACCAACGGCGCGCTCGTCACCCCCACAATTCTCGCCGCCAGTACCACGCCAATCCATCAGCCAGCCCGTGATATTAGTTCAACTATCCCGGCCAACTTTTTCCAAATTGTTCGCGAGGGGATGCGTCTCGCAGTGACTGAAGGAACCGGCACCGGATTAAATGTCCCCAGTGTGGCCATTGCCGCCAAAACCGGAACAGCTGAATTGGGTGTAGAAAAAGCCGATGTCAACTCTTGGGTGATCGGTTTTTTCCCTTACGAAACACCCCGCTACGCTTTCGCGGTAGTCATGGAGCATGGGCATCGCGAAAACACGATTGGTGGAGTTTTCGTCATGCGTCAGTTCATCGATTGGCTCGCCCAAACCGCTCCAGAGTATCTCCGTTAGTTTATAGTGTTCAAGCCACTGAACATAGTTGACACTCAATTAGAGCAGTTTTAGCTTTGTTA
>CAYIEL010000044.1:0-5773 GCA_964362425.1 uncultured Candidatus Saccharibacteria bacterium | reverse complement strand
CTTGTAACAGAGCCAGTATATATCAAAATCAGCAACTAAAATTTTCCTTTAACTCTTAAAATCAGAGTTTTTTCTCATAATTTAACGATATTGATTGGCTTTGCCCCTCCCAAAAGTGTGCTAGACTGTGGGGCATATGAAAAAATTAATTATTGTAGTGATTATAGTTATTCTTGTGGTTCTTGGTATTTACTTCGTTACGAAAAGTCCTTCGAATACACCGGTGACGCCGGCACCGGACGTGACGACACCGGGTAGCATCCCACTTGTTACTTCAACGACTATGTTGCCGACGCCGACGAATCCAGATCAGACAGTCATTGGCCAGTCCGTGCAGGGGCGAGATATCGTTGCTTATCATTATGGTCAAGGGGCGACGGAACTTCTCTTCGTCGGCGGGATTCACGGTGGCTACGAATGGAATACAGCCCTCGTCGCTTATCAAATGATGGATTATCTTAAGAAGAATCCGAGTGCAGTGGCGAGCAATTTGAAAGTGACGGTCATTCCGGTTCTTAATCCCGATGGTTTGGCCAAGGTTATCGGCGCGAGCACGACCGGTGCTTTCTTACCGACCGCTGTCGCTTCGTCACAAGAAACGCAAGTGGCCGGCCGTTTCAATGGCAACACTGTTGATCTGAACCGCAACTTCGATTGTGATTGGCAGGCTACGGGCACTTGGCAGAAGAAGAAGGTGAGCGGTGGCAGTGTGGCTTTCTCCGAACCGGAGAGCCAAGCGATGAAGACTTATGTGGAGACGAGCAAGCCGGCGGCCGTGGTGGTCTGGTATAGCTCGGCCGGCGGGGTCTTCGCCTCCAGTTGTCACAACGGTGTCTCACCCGAAACAAATACTTTGACCAAAACATTTGCTGACGCTTCGGGTTATCCGGCACATCAGAGTTTCGATTTCTACGCCATCACCGGCGATATGGTGAACTGGCTGGCGAAAAATAATATTCCAGCCATCAGCGTTCTCCTTACCAATCATACCGACACCGAATGGTCTAAGAACCAGGCGGGGATTGAGGCCGTTCTTAAGTCTTACGCGAAATAATGCCGTGGTCGCCGGCCAAGTCGACGATCGTCGTCATTCTCGTTTTAGCGCTCTTGGGGGTGGGGACATTCGCTTTTCTTAACTGGCAATTCGGTTACAAGGTGCCGTCGCCGGCCACACCGACACCACCTGTTGATCTAAGTTTAGTGAACCGACCGAAATACAAATATAAAATTATTGGCACATCCGTCGAGGGGCGGAAATTGGAAACGTATACGTATGGGACGGGGACAACCATACTCGTTTTCGTGGGCGGAGTTCACGGCGGTTATGAGTGGAATAGCGTCTTGCTGGCAAATCAGTTTATTGATTACTTAAGTAAGAATCCGAAAACGGTGCCGAGCAATCTCTCGGTGACGGTTATTCCCAATCTCAACCCCGATGCCGTTTTCGCCGTGACGGGGAAGGAGGGACGCTTCACGATGGCCGATGTTTCAACCGATCAAGCGGTTTTGACCGCGGCGCGTTTCAATGCCAACAAAGTGGATCTCAATCGCAACTTCGATTGTAAGTGGCAGGCGACGAGTACTTGGCAAAAGAAAAAGGTGAGTGGCGGGACAGTGGCTTTCTCGGAACCGGAAACGGCGGCCTTCCGCGATTTCGTACTGGCGATCAAGCCGGCGGGGGTGGTCTTCTGGCACAGCAAATCGAATGCCGTTTATGCTTCGCAGTGTGAGAAAGGAATTTTGCCAGCGACGCTCGAGATGATGAAGACTTATGCGACGGCGGCGGACTATCCGGCGGTCAAAACATTTGACGCCTACGCGACAACCGGCGCCGCCGACGATTGGTTGGCATCACAGAAGATCCCGGCGATCACCGTCGAACTGTCTACGCACGAGACCATCGAATGGGACAAAAACTTAGCGGGTATCAAAGCGCTTTTGGGTTATTATGGACAGAATTTGTATATGGGCACAGCGAAACGGGAAACTAATCAGTGGAGGAAATACAAAATTCTGGATTCGTGCTCATTTTTCGGGAACATGGTCCATGTATAAAAAACTTGGTTCAGAATATTTTGATTATCTTGAAAATAAAGATATAAAAAATAAAATAGGAATACAAAAAGAAAAGGGCTCCTTAGGCAGTTAGCCGTCCGGATCCCTTTTCATCTGAAAACTTACATGCTAGCAAAAGCAATTAAAATGTCAATGAGGGGTAGGGGGATTAAAACAATTACCATGGAAGACTACTCAAAATATCTAATCAAGGAATATAAACATTGGTTGGTTCAAGTTCACACTAATCAAAGTTATTTAGGCCGCTGTATAGTTTGGTGCAAAAGAGAAAACGCTCTTGACTTAGCTGATGCCACGCTCGATGAGCAAAAAGAATTATTTGCCATCCTTGAAAAATTAAGAGAGACAGCCAAGAAAGTATTTCAGCCCGACTGGTTTAATTATGCTTTCTTGGGCAATGAAACTCGACATTTACATGGGCATTTTATTCCGCGTTATTCTTCCCCGAGACAATTTGAAGGCACGACTTTTGTAGACGAGCAATGGGGGCATAACTATAAAACGGACAAAAACTTTGTTACTCCACCGGAAGTATTAGAAACAATAAAACTAAAATTGAAGCGAGAACTATCATGAAATCCTCGCGTCTTAAAAGTTTTAGCACTATTTTCGTTATCTTGTTGCTAGTCGGCGTCGGTTATTACTATCGGTCGGAAATTTGGGCGCGGTGGCGAGAGTTGCTCAACCGTTTCCAACCTTGCCAAAGTCCGATTACTTATTCGATTGTCGATCTTGATTCGCGTTTCGGTCTGACCAAAACAGAATTGCTGGCGGATATTAAACGGGCCGAGAAAATTTGGGAAGTGCCGATCAATAAAACGCTTTTCCAATATTCGGCCACTGGCGATTTGAAAATTAATTTGATTTACGATTATCGCCAGAAGGCGACTGACGCTTTGAAGAAAATCGGATTGGTCATCGGCGACGATCGCGTGTCTTACGACGCGCTGAAGGTCAAACGCGATTCGCTTCTCGCTTCGTACAATAACGAGAAGGCACAAGTTGTCGCCTTGGTTGATGCTTACAACACGGCCAAGACGGCTTACGAAAAAACGGTTGATGATTGGAACGCGCGCGGCGGCGCGCCAAAAGCCGAGTTCCAAATTTTACAACAACAACGAATTGATTTGAATAACCGTGTCGTGGCGATCAATCAAGCCGAAGATTCTCTAAACAGTTTGGTTGATACGGTTAATTCCACCGGCGCGATTCTCAATAAATTAGTTGCCACGCTCAACCTTCACACCGCCACTTACAACACGGTTGGAGCGTCAACTGGCAAAGAATTTAATGAGGGTGAATATCTAAGTAACGTCGGTGGCACCTCGATTAATATCTACCAATTTAACGATACTAATCAACTAGTGCGCGTACTCGCGCACGAACTCGGCCACACGTTGGGGATCGACCATCTTAGCAATCCCAAAGCAATTATGTATTATTTGAATGAAGGTGGAAATGAGAAACTGACCGCCGACGATCTTGTCGCCTTGAAAAAAATGTGTAACGTGAAGTGATTGACAAAAGAATAAAAAAGGAGTAGGGTTGGAAAAGTTAATTTGGACAAAAAGTTGGACGAAACAGTTCTTTGTTACGAGAGAGGAGAAAAAATGTCGGTATCAGTTAAGGGAGTAACGAGATGGGCCATGGTTGGCATGTTGTTGGTTCAAGTTGGTTGCACAGACAAACTAAGAAAGGAGGGGTTCGATCGCATTAGTGTCGGTGTCGCGACAAGGCAAGCGCGGGCCGACCATTGGGGGTTGAAAGCAAAAGTGGTTTTGCCGGTGGTCGAAGTTCGGGGAAAGAAAAAACTAACCGAGAATCTCGATCTCTCGTTGCGTGGTCAGTTCAGCGCGGGGAAAATAAAGTTCATGGACGAGTTGCACGGCGAAGCTAGTTGGAACTTCGAGAGTCTTGGCTTGAGTCTCGATTATTTCCCACTCAAGACGCGCTTGCTTGGGGGAGAAATCGGGATGGAAGTCTACCGCGCCGAGTACGACATCAGTGGTCGGCTTGGTTCCGTCCGACATCAGGTCTCCGGCCAACTCTGGGGTGGGGGAGTCAATCTTGGTTTGGTGGGAGAAATTCCGCTCGACCAGAATGACCGTTGGCGCTTCGTCTGGAACGCCGGCTACAACCTCACCACAACTCACGCCGAACATATTAGCGCCGACCTCGACGGTTGGTACGCCGGCGCCAGTCTCGAATTTCGTTTCTGAAACCCTTGACCGCTTTATGCACTTGGCATGAGGCGGTCTTTTTATTTTTTAATTTGATTATCATTAACATCGTGCAGAGCAACGATGAAAAGACTCTCGCTCCAACCGAGTGGGATATTGTCATTGTGTTTGGTTGAGTTCGAG
Organism: uncultured Candidatus Saccharibacteria bacterium; assembly: GCA_964362425.1. GTDB lineage: Bacteria > Patescibacteriota > Minisyncoccia > Phycocordibacterales > JACOZG01 > JAGVGK01. Next base: position 1,334 of record CAYIEL010000044.1, on the reverse strand, counting down.
AGATAGAGCTCGGGGATCGCGCCATTTCTCGCCACCGTACCCTTGGCTTGTTCCAAGAAATATTTGGCCTTCTCGACGTGGCCGAGTTTGTCATAAATAATTGCCAGCCAACTTAAGCCGAAAGTCCATTCCGCTTCTTCCGACCAGCCGTCGGGATTCTTGTTGTAATAATGGTCGCCCTTGTAACGAATCACCCCGCGCTCCTTCAGGAGATGATACTCCACATTCTCGACAATCACTTCGGCTTCTTCTTTTGTCACAATATTGTAAGGCCAAATGAGCGAGAGAAGCGCGAGGTCGACAAATTTGTTTTTCGACTCGCGCGGTAAGAGAGAATGAAGTATCTCTTCGCCCTTAACTAACAATTCTTTTGGCACAATAATTCCTTCAACGTTCTGGATCATCTTAAGCCCGGCGAGACAGGCCCCAACTGAAGACATATGGACTTCTTCCGCTTCTTCCCACATCCCCGAATCAGGATCGTGCCAATATTCGAGTGTCGAGAGATACCAAACTAATTTTTGGATTACTCGCCGATCATCATCGTCTAATTTCAGAACCCCCGATTCCCGTTTCTCCAATTCGCCGATTTTGAAAAGAATGCAACCGATCGAATCGTTTTGCTTGTTGCCCCATTCTTCCCAATATTCATCGAAGGTTTCGGGATTGTAACGCGGGTGGATATATTCGTGGGTATGTTCGGGCTTTTTACTAATCGCGTAATCGATTTTCTTTTCGTGCTTTTTGAAAACATCCAAAATGGCGCGATAAGTTTTCCGCACCGTTTCGAAATCTCCCAGAACTTCGAACGCCAAACATTCGTAGAAATTGTCTCGCAACCAAGCTTTATCGTAACCAGTCTTCGTTCCCTTCTTCGACGCGGCAAATAATCCAGACTTATATTGAAGACTCTCAAGAATTTTAAGATGCTGTTTGATCAACTGGTCATAAATAAACGTAGGAGGCATGAAATTATTCTGTACATTGTATATTTAATCCGCCTCTTTGCAGACTTGCATTTATAATTTGTATATGGTATAATCGTCGCGGTTGACCGACTATTGGGGTTGGTCTAAAAGATCTTTGGAAATAAGGATATTTCCGATGATGAACTTAGTGACAGCAGGGATGGTCTTTGGAATGGTCGGGGAAGTAGCCGTGACTAGTGTCGGCGGAGCGCAAGCGAAGCCGACGGCCAAGTTCTTGAAAGCGGTGGCTCAAGTGGAGTCGGGTGGTAACGACTGGTTGGTTGGAGATAAACATCTCCGGCAAAAAGCTTACGGTCGCGGTATTCCCGTATTAATTCTGTTGATTTCTTCCATTGCAAGTGATTG
>CAYIEL010000043.1:0-5995 GCA_964362425.1 uncultured Candidatus Saccharibacteria bacterium | reverse complement strand
ACAAAAAGTATTGTGATGCCGTTTGTTTGGATTTCTTTCATGATTCTTTTTCTTTAGCCCATCCATAGGCGATTAAATCATCAGTTGATAAATCTTTGTATGGGAGTAGGTAGGATTTGGAACGGAGGAAGTCAATCATGTTGATAAATTCAATCGGAAATTGACCATCGTATTTATTGTTAGATATGCCATTTAACTGTCGGTGTGCAACTTGTAATAATTGCCTTTCATCCATTTCTGGCAAAAGTCTCCCTATATTAATCTTTGCCACCTCAATAGCATCCTCATTACTTATGTTTTTTAGTGGTGTGAGAAGTAAATAGGAAATACCCAACGCTTCGGTGAAGTTTTCATTAACCTGAAATGGATAATCTATCCCATTTGTAGTATAGTATTGTACATTCTGCCCCCAATACTGAGCAAAGAACTTAGCTTTATTTTCTGGTGTGTTTTCGGTTTTCATATCATTCATTTATTTACCATAATAATATCAAGGACTCACCTTGCTGGATTAAATTTCCATTACTGCCGGCCAGGGACTCGAACCCCAATACTCGCCTCCAGAGGGCGATGTCCTACCATTAGACGAGCCGGCAAAATATTGCAAAGAATGAAATTACTCTAGCAGAAATGGGGGCGTTATGCTATAAGAAAGAGAGAAAGGAGGTGGTCAAATGTGTTGTCTACGAATCATTGTGGTGAGGGAAGATGGCAGAATTGCCGTGGTCAAGTTTAAGGGCGAAACAGACGAAGGATATACTCTGCCGGGGGGACAAGTTATCGCTGGCGAAGGGTTGGCTGCGGCCACCGAACGCTTAATGGCCTGGATGTTCGGTGAATTCCGTCACAATGGTACGTCATTCACCTTTTGTCGCCCAGCCGTCAAGAGCGAGACCGAGAATCCGACGGTTAGGGTCGTCAAGGTCATCGGTGACTTGAGTGTCAACCCAAAAGTTCAGCTTGGACTAGCTTGGGTTAGGGTTGAAGAGGCTCTGGAAAAATATGGTTTACCAGAAGTCCAGCAACAAGCGCTAATCAACTGGCAGAGAATTACCGGTGACCGCGTCCCAGCAATTTTGGCTTGATCTTTCTCGAAATTACCGCCTTCGCACATCCGTTTTGAACGGAGTGCGCGAAGGCGGTTTTTATTTATTTTTTACTGATGCGGCCTTCAAGAAAGCGACGAAGAGCGGATGCGGGTGAAGCGGAGTTGATTTGAATTCAGGGTGAAATTGTGTGCCCAAGAAAAAAGGATGTTTAGATTTCGGCAATTCGACAATCTCCATTAAGCGCCCGTCAGGCGAACGACCCGAAAAAACGAGTCCCGCTTTTTCTAATACTTCTACGTAAGCCGGATTAACTTCATATCGATGCCGATGCCGCTCGCTAATTTGAGACTGTTCATAGAAACTATGAGCGAGTGTCCCCTCCTTTATCCAAGCTGGATAAGCGCCCAAGCGCATCGAGCCACCCATGTTGTGTTCGTTTAAATTTTTTTTCTGTTCCGGAAGAATGTCAATTACCGGATACTTGGTTTTTTGATTAATCTCCGTCGTGTGCGCCCCTTTCATTTTTATAACATCACGGGCAAACTCTACTATTGCCAACTGCATCCCGTAACAAATACCAAAGTAAGGAATTTTGTGCTCGCGGGCATACCGAATCACACGAATTTTACCTTCTACGCCACGTTCACCAAAACCGCCCGGGACTAGAATACCGTCATACTGTTTTAGCCCTTCTAACTTAGAAGAATTATTTTCATAATCACCGGAATCAAGCCACTCAATTGTCAGCTTCTTAGACAATAATCCGGCAGCATGTCTAAGCGATTCAATTATTGAAATATAAACGTCCGAGAGAATGTAGTCGCCTGTTTTGAAATATTTACCAACTACCGCAATACGAATTTCGCTCTTAGCCTTAGTTATTCGAGCAACCATCCGTCGCCAGCTTTGCATATCTGTCTGTCTCGCCTTAAGATGAAGAAGCTTCAATAAGTTGTCAGATAAACCATCTCGTTCGAAATTGAGTGGCACATCATAAATACTCTTGATATCCGGCGCCGAAATAATATTCTCGGGTTTAACATTGCACCAAATGGCCAACTTCTCTTTCCGTTTATGGTCCATCGCCGTCGCGCTCCGCGCGACGATTATTTGGGGTTGAATACCATAGGAATTAAGGGCACGAACCGCATGCTGGGTTGGTCTGGTTTTCATCTCACCGATCGTCGCTGGCACCGGCAGATAAGACACCATTACAAAGATAACGCCATTGGGATTCTCAAGATTCATCACCCGTGCCGCTTCGATAAAAAGGGCGTTTTGAAAATCACCGATCGTTCCACCAATTTCTACCACCGAAATATCCGAACCAGAAACTTTGGTCGCGCGTTTAATGCGACTGATAATTTCGTCACGGACATGCGGTATCGCTTCGACAAATTTTCCATTGTAACCCAAACTACGTTCGCGTTCTATGACCGAACGATAAACCATCCCCGAAGTCATATAATTTTCCGGCCCAAGATTGCAATCCAAAAAGCGTTCGTAATTCCCCATATCCTGATCTGTCTCTAACCCAGAATCCAAAACAAAAACTTCCCCATGTTCGGTGGGGTTCATTGTGCCGGCATCAACGTTGAGATACGGATCGATCTTTACCAGATTAATTTTAAAACCGCGAGCCGAAAGAATTTTACCAATTGAGGCGACAGTAATTCCTTTACCCACCCCTGACATCACCCCTCCGATTACAAAAATGTATTTGTGGCGGGCCATGTTGGGAAACTAGGTGCGCAGATGTTTACGAATCGCGAGCACACTCGCCAGAATACTGACGAAGAGACCGGAGGCGAGCAAAGTGAGCGCGATCGAAGTGAAATGATCAAGATAATAAGCGGCGAGATTAAGACTGCCGACAATGGGTGCCATCGCATTCCTCATCCAAATCGTCGCCGGATAGAGTAGGAGCAAGGCGAGAAGTGTAGCGAAGATGCCAGCAATCATTCCCTCAACAATAAACGGCCCGCGAATGTAACGATTATCAGCCCCAACTAAGCGCATCACCGAGATTTCCTCGCGGGAAATATAGATCGTGAGCGAGACAGTGTTAAAAGTAACAATCAAAGCAATAAAAATGAAAAGAAGCGCGAGCGCGAAACTGACCTGTTTGGTGGTGTCAATAATCGCCGCGAGCGCATCAACACTCGCCTTCTTATAATTGACCTGATAGATAATACTGCGCCCGCCGGCCGAGAGCGCGCTGTCACTCTTCAAGAAAGCGGCGATGCTCTCGTAATGAGCTGGATCAGTGGCTTCGATATTGAGACGGGCGCCAAGCGGGTTACCCACCTCCTGAAGCGATTGCATAATCAGCGCGTTATCTTGATTGCGCTGTTTGAAATCAGCCAGTTCTTCTTCCCGCGAACGATAAACTATATCTTTAACTTCCGGCAAAGAAGCCAACTCTTTCTTAAACGCCAAGACTTCCCCTTCGGTGGCGTCGGGTTGGAAAGAAACGCTGATATCCACCTTGGCCTTGATGTCATTGAGCGAAGCGGTGAGAAAAGCTTGGGCCAGAATCAACCCGCCGATCACGAAGAGAGCAATGGTGACGACAATCACCGACGACAGCGATACCACACTACTGCGCCAAAAATTGATAAACCCCGACCTAATAATGCGTTTAGTATTCGCGAGCATATTGGATTATCATTTTGTAAAACAGACCTAGAAATTATATCATACGGTTATCCCCCCAACCACCCTTGACTTATTCAGAGGGACGATTATACTAGAAAGTACAAATGGCTTCGGCCCGACTCTGTCGCAAGACAGAGGAAAGAAATTAGCAGAAAGCTCAAGGAAACAGTTTCTTGAGCTTTCTGGTTAATTCTCGAAATAGATCCTCTTCCATAACACCAATATGTCGGCCTAAACGTTTGGCGTCTATCAACCTGATTTGAGATAAAATGGCAACGCTTTGGACTCCATGGATAAAAGAGAAACTAAAATAATACCGTGCGGTTCTCTTGTTAATTTTCTTGCTAGCTTTTGTCAGTGGCACAGCCCAAAAAATTTGATTATTAAATTTCCTTAAAATCACCACCGGCCTCAAGAAATCATCGCCTCGACCATCCTGTTCAAAGCCGACATTAGCACCCAGATGGCAAAACCAGATTTCTCTTTCGTGGAAAAAAGGAGACTCCGAAACTTTGTTAATTGCTTCTTTCTTTTTATGCCACTTCTGAAAATCTTTTTGCATAACTGTCGCCACGCAAATACTTTTAGGTCATTATTTCACAAACCGGAAGGTGGATTTTATCATGTCGACACTCGGTGTTAACAAATCAAACTAGTTTATGGGAATTAGTCGATCATTAACAATTTTGTAAGACAATATTTTTGTCTCGGGATTGTCTTGAGGTATTGGTTTATTGCCGCCACCCGGAACGTATTTAACCGTAACTATTTGATCAGAGACTTTAATGTCTCTAATATATGGATTAAGACCGATATAAACATCATCCAATTGCTTGGGCTGGGAATCTAGATCGCCAACTAATATCAGGAAAGTTTCAAGACAACTATTGGCGCAATAGGTAACCCCAACCACTACTCCGTAGTTTCCCCACATTCCCCCAATGTAATCTTTACCAATTTCTCGTAAATTTTCAAGAACGGCATCACCAACGTACAACCGACCGTCTTTAGAGCAGTTACCAGGACACGATTTCGGGGAACTGTATTGTACTTTACCAAAAACTGTTAACGATGTCCCTTGCCACTTAAAGGTATCCACTATTTGATTAAACATTCTGGTATCAGGTTTGATTCCGGCACCGGCAAAAGTTATAATATTACCCGGTCTCTTAATCGCTATAAAATCATGCGGGTATGACGGGTCCTCATAGACTTCATAGAGTCGCCGTAATTTATAGCGAAGGGCTTGTTTTGAATCGATGGCTATATATTTTGGCCCGTCTATAATATTTTCTGGTTTTGTTACCGATAATAGATCGGCTCCGGTAAGCGGGTCCGCGTCTATGCTTATCTTAAAGCGAAGACTGGATGCATCCTCCAGTTTTGGATCGTAGAACCCAATATATTGAATTCCGCTTTCAAGTTCGGTTATCTCTCGGAATACATATTCAGCCGGGTACTTAAACTCAAACCCATACTCATCATTCCGGTAAGTTTTCCAACTTTCTACCCCCTCCCCTTCGGGGAGGGCCGGGGGTGGGGTTAAATTTTGGTTATTCCACACGGCATAACCGCCAACGGCTAGAACAGCAAGGATGATAATAATGGCGACAGCCGAGAAACCTTTATTTTTAAACATGAAGTAAATTTGTTTAGTTTTTAATCAGACCCCGAAATTATATCATACGCTTATCCACCCAGCCACTTGACTTATTACCACCGGTGGCTATACTGGAACCATAGATGGCCTTCGGGCTCGCCTCGCGCAAGCGAGGAGAAAGAATATAGGAAAAAGCTAGCCAAAGTTAATGTGGCTAGCTTTTTCTGTTATTTCCTTAAATAATGTTTCCTCAATATGCCCAACCTTATTAATCAGTCGCTTGCTATCAATATTCCTAAGCTGGGAAAGATTAGCAACTGCCTTCTTGCCATCAACCACCCCAATCGGCATATGATAATAATTTATTTTCGATGAAGTACTGAGCGGCAAAGACAAGAAAGAGTACTGGTTGTATTTCTTAATAATAATCACCGGCCTCATACATTCTCCGCCCTTACCATTCATCTCAAAACCAATGTTAAGGCCAAGATTGACCCACCAAATCTCACCTTGCCTAAAGAATAATGGCTCTTCTTCTTTGGCGTCTAATCGTTTCTTTATCTCATTCCAACCGTCAAAATTTTTGAACATACACCTAATATTGTAACATAAGATCAGAGTTATCTGCTAAGATGCACTGGCCTAGTGTACAGTTGACAGTCAGAAGGAGCGAGAAAAGACATGAGTA
>CAYIEL010000042.1:0-6265 GCA_964362425.1 uncultured Candidatus Saccharibacteria bacterium | reverse complement strand
GACCGGTTTCCTGCTTGTCTCTTCAACAGAATTTCCACGGGTAACTGACGGTCGTTACCAAATTCGCCAGCCCGTGTGCGATGATTATAATCGCGCGCATGGAACGAATACCCGCGCTTGTGATTTGCGCGGACCGGCAAAACGAGCGCTCGCCGAGAAAATCTGTCGGTGGTATCTGGCAAATACTCGGCCGAAATATCCGAAAAGAGTTGGAGCGGTGATGACAGCAGAAGAGAGGTTTGCTCGAACTTGGAATGGCGGGCCGAATGGAGTCCGCAAGCCAATCACTAAGAAGTACTGGCACAAGGTCGAGCGCGTTTTAGAGAAAAGGAAATGATCATGTGTATGCGTAAAGCACGAGAGATCATCTTTCTAACGGTTCTTTTCACCATAGCTCTCTGGTGAAGTCTCCAACCGAAAAGTTATGGGGGGTCGACATGCATTTGCGTGTCGACCCTTTTTCTTTTATACTAAAAAAATGAAACACATACCGATATTGATTATTATTTTTGTAGCGCTACTCGCGCTGGTTGGTTATCTCACTTACCATTCCTATTCCCAATCTCAAGAAATAACCCGCCTCAATACTGAATTTGCTTCAACGACGCTTGATTATTCAAATAAACTTAAGATCCTTCAAACTAGTGTCGATGATCTCACCAAGCAAAACACTGATTTGAATAGCAACTTGGAAGCCGAACGTGCCCGCAATAACGACTTCGCCAATCAAATCGGCACGATCACGAGCAAGGTTGGCGTGCTTGATAAAATAAGTAAAACTGATCCGCAATTGCTTCAGAAATATTCCAAAGTCTTTTTCTTGAACGAGCATTATGTGCCAGCCAGTCTGACCGATATCGAGTCCCAATTCGTCTATCCCAAAGACAAGAAGGAACAAATCCTAACCAACGTCTGGCCGTCTTTGAAAAATTTATTGACCGAGGCAAGTTCGTCCGGCATAAATTTGCAGATTATTTCGGCTTATCGCTCCTACGGCGAGCAGAGTTCGCTCAAGTCGGGTTATAAATTTACCTACGGGGCAGGCACGGCCAATCAATTCTCGGCCGATCAGGGTTACTCCGAGCACCAGCTCGGCACGACCGTCGATTTTACCACGCCAGATGTCGGCGCTTCGTTCAAAGGTTTTGAGAAAAGTAAGGCCTATGATTGGCTCAATAATAATGCCCATCGCTTCGGCTTCACGCTCTCATATCCGGAAGGGAATAGTTACTATGTTTTCGAACCGTGGCATTGGCGCTACGTTGGCGTCACTCTCGCAACTAAACTTCGCAACGAAAATCTCCACTTCTATGACCTTGAGCAAAGAATTCTTAACCAATATCTTTCCAGTCTGTTTTGAGCGGCCAGGGTTCGATCATTAGCAAATCCTGTTTCTTGTGTGCACCAGCGGGGAGATGCTCCCACACCGCTTCGGTGACGAAGGGCATAAAGGGATGAAGCAATTTAAGTGAGGTCGCTAAAATTGTATATAGCAACCATTGCGCAGATTTTTTCGCGACCAAATCCGGAGTCTCGTTTTGAAAAATAGTTTTGGTTTCTTCAATAATCAGATCGGCAAACGTGTGCCAGAAATAGTGGTAGATCTGATCAGCGGCGAGATTGAAGCGCAAGTTCTCGAGTTGTTTGGTCACCTCTTTTATCACTTCATCGAGTTGGTCGAGATGTTTCTGATGCTCGGGCCGAAGCTCGGGCGTGCCGGTGAGGTCAGCCTCCTTAAGATTTTCAAACACGAAACGCGAAGCGTTCCAAATTTTATTAGCGAAATGTTTGTAACCTTTTATTTTTGCTTCTTGCAGAGACAGATCTGACCCGGGCGGATTGCCAACAATCAAGCCGAGACGCAGAGCGTCCGTGCCATATTTCGAAGTGAGATCAAGCGGATTGGTAACATTACCCTTACTCTTGCTCATCTTCTTGCCTTTAGCGTCATTCACTATCCCGTGCAGATAAACAGTCGAGAAGGGGACTTGCTTAGCCAGATAAAGACCAAAAATAATCATTCGTGGTACCCAACGGAAAATAAGATCATGTCCCGTCTCCATCACTGCCGTTGGATAATATTTTTTATAATCCGCGCCGGCGGGATAATTTAAAACCAGCAAAGGCCACTGCCCAGATGAGAACCAAGTGTCAAAAGTATCAGTGTCACGGCGCAACTCTTTACCGCAAGTTTGGCATTTCGGCGCAGTCTCCGTATCGTCGAGGCTAGCTTTGCCTTCATGGCAATCATCACAGAGCCAAGCCGGAATCGGAATACCCCAAACAATCTGTCGTGAGATATTCCAATCAATTGCGTTCTCCATCCAGTAACGGAAAACCTTCTCATAATTATCGGGAACGAAACGCACTTTTTTCTCATCAACGGCCGAGAGCGCCAGTTTGGCCAATGATTCCATCTTCACAAACCATTGATCCTTCACTTGCGGTTCGATCATGGCGTTACACTTATAACAACGCTTCACAACGTTCGTATAATTTTCGTCTATTTTCACTAGCAGTCCTTTCGTGCGCAGTTTCTCCACAATTTTCGGCCGAGCGTCTTTGATACTCAAGCCGGCGTACTCGCCGGCAATTGGCAGAAGTTTTCCACGCCAGTCGATGATTTGCTCGATCTCCAAATTGTGCCGTTTGGCAATTTCAAAATCGATCGCCGAGTGCCATGGCGTAATCGTCATTACCCCGGTGCCAAAAGCGGGGTCAACAACCGTATCTTTTATCACCGTCGCCGTAATCGGCCCGTTGATCCACTCCACTTCAAACTTCTGCCCGTGTTGGTAATTCTCGTACCGTTTATCGTCGGGGTGAATCAAGACATATTTGTCGGCAAATTTAGTCTCGGGACGCACGGTGCCAATTTCAAACGGCCCATACTTAAAATAGTAAAAAGGATTTTTCTCTTCGACATTCTCGGTCTCGACATCAGAGAGGGAAGTCTGGTGCTTCGGGCACCAATTAATCGTCCGTTGCCCGCGATAAACGAGACCGTCGTCAAACATTTTAACGAAAGTTTTTTGCACCTCGGCAACAATATCCGGATCAAGGGTGAAGCGCTCGCGTGACCAATCGCAGGAAGCGCCAAGTGAACGCACCTGATGCTCCATATTTTTCTTATTCTCCAGCGTGAAATTATAAATTTTGTCGTAGAGAGTTTTTGGATCCATCCCAAAACGCGAACGGCCTTCTTTCTCCAATTTTTTCTCGTAAACCACCTGCGTTTCGAAACCGGCATGATCGGCGCCGGGCACCCAAAGCGCGCGTTTGCCGCGCATCCGTTCGAAACGAATCATGATATCTTCGAGCGTTATAAAGAGCGCGTGTCCAGCATGAAGTGAGCCGTTGGCGTTCGGCGGCGGCATGATAATGGTGAAGGGTTCTTTGTGCTCCTCCGGTAAATTATCGGGATTAAAAAAACCACTTTTCTCCCACCGCTCATAGATCGGCCTTTCCTCTTTCTCCGCCTGATACGCTGATAAAAATTTATTCATGAATAAATTATGCCACGCCTTTTTCTTTGATAATAGTATCGAGGATTTTTTTGATCGCCGTGAGAGTGTCGGGATCATTGATCGAGAGGGGAATGGCGTTGGGGTTGAGTTTCTTAAGTTGTTTTATTTTTTTCGTAATTTCAGTTTTATCTAGCAAATCACTTTTTGCCAAAAACAGAAACTCATCTTTCTCTAGCAGGTTCTTATTATACGAACCCAGCTCTTGCCGAATCGTCTGATAATCTTCAGCCAGAGTTTCCGAATCGGCGGAAATAAGATGGAAGAGGATGCGCGTGCGTTCGACATGGCGTAAGAATTTAATCCCCAAACCTTTGCCTTGCGACGCGCCCTCAATCAAGCCCGGAATGTCGGCCAAGATGAGTTCGTAATAAACGCCGAGATTCGGTTCAAGTGTCGTGAAGTGATAATTCGCCACCTTACTCTTGGCGTTAGTTAAGGCATTAAGCAAACTTGATTTACCGGCGTTTGGTAAACCGATAATTCCGACATCGGCAATCATTTTCAACTCCAAACGAATCTCAAATTCTTGGCCGGGCAAACCGGTTTGGAATTGTGTCGGACTAGTATTCCGTGACCCGCGGAAATGGAAGTTACCTTTTCCGCCGTGACCACCTTGAGCCGCCAGCAATCGTTCGCCGATCTTCACAATTTCTTGATCATAACCAGTCGTCAGATTGTGAATGACCGTGCCAACCGGAACATTAATAATCAAATCTTTACCTCGCGTGCCGTCGTTCAACTGCCGTCGACCGTTGAAACCATCTTCCGCTTCGAAAACTTTTTGATTGCGCAAGCGATTAAGCGCGCCGAGATCGGAAACACCGTTGAAGTAAATGCTCCCGCCGTCACCGCCACTGCCGCCGGTCGGCCCGAGCGACATCTTGTTACCACTAAAAGCGACGATACCATCGCCACCCTTGCCCGACACCACCCGAATTGTCAGATCATCAATAAGCATATAGTATAAAGTGATGCTTACTATAACATATATAATCGCATGACTATCTGGGCCTATGCCTTTCTTAGTGTCCTGATCGTCAGCGGGATTTCCTTAATCGGCGTGGTAACCTTGGCGCTGAATGAACGGCGGCTGAAAAACACTTTGTTTTTTCTCGTTGCCCTCTCCGTCGGCGCGCTTTTTGGTGATGTTTTCATCCACATTTTACCTGAACTTTTTTCGTCGGGAGCGGAGCCGAGGAATTTAGCCCCTTTCATTCTTCTTGGTCTGCTCATTTTTTTTGTTCTGGAAAAATTTCTCCATTGGAGGCACCATCATCATCTCGAAGATTGCGAACACGACACCGTACACCCGCTTGGTCATCTCAATCTCATTTCGGATGGTTTGCACAATTTCATTGACGGCGTTGTCATCGGCGTTAGCTACTTAGCCGGTGTTGAGATTGGGCTGGCTACCACCTTAGCAGTTATTTTGCATGAAATTCCACAAGAGATCGGCGATTTTGCCATTCTGCGCCAGAGTGGGTTCACTAGCCGCCAAGCGCTTATTTTTAATCTTTTTTCGGCCTCACTGGCTATCGCCGGCGTGGTTGTGGCCATTTTTCTCGGCGCGCGTGCTGATACCTTTACTCCAGTCGCCCTCGCTCTCGCGGCCGGTGGCTTTCTATATATCGCCGGCTCGGATCTTGTGCCCGAACTTCACAAAACCACTGATTTGAAAAGGTCCGGTGTCCAACTTCTCGCTATCGCCGTCGGTATTATTAGTATGTTTCTTCTTACTTTCGCAGAGTAATGCTATACTAACCCTGGTATGAAAATTAATTTCAAAGCGACTAATCTGGAGTTAACCCCCGAAACTCTCGATTATTGTCGCGAGAAGTTGGCCGGTCTTGATAAATTATTAGCGGGGGACGAGAGCGTTTTCTTGGACGTCGAGTTGGGCAAAACCACTCGGCATCATAAACAGGGAGAAGTTTTTCGCGCCGAGATGAATCTTCGGACGGCCGGTCGAAGTTTCCGATCCGAGGCGATCGCCGAAGATCTCTACGCCGCGATTGATGAAGTGAAAGATGAACTCCAAAGCGAGGTCAAACGTTATCGTAAGAAGCAGGGAACGCTCTTGCGGCGTGGCGGTCGGCGAGTGAAAGATTTTATTCGCGGGGTTTATAATTATAAGTGGCGGAAATAATTAATAGTAAGAAAATAATTAATATGGATAAAAAATTAGCTTTTGGAATTCTTGCTTTAATCGCGGTTGTCGGTTTGCTGACGTTGAAAGGCGGCATACCGACTCCGACAGGGACCGAACAAATTAATAACCAACAGGCCGGAGTGGCGACCACCCCGACTCCGTTAACAACTTTTAAATCTATGGCGACACTTGAAACAACCTATGGGACAATTACCGTCGAACTTTTTCAAGACAAAGCGCCGAAGACCGTGGAAAACTTTACTACTTTGGCCGGGCAAGGCTTCTACGACGGCACACTTTTTCACCGTGTAATTAAAGATTTTATGATTCAAGGTGGGGACCCAAATACCAAAACCGATCCTAAAGATTGGGCCAATCATGGCACCGGTGGTCCGGGTTACACTTTTGCCGATGAGATCAATGACATGAAGCTTGTACGTGGCGCTCTCGCCATGGCCAACGCCGGGCCAAACACTAACGGCTCGCAAATCTTCATTGTCACCGCCGAAGCGACACCGTGGCTCGATGGCAAGCACACCGTTTTTGGCCAAGTGGTGAGCGGTTATGATGTTGTCCAAAAAATTGAAAG
>CAYIEL010000041.1:0-6328 GCA_964362425.1 uncultured Candidatus Saccharibacteria bacterium | reverse complement strand
TGATGCGGGATGGGAGAATCGGACTCCCGTCTATTGCTTGGGAAGCAATTGTTCTACCACTGAACCAATCCCGCCTTAACTTCATCTTAACCAATCGGTAATTTTTTGCCACAATGATGGCGCCGTGGTTGTCGGGGTCGTGGTTGTCACTTCCCCTACCAAGTTAATCACCTTCTCCCCCTCTTTGACAACTCCAAAATGTTCGCGAATCTCCCCCTCAACTCCTCGGTCAGTCCCTAGTCGAACGACATCGGTCAGAAGTTCATCTCGACGCATCTTAAGCACGGAGAGCTCGCGTTCAAGCGACTGCTCATCCACAGCAATCAGCCGTTCTCGTTGATAAAACCGCACCACGCTCTCTCCCATCAGAATGAGAACAATGATGAGAAGCACCTGCGCCGGCCGAGAAGCGAGCAGGCGACGCCAATGATGATAAACTTGATTTTGCCTCATTGATTGCTATACTTTACCTCACATGCTGTTTCAAAGAAAGTATCGCAAATCGCTCCAAGTCTTTTGGATGGTGGTCAGCGCCCTTGTGATTATCGGGATGATTCTTCTCTATTTGCCCTCACTTTTCCGTTGATCCCGAAACCATTTTGAGAAAGACGGCTGGCGGAATTGTCATGGTCCCCCGTTCCAACATCCGCTTTTTCCCCCGTTTCTGCTTTTCCCAGAGTTTGCGTTTCCGAGTGATGTCACCACCATAGAGATAGCCGGTGACATCCTTCTTGAGCGCCGTCAGACTGCGCGAAGCGAGGATCCGCCCGTCGGCCACGGCTTGAATCTTGAGGATGAAGAGTTGACGGGGCAAGAGCTCCGCGAGACGACCAACGACTTCTTTTGCCTCGCGCTCAAGACGCCCACGTGGCACCACGCGCGTAAAAGCTAGCACCGGTTCTTCGGCTACTAAAACGTCAAGCCGGACAACATTGGCTAATTCCAAACCAGCCACTTCATAGGCAAGCGAAGCGAAACCGGAAGTCAAACTTTTTAATTCATCGAAGAAGCGACGCATTAACTCACGAAGAGGCAAAGTGATTTGGAAAGAAGTTCGATCAAGCCCCCACTGCTCGGTCGCGAGCACTTGCGCCTCATGATCACGAAAAAGTTTTAACAGGGCACTGCCGTATTCGGGCGGGGTCAGAACCTGCGCCTTGACCCACGGTTCATAAACGCGCCGACCTTTCAGATCATCGGGGAAACGATGTGGAGAATAAATAATTTCGCGCGCACCGGTTTTCTCATCGACAATTTCATAACTTGTAGAAGGCGCGGCCACCGTCAGCGATAGGTTGAACTCGCGCCGGAGGCGTTCGGTGATAATCTCAAGATGGAGCATCCCCAAGAAACCACACCGGAACCCACGACCGAGAGAACCGGATGATTCTTCTTCGAAAGAGAGGGCGGCGTCGGTTAATTTAAGCCGTGATAAAGATTGGTTTAATAGGGCGAAATCATCTTGGCTGGTTGGGTAAATTGAGGCCCAAACCATCGGTTTCGGCTCGGCATAGCCAGGGAAAGACGGCAGGTTGGACCCAACGCGAAGAACAGTTTCCCCAACCCGCGCTCGACCAATTGATTTAACACCAGTAACAATATAGCCAATCTCACCGCTCGCGAGACGCTCGCTCGCGGTTGGTTCAGGCCGAAAAGTGCCGACTTCATGCGCCACAAAACGTTCCTTCGTGGCGACAAAAATTAACTGGTCGCCACGCTTAATCTCACCGTCAAAGAGACGTAGATAGACAATCAAGCCACGGTGAGGGGAATACTCGAAATCGAAAATGAGACCGCGGGTGCCGGCCATGGCCGGCCCCGCTTCCGTCACCAAACGTGGTGGCGGGACACGCTTCACAATTGCCTCAAGAAGGGAGGCCACTCCTTCACCGGTTTTAGCCGAGACAGCAATAATGTCGTCGGCCGAACACGCCAAAAGCTTCATAATTTCCTCCCGCACCCCCTCGACTCGGGCCGCCGGTAAATCAATTTTGTTGATAACCGGAATAATTGTGAGGCCAATTTTCCGAGCCATTCCTAAAACCGAGAGTGTCTGCGCCTGCACTCCCTTAGTCGCGTCAACTAGCAAAATTGCCCCCTCAACCGCCGTGAGCGCCCGCGACACTTCATAGGAAAAATCGATGTGGCCGGGGGTATCAATTAAATTCAGCTTGTAGCTTGTAGCTTGTAGCTTGCCCGCCGATAAGGCGGGAGAATAGGTCATCGTGACCGGAGCCATCTTGATGGTGATCCCCCGCTCGCGCTCCAAGTCAAGACTATCAAGTACCTGGGCCCGCATCTGGCGCGGTTCAATCGTCCCCGTCTGCTCGAGTAAACGATCAGCGAGTGTCGATTTGCCGTGATCAATATGGGCGATGATTGAAAAATTACGGATGTTCACGAAATTAAAGGACTCCCCTTAGATTACTAATCCCCAAGGGGAGTCCTTGATACCTTACTTGGAAATCAGTGTTGGCGCAATATCTCAAGAAGTTGTTGCAGTAACTTAATCAACTGTTGGTAGAGTTGGATAAGAAGAGATTTTTTTTGAGCGGGAGAAAGCGGACCGACAACCGGAGCGGGAGGAGTCACAGTTAGACTGGAAGTGGCACTACTTGTCGCCACAGCCACACTACCATTACCGCCAATTGGCAAGTTCCCACCATTATTACCACCGCTTATTGGTGGTGAGGGAGGAATCGGAGGCGGGGGGGGCGACGTTGGAGGTGGTGGTAGAATGTCGGGGATCGACACAGTAGCCACAATCGCATTACAAGCTAGCAATTTTTTGCCATTGGCATTTGAATCATTGAGAATATCAACCAGGGCCAGAATATCAGCCGAGGCAAACCCGCCATTCCGATCAATGTCCGTTGAGTAAATAGGTAAAGTTTTGGTGTGGTTCAGAGCATCAATCATGTCAAGTTGATCAGCTGGTGCGGTCGTCCCATCGCCGTTCACGTCCCCGGGCAGGAACCCAAGACAGACCTTAGATCCACTGGGGCTATAAGTAATAGACACTCGTTCACCGGCCAAGAGAGAACGAGATAAGGATAGGTTAAGGTTAGTGGAACTAACAGTTGAAACACTCGCCACTGTGGGAGCAGTAGCGTTGGAACTCGAAACTGAAAAATCACTGGCGGTAATGCCGGTGATTGAACCGGAGAAAGTTAAACTCACATCCTTGAAACTTGGTTTACTTGTATTCCGCGCGTCAACCGCACCAGTGGGTGGGTTGAAGGCGGTGAGGGTGGTGGTAACATTAGTCACTCCTTCGTCCACGATCCCATCGCAGTCGTTGTCAATGCCATCGGCGATTTCTCGGGCGCGATTGGTGTATTGGCAATCCTTCGCCACCAGATTTCTGGCCAATTCGCCGTAGTAAGCGATCTGATTGGCTTTGTTAGTCACGCTCGAACTATCGCCGGCCAGCGCCACTTTTGACACTTCCAAATTGAAGGCGCCGAGACCAACCCAACCGGGCGCGGTGTTACTGCCCATCCACCACTGCCCGTAACCGCCTTCATTGATCGCGTCCGCCGGTTCCAAGTTCCCATCGATAAAATCGCGATAACGGGGATCGGTAGCATTGCCATCCCAGACTTTGGCCAAGAAGGTATAGGCCAGAGCGTTGATGTCGGCGCGGGTGAAAACCACGCCGGAGCGGTAGAGCTCAATCGCGGCAAAAACAAAGTTTTCCGCATGGCTGGTATCCGCCGGGGAACAATAAGGCCAGCCCTGCGACGAATCTTTACAGACTGGATGGGCGACGCGGTTGGTCGTTTTAACATAATAGCAGTCGGGGTACGTGTATTTCAGCTCGCGACAAGCAGTCGTTCCCCACACCAAGGCCTTTGGATCGGTCGGCTGTTGGAAAAGTTTATCCTTTAATAATTGTGCTTTGGCGGTGGCAATATCTCGGTAAGTTTGGTTGCCAGTCGCGAGATAGAGCTCATTCAAAATCAACGCGCCGTGAGAAATGATGTGATAGACCGGCGCGTCCCCATTGGTAAAGGTGGCAGTGTATCGATCACGGCAATACGGATGTTGGATGATGTCGTGCTCGATAATCCGGATGACGGCATCCGCACGCGTGCCATAGGTCACATTTAATTGAGAATCATTTTTAATAATTCTGACCAAACGGGCAAACTGCCGGACGCCACGTTCAGCATCCAAACAACTATATCTTCTGGGGGTGGCCGGGTTGTTGTCATGATCTTCGAGAGCAATCCCAGTAGTGCCATTTCCCTCGGCCCATTCTAGGTAACTATCCCCACCATTCCCATCAATGTCGCGCAAGAGAGAGATCAGATGCTCAACCCCATCAAGTGTATTTTCTAAATACTTCGTATTCTGTGTGGCTTCATACATCGAAATCAACCCGGCCAGATAGGGTTCGGAAAAATAACTGCTGCTTAACGTTCGAGCCAGACCGTTGGGATATTGCCGCGCGTAATAAGTGTCAAACTTCTGTTTGAGATCGATATTTGGCGACGGCAATCGCCACAAGATCATAATCTGGTTAATTGTCGCTGGCGCGTTGAAGGTCAATCGATATTGAAAAGTCTCCCCTCCAAGACAAGATTGGTAAGGAGCCGAACACCAAGTCACACCAATGTCACTACTCACTTCGACTGCCACAGCGGAAGTAGAGTTGCCTGTTAAGTTAACCGAGAGTTCGCCGACCGGACCGGTGTAAAATCGCTTGGACTCCATCTTGCCAATTCCGGCGAGTGAGCTCTTCTCGGTAAAAACGAGAGCGCCATTACGACTGTCCCAAACCACACCAGAGAGAGATCTGGTATTAATAAAATCGGAGGTATCGTAATCGTCGAAAAAGCTTGTAGGTGTTAGCTCAACCGGCGAAGCCAATTGAGTGAAAGATTGGGTTAGGAAACTAGGCAAGATTGCTCCACCGGTAGCCAAGACGACAACGCTCATAGCCGTGGCAACCAAAACAATTATCGAGAGAAGGATTTGTCGTTGAGAAGTCATCGAAGTTTATTGTAACATTTTTCACCTCCCTCCCCCCGCCAAAAGCAGAACCAAGAGTTGTTGCAGCAACTTCAGCAGTTCGCGGTAGAGTTGGAGGAGGAGGGATTGCTTATCCAACGTAGAAAGTGGGCGAGCCGCGGAGACAGACGGTGGAACAGAGGGGTTAGACACAACGCTACTCGGTGCCGACAAAATAGGGCTAAGAGGAATCGAAGAAATATCAGGATCAAGCTCGCGCAAGAAGCCGGCAGTGAGCGCTTTGGCGTGAGTCACCCAGAGACTGGCCGGGATATTCCATTCCACGGCATGATCGAAAGGGCCGGGATAAATAATTGCCCCGCGGGCGCCAACTGTTTTAAGAAGAAAACCAAGCTTCTGGGTTTTGGCCGGATCCCAAACTTCACCTTTCCAAGTTGGTACGCTAAAAGAAAAACTCACCCACGGATAAGTATTGCTCCAAGTCGCCGGGGCCAGTTTGCTCTTGACTAAATTAAGATCCGGCAACCAGTAAAAAACCGGTGCGGGGGCATCACCACTGCCTGGAAGCATCCAACTCTCTCCCGGATTAACATACTTCGGCTGATTTTCACCATAGAATAGAACCGGTGAGTTAGGAGATTTACGTCTGGCAATCGCCACCAGATCACGGGCGCGAGCCAACCAATTAGCTCGATAGGTGTTGTAACGTTGGGTCGGCGTGCCTTGATAGCGTCCCGGACTGGCGAGAATTACGTCCGGGTAATACCATTGAACACCATCCGCTGGCTCGGCCCACACCTCCACATCAAAAACCACCACATCGCCGGCTCGTAACCCGACACGGTCTAAACTGGCCAAGAGATGATCGAGCTCCTTTTGCCACACCACGCCCGTGTAGGCGGGATCGTGAGCCACGACATGTGGCTTAGTGACACAATCAGTTTGAACCCGACATTTATAAGGATCGAACCCCGGTGTATCAAAATATTTAAGGTTTTGATTATTCGAAACATGCTTATTGGGATCAAGTTCATTCGGATTAACCAAGAAACGGCCACCCGGGCTACTGATAAAAGCTAACGGCAAACCAAGTGCCCGAAGATCAGCCAATCGGCTAGAAATATCGGCGCTCGGAGTCCAAACCCGAACGGGAATGTGCGTAATCGAACCGTCTTCTTTCAATTGACGAACTACCCTAAGGTATTCTGGCCATTCAGCGGAAGGGGCATCAAGAAATGTCCCCCAAAAAGTGAGAAACGGCGTGGGCACTGGCACCGGAGCAATGTTGGGAACGACTGGCGACGGCAATCGCCACAAGATCATAATCTGGTTAATTGTCGCTGGCGCGTTG
>CAYIEL010000040.1:0-6351 GCA_964362425.1 uncultured Candidatus Saccharibacteria bacterium | reverse complement strand
ATTCTCATGGGAAAAGATTAAAACAGCAACTAGAAAGTTCCATTAAACCAGAAAGTCAGAATCTCTCTGTCCTCAAAGAAGAACACATCAACAAATGGGTGGCTTTATCCAGCGATTATAAACAGCTTCTTGCTGTTGGTGATAGCTTGAGTGCTGTCCTAACTAAAGCCAAGAATTCAGAAAAGATCGTGATGAGGGTTTTACCCAATTTGGGTTACGCTCCCGTATTATTCTGTAATAGTTAAATAATGAAATTTAAATATTGGCCGGTAATGGGTGTCAGCGATTCAAGAGGGAAAATAGTAAAAAGACCAATGCTTGAGTTGGAGCTTGTGGGAGCGGAAGGTAATAAAATCAGTTGGAAAAAGAGTTTGAAGTACCAGCGTGGTTTGTGGACAGTGAAAATGTTAATATTTTGTTAGGTCAGGAAGTTTTCTTTGATATGTTTCGAATAAAATTTGAGAAAGATCACGATACTTTTGAAATTAGTACTTCTTTTAAAAAATAAGAGATATGAAAACAATTATACCAAACACCAAACGCGGTTTCGGGAGTGCCGGGATTATCATTATCATTTTGCTCGTGCTCGGCGTGGGCGCTTATTTCTGGGAGTCAAAAAGTATTAGTAATTTTTGTCTAACACAGGACTCGAACGGAAAAGCAGAAGAAACGATTTCGAAAGTAATAAATCAGTTTGAGGTTTTCCAAGGTAAGAAAAGCCTTCAGTTACTTTCCACTTGTGTTTCAAAATCATTGGCCGATGGCTTGGCCGTCAAAGCTGATCTGTTTCCCTTTTACACAATAATTGGTTACTCAATTAGTGATACCTCAAAAATCTCTGATGAAAAATACACCGCGCGAGTAAGCGAACGGCGTCTTTTGTTCAAGTCCGGCATCAGCGGCGGTTCATATCCGGAAGAAACAAAAACTGTTTCCTTTACTTTAGAGAAAAGCGATGGCCGATGGTCGGTTACTTCTTATGGTGGAATGAACCAGCTACCCGTGATTACCGATGTCCCCTTAAATGATATCAGTGATTGGAAAATTTATCGCGATGAAAAGTATAGTCTCGAGTTTAAATATCCTTATGATTGGAATGTTACGAAAACAGATTATGATGATTTAACTAAAGGTTTTTGGGCCCTTGAACTCAAGCCGTTTTTGGGATTGCAAAATGATAAAATTATTATGACTAGTCACCGAGTGGTCTCTTGTTCTGATGTCCCCAGGGCAACAAAATGCATCATAAAAGGTGGTTTTGAGTATGGTGCTATATTCACTTTCAGTACTGACCCAATAGTTTTACAAGTTTTTGATCAAATCCTCTCCACCTTCCGATTCGTCAAATAGTGAGTAATTGCGGGAAGCGTTGCTTCCCGCCAATAAAGAAATAATTTTTACAGCAAAAATTATCGCGGCAACGAGGAGGATTTGAAGCGGATAAACAAAATAATAACAATGAATAAATTTTTGAGGCATTTTATTTTAGGAATTTTTTTTGGGTTGTTGTAGATTTTACAACTACTAATGGAATTAGAAATCCCTCCGCATATTATGGAACATATATACCCGCTTTATTGATATTTTATATTGGCTATCCACTCATTTTTTCCTTACTAATTTATAAATTTAATTTAAAAGAAAAGCAGCTCTTCATCTCAACTATTATACTGGCCTTTATTATAGAAATTATTTTTACAAAAAATATATTACTTTTTACTTTTCCGATTATGTTACTAGCAATTCCCCTTGCTGTTTCAATATATAGTTTTCTCACCTTCGTGCCCAAATGGATTGTAGAAAAGAAAATTAAAAATAATAAATGGAAAATCATGGCGTTGACTGCTATCTGGATATTTGTTTCATTAGCTACTATTCTTGCAAAATAAATTTTATTGCCGAGACTACCACAGCGACGAGGAGTGCTTGAGTAATAATCTCGGTGAGGGGTTTTAATTTGCGCACATGTTGTCACTGCCAAGGCGACGCTGTGGATTTTACTGTCGCGGTTTGATACTATATGGTCCATGCTGATTCATAAGTGCGATAAATGCCGAAAGGTTATCCGCGACGAAAATAAGAAAGTTAATGTCACCATTGGTTTCTGGGGTCCCAACGTGCTTTTGTGTGATTCGTGCGGGAAGTTTATTGTCTCCTTTCTTAAGAAGAACCATTTAATTAATGAGGAAAAGACTAAAGTTAAAAAAACATAGTTGCGCTTTGTGTAAGCCACATAAAATGCGTGGCGCCAATAGGTGGGATGCTCGTGATTTATCACGACTTAAGGAATTTGAAACGATGCGCTATCTTCCTGCGCGTGAAATAGTGTGATAGGGTTAAAATATGACAAAACAATTACCCCTTATCATAGAAAAAGATGAAGACGGTATCTATGTTGTAGAATGCCCGCTATTTGATGGTTGTTATAGTCAAGGCAAGACGATTGATGAAGCTCTAAAAAATATTCGCGAGGTGTTGGCACTTGTTGTGAAAGAAAAAGGCGGTCGCCAAACTTTGGGATCATATTTACCGCAAGAATTGAGTTTTCACACTCTGTCTTTGTAAGTCATGCCGCAGTTACCAATTCTTTCGGGGGAAAAGATTATCAAGGTCTTGGAACGAATCGGTTATCACCAAGGTAAACAACGAGGTAGTCATATTCGATTAGCGCATTCTGAATGTCGATCGGTGACGGTGCCCAATTATGAGTCAGTCAGTCGTGGCCTCTTGAGAAAAATTTTGCGCGATGCCGAGTTGTCGTCGGATGAATTTATAAAAATTTTAAAATAATAATATGCTAAACACAAACACCAAACGCGGGTTCGGGAGTGTGGGGGTTATCATTATCATTTTGTTCGCGCTCGGCGTGGGCGCTTATTTCTGGAGTAAAAAATCTCCCACACCACTTTCTAATGTTCCCACCGATAATTCTTTCACGACCTTGCCGGCACCGACGAGCGATACTTCAATGTGGAAAACTTATAAGAATGAGAAGTATGGGTTTGAGGTAAAGTATCCCCTGGATTTTAAAGAACAGAAAGCTGAATCTGATAAGTCTTTGTTGACGATAATGAAAACAGAACGTGGTGATTCTTCTTATTTTGGGATAAGCGTGATAAAAAATTCTAGAATTAGTCAGAGTGTTGTAGGGGTGGGAGAAGTAGAAGAAATTAATATCGGAAATCATTTAGGTTATAAATATTTTTATACAGAAGGCGCAGGTATGTCTGAAGTCGCATTAGTCCAAGTGGGACAAGATGCATTAAGTATTAGTTTTGATTTGATTGGTGACAGTAAAGGTTTTGCAACTGCCAACGATAGGAAGATTTATATTCAAAATATCTTTAATCAAATCCTCGCCACTTTTCGGTTTATATAAATTTTACCGCCAAAATTATCGCGGCAACGAGGAAGATTTGAAGCGGAATGCCGATAGCCGGTTTGATTTTCCGCGCGTGGTCGGCGTGAATCCAGTAGTGGAAACGTTGGAGAGCGGTGAGCCACGGGGAGCGCAGTTTGAAATAGGCGAATTGAAGCGCGTCGGGCAGAAGGCTACCCGTGGCTCCCGCCGTGAAAGTTAAGAGACCAAGCGAGCCATGACCGGAGAAAAATGAGTGGAAGAAAAGCCAACTTAAGGCGAGCCCAAGCAGAGCGTCCCCGCTAATTTTAATTAAATCAAACCAGAAATCTCGGCCGATCGCGATGTCATTATTGAGCGGGTTACTTCCATCTTCTTGTTTAGAGCGCAGTTTATAATCCCAATGTGGAATGGCGTCGAGAAGAAAGTGACTTATGAAGCCAGCAGTAAAAGAGAGCACTGGTTGATCGGACATCGTGGCGGCGAGCGCCGCGCCGGCAATGGCATGAGTGGCGAGAATCATAGTTTAAGATAATAGCATACAACGCTATCTGGGTTGCAAGGTAAAACAGCCCATGCTAGCATTTCCCCCAGATTAAAACTCCGGGGCGTGTGTCCCTGGTTTTTGTTCTTTCTTTTTTGGAGTTAGTTGTCATGCACAGGAAGAGGTTGGTGGAGGCGGCGTGTTTGATCTTCTTTGGTTTGTGGCCGGCGAGCTTGCGAGCGGGAACAGTTCTTTGGAGTGACGGGTTCGAGACGGGTGATTTTTCCGCTTGGACTGCCGTTTCCGGCAACTGGGCGGTGGTGACTTCGAGTTTGTCGGCTCACAGCGGATTGCGCGGCGCGGATATTACCGAAGCAACTAATCCGGCTGGTGATGTCTTGACCTTGCAAGCATCCTCGCTTGGTTACGAGAATTTACAGTTTGATTACTGGTCAAAAGTCCGAGCCGGTTTGGAAACTGAAGATCAAGTCTTAGTGGAGATGTCTACCAACGGCGGTGTGGATTGGATACCACTCGACACCTACAGCAATGTGCTGGCCGGGGATTGGCAAGCCCGTTCTTTCAACTTGCCGGTTGCAGCTGATAACAATCCGGATTTGTCTCTTCGACTGTGGGCAAAGTTGTCGAGCTCGGGCGACCGGATGAACTTCGACGACTTTTCCTTATCGGGCCAGCCAGTTCCAGAACCGGCCACACTCGGCCTCTTGGTTCTTGGGGCGTTAACTGGCGTTCGTCGTTACCGACGCAGGTAGTTCGTTTCGTTGCCAGTTTAATGGAAAGAAAACAAACTGTTCGGGGCTGGCTCATTGAGCCAGCCCTTTTTCATGGCCAGTAGACAGTAATTTGGTTGGTGATATACTATGAGCATGACGGGAGAAGATAAAAAGTTTATTAAAGATGAGCACGACAGCAATGTTTCTCTAGTTTCTTTATTAAAAATGATTGCTGATCACGATCGAGAAATAAATAACATAGATTTGCGTCTTCGCCGCGTTGAACAACATCTGGGTTTATTGGCTGTCACTTAAAAAAATTATGACAGACACCAAACGCGGTTTCGGGAGTGTCGGAGTTATTATTGCCATCCTGATCATCCTTGGCGGTGGAGTGTATCTTTGGAACCAGGAAAAAGCCGATAATTCTTCCAAAACCTTACCGGCTCCGACGACTGACACCACTGGCTGGGAAACGTACAAAAATGATAGACATGGACTCTCATTCCAATATCCAAGCAATTTAAAATATTCAGAAGAAACACGCAGTGGTGTTTATAGCGTTGTTTTTTGGAGTGATGGCCATCAGTATAAGTTAAAATTTGATATAGACTCATCAAAAACATTTAGCCAAACCGTTAAAGAGTTTGTCCAAGGGCTGAATGATCTATGGAAAAATGAACCGAGTTTCACTATCTTTAACACGAGAAACGTTTCTATCGATCAGCAGTCCGCGATTGAACAAGAAATTATCTCTAAAGTTTTAGGAAAATCTATTTATACCTATTTTATCAAAAATAATTTTGTGTGGTCATTTGCCATAATTCCTGATTTCAATAATAAAGTAGGATTAACCCAAAACCAGATAGATATGTATCATCAAATCCTCTCCACTTTTCGGTTCACGAAATAGTGTGATAGGATTGAAAAATGAATACGATAACTTTACCCAAAACTGAATATCGGAAAATTTTGAGAAATCAGGCAGATTTGTCGAGGGAATTTCATCAGTTTAGGTCTGTGATCAAAATTGCTTTAGCTGATGAGGTGACTGATCAAGTCAAGGCTAGACTGGAGAAACAATCAAAAATGATGGATCGCGGTGAGGGGAAAAGGTTCAAATCAATGCGCGAGTTTAGCCAGTATCTTAAAAATCTTTAATCGGTTATGGCCGGGCCACAATATTTTCTCGATTCTTCTCCCGGTTTTGAAAAGAGCATCAGGAAACTTAAGAAACAAGATCCAATCTTGGTAAAAAGACTGGAACAACAAGTGGTCAAGATTCTGCGGGACCCGATTTTAGGCAAACCGCTGAGAAATGTTTTGCGAAATTGTCGGCGTGTTCAGATTGGTTCCTTCGTATTAATTTATGAAGTAACCGAGTCAGCGATTCGTCTACTTGATTTTGACCACCACGACCGAGTTTACAAGTTTCTTAGCTAACCTATTGACCTAATAATCTGCTTCTGTTAGGATAGACCACACGCGTTTTGCGTCTGATTTTTATTATTAATTAGCTATTAAATATTATGGCAGAAAAATTTGATCGTTCGAAGCCCCACGTCAACGTCGGGACTATCGGCCACGTTGACCATGGCAAGACCACCCTCACGGCGGCGATTTTACACGTTTTAACTTTGGCTGGGAAGAAGGCAAAAGTTAAGACGGTTGACCAGATTGACTCCGCGCCGGAAGAAAAGGCCCGCGGGATTACTATTTCCCTTTCACATAACGAATATGAGACGCCAAATCGTCACTACGCGCACATAGACGCT
>CAYIEL010000039.1:0-6684 GCA_964362425.1 uncultured Candidatus Saccharibacteria bacterium | reverse complement strand
TGCTTGTCTCTTCAACAGAATTTCCACGGGTAACTGACGGTCGTAAACATTTTACGTGTTGCTGTTGACATTCGGTGTAGGGTGTGCATATACTGGGGAAGTTTTGTCAGGACCTTGAAATTAGCCAGACGGTCTGGCTTCGGTCTAGTGGCTCCCACTGTAAGGAGAAAAAGAGATGGCACAAGATCCTCTCGGCCCAGTCACCCGGGCGCTTGTGGGTGTTCCCAAGAATCGACTTCGGTTGGTCGCCGACGTTGCCAATCGTTTGGCAGACAAAAAAGTTGGAGGAGACTGGCATAAGAAATTATCAGCTTGTATACAAGAAGGGTTGCCGGCGCAAATGTCGAAAGCTTCGTTACCCCAACCCCACTCCCTCCTCCGCCGCCTCACCCCCGACCTGATCATTCCGGCCGTCGACGGCATCGAAGATCTGGACGACCCCAAGGTTTTTACCGGCGGGGTCGATCCTGATTTGAAAAGGTATAACTGCAATGGTAAAAGTGGAGCCAAACTAGCAACCACCGTTGACGTCTACGAATTGATCGAAGACGGCGACTTCCAGAGGATTTTCGGTGGTCAAGGCGTTGATCTCGATCAACTTTGCTTGACTCCACACCAGATTAAGCTGTTCGTGATTAACCATCGCGAACATCTTCACCCCCAAGGCTACGCCACTTTCTTCCTGTTGCCGAGTTCCCTCGTGGCGTACGTCTTCTGGCTCGATGCTCGCCTGCTGGAGGTGCACGTGCACCGCCTCGCGCACGCCTTCGTCTGGTACGCTGGCCCTCGTCATCGGGTGGTGCTCCCGCAACTGACGCTATAGCCCTTGCCCGAGACCCTTTGATTCTTAATCCCTCTGACCCTTGTCAATTCATTTTGGCGGGTCGGAGGGATTTTTGTATTTTAATTCAAAATCTGTCAGAAAAATGCTAGGATAAGCAAATATGGAAGAACCCAAACCGAAATCAGATCTGGCCAAGCAGGAAGAAGAGATTCTGAAATTTTGGCAAGAGAATAAAATTTTTGAGCAGACATTAACTAAACCCGCGCCCAACGGCGAGTTTGTCTTCTACGATGGCCCGCCGTTTGCGACTGGTTTGCCGCATTTCGGGCATCTCTTGCCAACTTCCATCAAGGACGCTATTCCGCGTTATCAGACAATGCGTGGTAAGCGTGTGCATCGGCAATGGGGTTGGGATTGTCATGGTTTGCCGGTTGAGAATTTGGTTGAGAAAGAACTTAATTTAAAAACAAAAAAAGATATTGAGAAGTATGGTTTAGCTCTTTTCAACCAGAAGGCGCGGGAAAGTGTGTTTCGCTATGCCGATGAGTGGAAAAAAATTATTCCCCGGCTGGGCCGTTGGGTTGACATGGAGAATGATTATAAAACGTTGAACCCGAGTTACACCGAATCGGTTTGGTGGGTTTTCAAAACGTTGTTTGATAAAGGTTTAGTTTATGAAGGTTACAAGTCAATGCACTTGTGCCCGCGTTGTGAGACGACGCTTGCGAATTTCGAAGTCAATCTCGGTTATAAAGATATCACGGATATATCTGTCTATGTGAAGTTTGAATTGGTGGATGAACCAGGAACATACTTGCTCGCTTGGACGACAACGCCGTGGACTCTGCCGGGCAATGCGGCGCTGGCGGTAAAAGCTGATCTCGAATATTCGGTTGTTGAGTCACTGGTCGGTAAATTTATTTTAAACTCTAATCTGGTAGCGAAATTATTTCCCAATGACACTGGTAAAATTATTTCGAGTTTGTCGGGGAAGGATCTAGTCGGCAAAAAGTACAAACCACCGTTTAATTACTACCAAGGTTCGACCTTAAAGGATGCCCAAGGTCGAACCTTAAATCAGGAGAATGGCTGGCAAGTTTACAGCGCGGATTTTGTGACGACAGAAGAGGGGACAGGAATTGTCCATATTGCGCCGGCTTTCGGCGAAGATGATATGCGCTTGGGGACGGAGAAGAAATTGCCCTTCATCCAACATGTCGTGCGCGATGGGAAATTCAAACCGGAGGTGACCGATTTCGCCGGTTTGCCGGTGAAACCCAAAGATGACCCCTCGAGCGCCTCGGGGCAAGTTCATCAGTCCACTGATATTTTGATTATTAAATATTTGGCCGGCAAAGGTTTGCTTTTTGGCAAAGAAAAAATTGTTCACTCTTATCCGCATTGCTGGCGTTGTGATACGCCACTTCTCAATTATGCGGCGACGTCGTGGTTTATTAAAGTGACGGATCTGAAAGATAAATTGTTGTCTGAAAATCAGGAAGTTAATTGGATCCCCGAGCATATTAGAGACGGCCGTTTCGGCAAGTGGCTCGCCCAAGCCCGCGACTGGGCGGTATCGAGGCAACGTTTTTGGGGTGCACCTCTGCCAGTTTGGCAATGCGCGGAGTGCAAAAAGTCCAAGCTGGTTGGCTCGCTGGAAGAATTGAAAGAAAATACCAAAACTTCCGGTAATCAATATTTTGTCATGCGCCACGGTGAGGCGGAGAATAATGTCTTGAACGTTTTAAGTTCTCGCGCCGACAACCCGCATCATTTGACAGCGGTGGGACAGAAGCAAGTCACCGACGCGGTTCGTGATTTGAAAAAGAAGAAGATCGATCTGGTTATTTCTTCAGATTTTTTGCGGACAAAAGAAACAGCCGAAATTGTCGCTAAGACACTTGGCCTCAAGTCCGAGTCGATTATTTATGATGCCCGCTTACGTGAAGTTAATCACGGCGATCTCAATGGGCAGTCAACTAAAGTTTATCATGATTATTTCAAAACTGATCAGGAATGTTTTATTAAGCGCTTACCGAACGGCGAAAATTTTTCTGATATCAAACGGCGGATGGGTGATGCCCTTTATGATCTAGAAACTAAATATCAGAATAAAAAAATTCTGGTCGTGACGCACGAGAGTCCGAGTTGGTTGCTTTTCTCGGCAGCGGCTGGCGCAGATGTGGGACAAGCTATCGTGCTACGTGGAACGAGCCCGGACTTTCTCAAAAATGCGGAAGTGCGCCAGCTCGACTTCGTGCCTATCCCGCACAACGTTGATTACGAACTCGATTTCCATCGGCCGGGGATCGATGCGATTAAATTGAATTGTGCGTGCCAAAGTAAGAGTGGAATGAAGAGGATAGAAGATGTGTTTGATGTTTGGTTTGAGTCCGGGGCGATGCCTTACGGACAAGTTGGGTATCCCCTCGATTTCGCTCGGGGCAAGCCTTTCCAGACAAAAAAATTAGCTTACCCGGCCGATTTCATCGCCGAAGGCGTGGATCAGACACGCGGTTGGTTTTATTCTCTCTTGGTTCTTGGGGTGGGACTCTTCGATCGAAGTCCATATAAGAATGTGGTGGTTAACGGACTGATTTTGGCTGAAGACGGCCAGAAAATGTCCAAACGGTTCAATAATTATCCTGATCTTAATTTAACAATAAATAAGTATGGCGCCGATGCCCTGCGTTTTTATTTACTTTCGTCGCCGGCGGTGCGGGCGGAAGAGTTTGGATTTTCCGAACGCGGTTTGGGCGAAGTGATGCGTCGAGTGATCATGCGGCTCAAAAATGTTTTGGCTTTTTACCAACTCTATGCGCCGAAAAATTCTCCGGTTCAAACTGAACCGTCCGAATTAAGTTCTAATTTATTGGATGTTTGGATCAAGTCTAGATTAGGCGAGTTAAATCAACTTGTCGCTCAAGCTCTTGATGCTTACGAAGTTGATAAAGCCGGCAAACCGATCGACGAATTTATTGACGATTTTTCGACTTGGTATTTGCGTCGCTCGCGCGAACGTTTCAAATCAGAAGACGAAAAAATAAAAATCGAAGCACTGACGGCTTTGCGCGAGGCTTTGCTAACTCTAGCAAAAATTATTGCGCCAATCATTCCGTTTGTGGCCGAAGAAATTTATCAAGCTTTGCGAAGTGAAGTCGATTCGTTAAGTGTCCATTTGGAAAGCTGGCCAGTAGTTGGCCATATCGACACCAAATTAATTTCCCAAATGGTCGAAGTGCGTCAGTTGGTATCGATGGCGCTCGAAGAGCGCTCGAAAGCGGGGATTAAAGTGCGTCAGCCGTTAGCCACTCTCTTTGTCCGCGGATTGATGCCTGCCGATTTAACTCCCGAATTTATTTCTCTAATTAAAGATGAAGTAAATGTAAAAGAAGTAAAGTGGCAAACCGATTTAGCCGAAGCGGTGAAGCTCGACCTCGAGGTTACGGCTGAACTTAGGTCTGAAGGTGAAAGGCGTGACTTCATCCGGCAAATTCAAGATTTGCGTAAGCAGTCCGGTCTATCACCACAGGATCGAGCTATTCTCTTCCTGCCTGCTTCGCACGTTGATCGGGTTTTGGTTGAAACCAAACAAACCGAAATTTGTCGCGCGGTCGGCGTCACCGAGATTCGTTGGCTTGAAAGCGAGGCCGGCTTACCTCGCCTCGAACGTGTCTAATGCCTCATTACCTTTATCACTCCGAAGCTTTCATTATTGGTAGCCGGCCGGTCGGTGAGGGCAGTCGTTTACTTGATTTAATTACGGAACGGCTGGGCCGCGTACCGGTTCTTGCCCAAGGTTCGCGCGAGTTGCGTTCCAAGCTTCGCTATCAATTAATTGACCTTAATTTTTTCCAAGCCACTCTCGTGCGCGGGCGGGAATTTTGGCGTTTGGTCGGCGCGGAAGCGCCGACCGATCTCAACGTTGCCCAATTGATGACTGACTATAATCACCGAATGTTGGTTGCTCGTTTGGCTCTTCTTCTGCGCCGTTTCTTGCCGGAGAATGAAGTTTCCTCTGACCGTCGGCTTTATGCGGAGATTCGCTCGGCCATTTCTTTTTTAATTCAACATCAACTCTCTGATCATGAACGAGAACAATATGAGATCGCCACCGTTTGGCGGCTTTTGTCGCGTCTCGGTTACGGCCGACGAACAAAAACTCTCGAGGCCATTTTAATTCCGGAAGATTGGAGTCATGATCTTCTTACGGCGACCGCGGCCTGCCAACCGGAAGCGATTGCCTCAATCAACGAAGCCCTCTACCACAGCCATTTGTAAGTGTTATAATACCGGCACGATGACTAACCCTTCCGGTTTTAAGGAACCAGAGAGAATCGAGGCGCTGAAGCGCCATCTTTATACGCAAAGCGGCGAGCCTTCGCCGTTGCACCGTTCGTCACTTACACCAACCAATGATGAGCCGATGGTTGTCGGCTGGGGTGATCACAAGCAAGACGATCTCACCTCGCCACCACGGCGCTCTTTTCTCACCCTTTTTCTCATCGTCGCTCTCGTTTTTTTCTTGGCCGCGGCCAGCTTTGCTGTTTACACTCTTTACCACGGTGGCAATGTTGTCTCGCCGATCAATGTTGAACTCATAACCGATGGCCCTAAGACAATCAAAGCGGGGGATACTTTAAGTCTCCAAGTCTTGGTCGCCAATAAGAATTCGGTTGCCCTCAAATCGGCCGATTTGATTATTGAGTTTGCCCCCGGGACTCGTTCGCCCACGGATGTGACCAAAGAATTAACGCGCTCGCGCCTCTCGTTAAACACGATTGCTCCCGGGGCCTCATCCAATCAGACAATCAAAGCCGTGGTTTTTGGCGAAAAAGATGCTAACCAGTTGATTAAGGTTTCGATTGAATATCGAATTGCTGACTCTAACGCAATCTTTGATAAAGTTAGCTCTTTTAATTATCAAATTGATTCATCGCCGATCAGTCTTAATTTAACTTTGCCGGCAGAGGTTAATTCTGGTTTGCCAGTTTCTCTCGATCTTGAAGTGGTGGCCGCGAGTGATGCCCCCCTCCGCGATCTGGTGGTTAAGGCCGCTTATCCGCCCGGCTTCACTTTCACTTCCGCTAATCCGCCGCCGGCCATTGGCGATAATGTCTGGCGCTTGGGGGATATACCGGCTGGCGCTCGCCCGCATATAAAAATCTCGGGCAAGCTTGAGGGTCAAGACGATGATCCGAAGTCTTTCCGTTTCAGCGCGGGGATCGAGAGCACAACCAATGATGGCCAAATCGCTGTCAACTATGGTGATATTTTTAAAGTGATTACCATCAAGCGTCCCTATGTTGGTCTCGATGTCTCGGTCGGTGGTGATGCTTTGGCTCAAGAATATATCACTAGTAGTGGTCAATCGGTGCGCACGGATATTGCTTGGACTAACAATTTGCCGACCGAGGTGACCGATGGTGAGTTGACCGTAACTTTCTCCGGGGCGGCGCTTGATCAACGGACCGTGGTGACCAGCGACGGTTTTTATCAATCGGCGATCAATCAGATTATCTGGCGTAAGGGCACTTTGCCGGCGTTAAATCGCTTAGCCCCCGGCGAACGCGGACAAGCGAGTTTCAACTTTGCGGCTCTGTCGCTTATTCGCAGTGATCGATCGGTCATCGCTCGTCCGACGATTGATCTCACGGTCAGTTTTCGCGGTCGACGAGTGACGGCTGATTCGGCGAGCGAGATAATTGAGACGACCGTAAAAAAACAAGTAAAAGTGAATTCCGTTTTTCAATTAGCTTCGAAGGGCGTTTATCACGACGGCCCTTTCACTAATCGCGGATCGTTACCGCCCCGCGCTGGTCAGGAAACGACCTATACGATTTCCTGGTCGGTGGTTAATTCATCTAATGAAGTTGGAGACGCCATGGTCCGAGCGATTT
>CAYIEL010000038.1:0-7013 GCA_964362425.1 uncultured Candidatus Saccharibacteria bacterium | reverse complement strand
CCGCGTCAGACAGATTCTCGGTACCGTCGGTGGCGGGAATAATGAGGTTGGGGGTCAAGAGACGGAGAATGGATCGGGAGGAAGTTTTCGGCCCCGCCATTCCTTCACCCACCCAACATGGTTCTCCTCGGTTGAACTTCTTGAGTTCTTCTTCCACTTTTTCCCCATTTTCGCCGCCAAGATTAACAATGAGTTGGTTGAGCTGTCCGGTTAGGAATTCGCGGAGAGCTTTGCTGAGCATGGTATCCATGGTCAGTCCCCTTTCTTACAAAGATCACTAAATCCTTAGGCATGAAATCAACATTCATAAAACCTAAAGAACTGCTACATTATATGCATATTGGCTAGAAAAAGTCAAGCGAAATTGGGAAGTATGGCTTATTTATTGGTTATTATCTCTCAGCCATATCCCCCCAATCCGGCCCTACCTCGACTTTGGTCGTGAAAGAAATCGGTTCGGTGACGACCGTTTCCATCGCTTCTTTGATCAAGGGGATGATTTCGGTGGCGTCTTGTTCTTTAATTTCATAAAGCAATTCGTCATGGACTTGTAAAAGCAAATGAGCATGATTATCCAGTTTTTGTTTCTTTAACATTTCATCAACGCGGATAATCGCGAGCTTCACAATATCGGCCGCGGTGCCTTGCAGTGGCGCATTCAGGGCCATTCGTTCGGCCGCCGCGCGGCCGAAGGGTACCGGCGAGCGGAGGGCCGGTAAGTAGCGTCGCCGACCAAACATCGTCTCGGTGTAACCAAGCTTGAGTGCTTCCCCTTTTACTTTTTCAAAATAATCGCGAATGGTTGGGAAGGCTTCAAAGTAACGATTATAGAAAGTCTGCGCCGTCTTCCTGTCCGTTCCCAAATTTTGTTTGAGCGCATTCACCCCCATGCCGTAAATGATGCCGAAGTTAATCACTTTCGCCTGCCGGCGCATCTCTTTAGTTATCCCGGCTTCTGGAAGACCGAAGACGCGTGTCGCCACCCGCAAGTGAATGTCACCACCCTGTTTAAACATCACGAGCAGAGCTTGATCGGCAGATAAGACAGCCAAGACGCGCATCTCAATTTGTGAATAATCAAAAGCGGCAAAAATGTATCCGGACCGCGCCACGAAGGCGCGGCGAATCGCCACGCCACGATTCGGGCCAGCCGGAATATTTTGCAAATTCGGATCGCGCGACGACATTCGACCAGTGGTCGTCCCCGCCTGCTCGAGTCGGGTGTGGAGCGCGCCATCGGGGCCAACCAATTTCGGCAAGGCATCAACATAGGTGGAAACCAGTTTTTGCAATTCGCGATAAGCGAGAATATCAGCGACAACCGGATGAGCCCCAGCCAACTTCACAAGTTCTGATTCGCGTGTCGATCGCGCACCGCCGGGTGTTTTTTTCAGCCCCTTCACTGACAGTTGTAGGGTGTCGAAAAGTATCTCGCCGAGCTGGCGAGGCGAATTGAGATTAAAGTTCTTGCCGACAATGGTAAAAATTTTATTCTCCAACGCCGAGAGTTCGGCATGATAAGTTACAGCGAGCTCATTCAAGTAAGTAGCGTTGAGCAAAATCCCCCGCTCGCGGGCTTTGGCCAAAATAGTGATAAGCGGATATTCAATTTTTTCATAGACCGAAGTTAAATTAGCTTGAGCCAAATCAGTTTTTAATTTTGCGTGCGCTTCGGCGACCGTGGGTGTCCCCGAGAAACGGCAAATGTCCTCGGCGGTCGGCGCAGTGATATCGGAATTGAGGAGCCAAAGCATAATTCCCGCTTCGGTCACTAACTGCGGATCTATTTCACCTTCCACTTTTTCCGCTTCCACCACTTTTTCGACCTTCTGGTTTCTTTCTTCTTGACCAATTTCCAGCAACCGATTGGTGAGTGAGCGGAAACCAAGCTCCACGAAAAACTTCTCCACTAAAGTTTTGTCGAAATCTTCGTGCCACTTCTTCTCCGGCAAACGAAAATCAATTGGCGCGTCAAGACGAATGGTCGCCAAAGTTTTTGAAAAGCGCGCCTCTTCTTCTCCCTCGCGAAGCAACTTGATAATTCGCTCCGTCAAACCGGCTTCGCGCAAAAAGACCGAATCCTTCTTCAACCTTTCGTAAAGTTCTTCAATCGAACCGACCGTTTTGATAATAATGGTCGCTGTTTTCTCGCCAATCCCCTGAATACCGATAATATTGTCCGATGGATCACCGCGCAAACCCTTCCAATCCGGCACATATTTCGGCGGGAAACCGTAACGCGCGACGACCGCTTCTTCGTCATAAAGAATCGTATCCTGAATCCCTTTCTTGAGGGTGTAAACCAAAACTTGTTTGCCATCAACGAGTTGGAGAGTATCAAGATCGCCGGAAGCGATTATCACACGAAGACTGGGTGCTTGTTTCGCCCCGCGGGCAATCGTGCCAATCACATCGTCGGCTTCGAAACCGGGGGCTTCATAAATGGGGACATTGAAGGACTGGAAAAGATCGCGCGAGCGCTTGATTTGCGAAACTAATTCCGAATCAATCGGTTTGCGACCGGCTTTGTAACCATCATAGGCCGCCTTGCGAAAAGTGGTTTCAGGCAAATCGTAGCAGGCGACGAGATAATCGGGCTTGAGATCTTTAATAATTTTCATCAACATCGAGGCGAGGCCATAGAGCCCACCCGTCGGTTCGCCCTGACTTGAGGTGAAATCCGGTAGAGCGTGATAGGCTCGATGAAGAATCGCGTGAACGTCGAGCAAGACGAGCGTTTTTATTTTATCTTTAACCATAAATTATTTTGCGTGAAGTCTCGTCAACCACTTCAAATTTAATTTTTAAAGAGGGATTCGAGAGAAGCTCGCCAACCCGCTCCGGCCATTCGACTAAAATTAAATTATTCTTATCGGCCACAATTTCCTTCCAACCAAGCCGGAGCAAATCTTTCGGCACGTCAAGACGATAACAATCAATGTGGATTAAATTTCTCCAAGGCATTGCCTTACTGGTTGGCGAGGCAATGCCTCCCGACAACCGATAATTTTTCATAATCACGAAAGTCGGGCTCGTCACTCGGCAGGTGATACCGAGTGCCCGGGCGACCGCTTGCGTAAAAGTTGTTTTGCCCGAACCTAAGTCGCCCTGTAACGCTACCACTGTCGCCTTCCCCACTTGGGGTTTTTCTTTAACTAATTGCTCTAAACATTCAATCGCGATTTGCGCGGTTTCCGCCAAACTTTTGCTCGCTTTTTCCATTTGACCCATCTTAACATAATGTGGTAGTTATATAAGTAGACAAAAATTCGAACCTTAACTCAAACAAAAGGAGAAAATCATGGGTCGCCGAGGAGCAAAAGTAAAAGAGCGAATGACCATGCCACAGTTTTGGTTTGCGTTAGCTGAACTCCGACATAAAGGTTGGGTGTGTAAGGTTGACAATCAGAGAGTTCTTAGATTACACCAGAAACTGAAAAGGGGGGGTCTTGGTCTTTGTTATGAACTGATTCCGGCCGTAGCTTTCGATAAAGGTCATTCGGTTGGACCATTCGACTGGAAACTGGCCGCGGAAAAACTTGGTTTGTCTAAAACCTACACTACCAGAATCATCGGCGCATCTCGGGAGATTAGTCCGCTTGTAAGTCATCTTAAAAGAACGCGGGCAAAAATGCTTCGATCTTTGGGGCTTAATCTCAATGACTATCTCGATTCCGGAAAACTTGAATGAACTACCAGCTTCCCGCTCCGAATCGTCACACCAAGGCGAATCTCGGAGCGGTTTTTGTATAAAAAATTATTTAAAAATCTTTAGCGAACGAGCTGTGGGTAAATTGCTTGACACCTTTTCACGGAGGTATATACTAGAATCACATTCGGCATTCGCCGCGGCCCCACCAGAAATGGCGGGGAATATTTTTACAAATAAAGCTTGGCAAACGCTTCTTTTATCCTCTTAAAATCATCACCGTCAATTTGGCCGAGACGTGACGACAGTCGGCGGTAGTCGATTGCCCGAACTTGATGAAGGCACGCCGCCATATTCTTTTCTTGATGTTGAAAAGGAACATACCAACTACCCGTTTTTTGTTGAGTGGTTGTCGGGATGACAAAATAAAAACCGTGGGCAAGTTTTTTAAAGATAATAACCGGTCGTGAAAACAAATTATTTTTGCCATTTATTTCTGAACCAACATTTTCACCCAAGCTCGCCCACCAAATCTCTCTTTGAGAAACCATCGGTGGGACGTGGGTGCTGTTATGTAATCGTTCTTTCAAGCCGATCCATTCGAAAAATCTTTTTAGCATCGGATAATCTTAGCAGTTTTTTGAATGAGACATAAGCCGCGCCACCCCTTAACCGTCAAGCGGAATTATGGAAGAAATAGGGTTGGTGTTTTTGGGAAATTGATCTCTCGATAACGAGGAGGTAACACATGGGATGGGGTGAAAAAACTGCGGTAAAGAAAAAATCTCCGTGGAGGTGGTGTGGGCGATGTTCGGTAATTCTTTTCCACACGCGGATGGTTTTGGTTGGAATTGTGTCTGGTGGTTCCGTTCTATTTGGCCTCATTTTCTTCAGGGGTTTGACAGTTTCGACGAACCCGTCGGCCCGGCCATCGAATGCCGTTTGAGAGCAATTCCAACAAACGAAGGACTTGCTTTGATGAGAGCGTAGTGAGGTACCCACCACCTCGAACTTAAACCTGTCTCCGCGTGAGACAGGTTTTTATCTCAAAAAAATCTTTAGCGAACGGAGTTATCCCTCGAAATCAATCTGATTTAATTTTGCTTGTCTCACAATCGAACGAAAAGTCCCAATTGGAATCTCGTGACGATTAACTGGAACAATAACAACAAGCGAACTATCAATATTTTTGAATTTGGTGTGACTACCTTTTTGCGAGACAAAAACGAAACCGTGTTTGGATAAAACTTTGATAATTTCGTCCGAGGAATATCTTTTAGGCATACCGAAGAGCAAACGGGACAACCTCTGCCCGATTGACCTTGGTTATGTCTCGCGGTTTCTCGTCTTCGAAATAAAGAAGGACCGCTTCGTTTAGATTAGCGAGAGCTTCTCTCTTACTTTTGCCAAAACTTGAAACATCCACATTTAAACATTGGGCAACATAATACTTGCCCTCGTTCCAAATTACGCTTTTAAGATTTAGTTTATTCATAATTTCAGAATAGCGTTTCTCTCCTTGACCGTCAAGCAAGCAAAATTGCTAAAACTGAATCAAAAAATCTTTAGCGAACGGAGTTATCACCACGTCAATCTAGGCGCGGGCGAGTGGTTGTGCTAGGAATAGGAGTGATGACAGTGATTTTCAACGAAGATAAACAAGAACGACGAATGGAGGAACTCCGCGGTAAGGAGGCCGAAGACCTCACCCAGCTCCTCGCCACTCGTCACAACCTTCCCTATATTGATCTCTCTAAATTTTCTATTAATACTGACGCCCTGCGTCTCATCCCCGAACCAGAAGCGCGCGACGCCGCCATTGCCGCCTTCAATATCACCGGCAAAACCTTGAGTGTCGTCGTCCGTTCGCCTAAAAGTCCGGCTGTCCAAAAAATAATTAGTGAACTGGCTGATAAAGGCTTCACGGTTAACCCTTATCTTGGATCCGAAACCAGTCTTGAGCGCGCCTTCTCCCGTTACGGTGAAATTTCGAAGTCGACGCGCGCCACCGCCGGCGTGATTGATATCTCGAGCGAAGAAATTGATAGTTTTCTCAAAGAAGTTACTGACTTGGAAGAAGTGAAAGCGCGCTTCGCGCGCGAGAGCGATGTGACCCTCGCCGAAGGTAGCATCACCAACGTTCTCGAGAT
The DNA here is from genome assembly GCA_964362425.1 of uncultured Candidatus Saccharibacteria bacterium. Taxonomy (GTDB): domain Bacteria; phylum Patescibacteriota; class Minisyncoccia; order Phycocordibacterales; family JACOZG01; genus JAGVGK01. Next base: position 1,214 of record CAYIEL010000038.1, on the reverse strand, counting down.
TATTTTAGCCGGCGGGATCCTCGTCCAAGCGTCAGATATTCATCTCGAGCCGGAAGAAGAATCCGTCCGGCTTCGTTATCGGCTCGATGGCGTGCTTCATGATATTACTTTCTTCAATTCCAAACTTTATCGGCAAATTTTATCGCGGGTAAAATTAATTTCCGGTCTCAAATTGAATGTGATGAAAACCGCTCAAGACGGGCGCTTCAGTATTAAATTATCTAATCAAGAAATCGAGATCCGCACTTCAGTCTTACCCGGCGCTTACGGCGAATCAATCGTTCTCCGAATTCTAAATCCAGAATCAATCCTCGTTGAGCTTCAGGCACTAGGAATCGAGCCGGCACTTTTCCAGATTCTGGAAAAAGAAATCGCCAAGCCCAATGGCTTAATCCTCCTAACCGGCCCGACCGGTTCAGGAAAAACGACCACTCTTTATGCCATTTTGCGCCAAATCAATTCAACGGAAACAAAAATTATAACCATTGAGGATCCGATCGAATATCATTTGGAGGGCATTAACCAGACCCAGGTGAACCCGGGTGAAGATTACACCTTCCTCTCCGGCTTACGTTCCGCCCTGCGTCAAGACCCCGATGTTATCATGGTCGGAGAAATTCGCGATTCCGAAACGGCCAAGATCGCTGTCAATGGGGCGCTCACCGGTCATCTCGTCCTCTCAACCCTCCACACCAATAATGCCGCGGGGACAATCCCGCGGCTGATTGATCTCGAAGTGAATCCGAAGGTGATGGATGCGGCGCTCAATATCGCCATCGCTCAACGTCTCGTCCGCAAACTCTGCCCAGTTTGTAAACGTTCGGCCACTCTCGCCCCCAGCGACCAGCAACTCATTACGCAAGTAATCACCGGCATCAAGCGCAAACGTCCCGACTTCACGGCTCCCCCGCTCGCTCTCTGGGAAGCGGTGGGTTGTCATGAGTGTCACGGTACCGGCTACCGTGGACGAATCGGGGTCTTCGAGGCCATCCTCTTGGATAAAAATATTGCCGAGCTTTTAATCAAGAATCCCGATGAGCGGGAAATCAAACGCGTGGCGTTAACCCAGGGAATTCTTGACTTGCGCGAAGATGGTGTCACCAAGGCGCTGGCCGGAGTCACTTCACTCGGCGAACTCAACCGCGTGATTGATATGGGCGAAGAGTTCCTTTGACATTCGAGATTATAAACCTCTCAGCAATCCTTGAGACATG
>CAYIEL010000037.1:0-7019 GCA_964362425.1 uncultured Candidatus Saccharibacteria bacterium | reverse complement strand
GCCATCAAGCGAGCATTCTCTGATAAGCGCATCAGATTGTTGATTAGGTTTAGATGTATCTGGCCGGCGCTTCTGGGGGCAATTAAGGCTAAAAGTTTATCAGCGGATGTCTCATATCTATCGGCTGATTTAGTTATTACTGATTGGATGTTTTGAGTTACGTCGCCATCATTTGCCGCGCCCAAAATCATGGTTATTTCATTGCCAAGGCCCGGTGAACGATAAACCGACATAATTTCCATTATCTCGGTGCCGTAATTGGTTAAAGATAGTTCGTCTGCTTGATCTGCCAGTTGCAAATCCGACAATTGATAGGTTTTGCTTGTTGAGACTGGTAAAACGTCCATCGGTATCAAGGGTTCTTGCTTTTTCTCCAGCGCTTGCAGGACTAAGGAAACGCTTTTTTCGCCGGTGTAAAATTTTTCCTCCCAATCTTTTGTACCGTTGTTGTTTGCGTCTACCGTCGGGCGAAGACTAATGGCGGGTTGGCTTTGGGTGTTTTTCGTCATCGCCGCGGTTTGAGTTTGAGCAATTTTTAAAGCGGTTTGATTAAGCGTTTGTCCGCCAATGTACCACAGGAAAATGCCACCGCCCGCGAGGATCGGAATTATAATAATGAACACAATAATTATTAGGCGCGATGGGCGCACGTTGCCCATTATTATAGTACGAGTGCATTAGTCTCGCTAGGCATATCTTCTTGGTGGCGGGTGGATAATTAAAGCTGTGATATAATTCAAGTAATTATCGCTATGTTGATACAGAAACTTTCGCTTCTCGTTCTGCTTTTACAGCAACTGGTTGTGCAGTTGGGTCAGCAAAATGCTCAACCGATAAATTTTGATCTTGGACGCCGTGCTTCCATTGGAAGCGCGGCGTCCAATCAGCTGTCGGCGCCGAAGAATGAGGCGCCGGTTATTACCAAAGTTGAACCAGATAAAGGCGCGGTGGGTACAATTGTGAAAATTGCCGGTTCCGGGTTCGAACGCGAGGGCAATCTAGTTTACACTGGCGCCGGCGCGATCGTGGTGGCTTCGCCGGATGGTCAGACTTTATCCTTCACTCTCCCCGCCCCACCATTCCTCACTAGCAAATATCTGGCCAACACGGCCAGTTATCGTCAAAAGTATTATGATGGTCAAATTATTTTTCCCCTCGGTTTCTATGTGAAAAATAGTCACGGTGTGACGGCCAACCCCGGACTTTTTTCGCTAACGTTTTAAAATTTAATAAAATATGAAATTTAAACTACCAACCAATATAAAATTAATTAACTGGAAAGAAAATAGTTTCTGCCAGCGCTATTAGTATGACTTTGATTGTTACTGCTTTTCTCAACGTTAAAACCAGTTCGGCTCAAGCGATCTTGCCAGTCGGCGGGCCGATCCTCTATTCTTTTACTTGTTGCAACGGTCTGATGTTAACAGTTGGCGCACCGAAACCCGGACTTTATCTCTATCCGTGGGGTGCACCACTTTACCCTTATTACAATATCTCAATCCCCGGAGCCTATGTCCTCGGCCGAGCCATCCCCGGCGGTTTGTGTATGAATCCGGATACCATTTATCCCCCGCCGTGTACAACTGAGATTCCTACGCTTGGCACTTTCGTGATGCTTGGCACCTCGGCCTTGTAATTACAATTGCTGGGAGGCAATGCCTCCCAGCAGGCTCTCCCAGCAGGCTCCCGACACGGCCCGTTTAGTTGTATTTCATCCAGTCAGCCAAAAATCTTTTGAAATTAATTTTGTCGTCGAAGTAATTGGGGAAAGCCGCCGGGTTTAAGATAACTTTTTCTTGACGTTGGCGACCGAGATAATCTTGATAACTTGAGTAATGGTAGCCATCTAAGAAAATTTTGGCGGCGGTGGCGTTCCGAACTATTTTATTAGGCCAACCATCAGGATTTGTAATCTTGACCGGGTTGAGATGAATGTAGGCGTAGAGATAATTTAAATGAGGATCATTGTCTACGTGCGTTGCCTTGAAATACCCCTCGAATAACTTTCCGGTTCGCCCATGTTTTAAATTGAAATAAGAAGAGTAACTGGTTAAAAGTTTTTGCATAAAGGTTGTGATTCCTCGTTCCCCTTTCTCTCTCACCAATAAGTGGAAATGATTGGGCATTAAACAATAAGCACCGATATCAACCAAGGTTTTCTTGCGCTTTTGTTCCCAAATCTGTTTGGACCATTGGCGCAAATCACTTAGATGAATTGGCTCGGAACTATTGGCAGCGTAAAGAGAACAAATGAACCTCCGATAATCATTGTCAGTGAGGAAAATTTTACGTTTATCATTCCCCCGATTATATAAATGGTAAAACTCATCAATCTGAAAACCAATTTTTCTTAATGACATGTGTTTAATCCTACATAAACATTTGCTGGGAGGCAATGCCTCCCAGCATACTAACTAAGGTTGAACAATTTGCTCGCCGATAGTTATTTTATGCGCGGCGATAAAACCGGCGTTGACCTCAAGAACATAACGGGCTGGCGCCCGAGGCGAGTAAGTTTTTAAAAAAAAGTTGCCCGTCCCAAGCGAAGTTGAGGGAGGCAAGATATTTTGGGTGATATCAACAACGCGCCAGTTGTCGTCGAGCCAAATAATGTCAATCGGGAAACTCATATCTTTCATCCAAAAACTTTGGTAAGTAGTGGTGTCGAAAACAAAAAGCATCCCCCTATTTTCACCAAGGGTTGCCCGGCCAGACAAGCCGCGCGTGCGCGCGGCATCGGTGTCAACAATCTCAACAATGATATTTGCATTGCCAATTGCCAGAGTGGTGGTGGCGAGAGATGAAGCCGGCGCTTGTTGTAATTGTTGTAAACCAAGCAGGCTAGATAATACAGCCAAGAGACTAGCTAAACTGGTGAGTAAGCCGTTCATACTTTTTTATTTTGCGCGACCAAGCAGAACCACTGCTCGACCGTCAGATCTTCAGCGCGCGCTTTGATCTCGACGCCACAAATTTTTAATTGCTCGGTTGGCAATTTTAATTTTGGCCCCAAGATTTTTCGTTTCTGATCGAAGCCGAGGTGAAGCAGAGCAAAAAATTCCGACTCACTCACTTTATTTTTCTCAAAATTATCGCGACTGATCTTGTCTATAGATAGAATGGCTGAATCAACATTGGGTGCCGGTTGAAAGGCCCCCCGCGGTACGGTTTTAATATAGTGCGGTGTGCCGTAAGCTTTCACCGAGATAGATAACAAACTTTCTTTCTCATTTTGCGCGACAATTCTTCTCGCTACTTCCTTTTGCAACATTAAAGTCATGTTTTGCGGTTGATTTTTGGCCGAGAGGAAGTGCCGGATAATTTGGCCGGTTAAATAGTAAGGAATGTTCGCAACTAATTTCCAATTTTCAATTTCCAATTTTGCACTTTTGAATTTTAAAATATCAGCGTGAATTAATTCTAGTTTTTTATTTTTAATTTCTGCCGAAAATTTTTCGGCCAAGACACTAATTAACCGATCATCTTTCTCCACGGCGATTACTCGTGCGCCAGTTTGGAGCAATGCTTCGGTTAGGAAACCTGTGCCCGGGCCGATCTCGAGTACGGTATCAGCCGACGTCAGTTTTGACGTCTCGATAATCGTCCGCAAGGCCGATTGATCGGCGAGAAAGTTTTGCCCCAACGATTTTTTAGCCTTGAACATCATATATTCTACTAGAATGGCACCGTTTCCATAGTTTCATCACCTAAGGGCTCGACCAAGGTGTCATCGAGATCAAGCAGGAAATCCGACGGGATATTCACGCGTGTTCGACCGAAGAGATTGCGTGTCTCGGTGTAGGAGAGGTAGAGTTTCCGCCGCGCGCGGGTCAAGGCGACATAGAAGAGTCGGCGTTCTTCTTCAGTGTCTATCTCCTCATCTCGCTGGGTTAGACGCGAATGCGGGAAGAGATCTTGTTCGAGGCCGGTGACGAAAACATGGTCGAATTCAAGCCCCTTGGCGGCGTGAACGGTCATTAAACTGACTGCCGATTGAGGTTTAATAAGTGTATCTTGATCGGAAACCAGCGCCGCTTCAGTGAGCAAGGCGGTAATTCCCTCTTCGCCCGGTGTCTTGTCGTATGAGAGCGAGAGGGTGACGAGTTCGCGGAGGTTCTCGAGCCGTTCGAGATCATCGTTCCCGCCTTGGCGCAGAGTTTCGCCGAGACCGGAGTGGTCGAGCACATAACGAATCGTGTCGGACGGCTTTTCCATCAGGGCCACTTCGCGGATTTGTTTTAGTAAAGTATTAAAAGTTTCAACCTTCTCGCGCGTTTTCTCCGGCAAGCTCGCTAAGTCACCGGCCAAAACTTTAGCGACGGTCACTTTTCCTAGGCCGCGCGGCGGGACATTGATAATTCGTTTTCGGCTGGTGAAATCATTTGGGTTCAGAGCCACTTTCAAATAGGCGAGCAAATCTTTCACCTCGGCGCGTTCGAAGAAACGAACGCCCAAGACGCGATACTGCACGCTGGCTCGAAGCATGGCTTCCTCGAGCGCACGTGATTGGAAGTTGGCGCGGTAGAGCACGGCAATTTGATTGGGCGAACCGCCCCGTTCAATGATTTGCGAAGCTAAGCCGGCAATCAAAGCAGCTTCTTCTTTTTCATCGAGAGCCGTAATTAAAGTTAGTTTTTCTCCTCGACCATTTTTGGTATATAAAGTTTTTTCGAGACGATTCACATTTTTAGTAATAATTCGATTGGCGGCTTCGAGAATGGTTTGGGTCGAGCGATAATTTTCTTCAAGCGTCACAATCGTCGCCTTTGGGAAATCATGCTCGAAGCGGAGCAAGTTTTTGAAATCAGCTCCGCGCCAACTGTAAATTGATTGATCGAGATCACCGACGGCACAGATATTCTCACGAGTGCCGGCGAGGAGACGCGCCATTTGGTATTGCGCGCCGTTGGTGTCTTGGTATTCATCAATATGGAGATAATGCCAACGGTTTTGGCAGAGAGCGAGCACGGTCGGATGGTCGCGAAGCAAGCTCACGGCTTTCAAAATCAAATCATCGAAGTCGAGTGACTCACCGGCGCCTAGTGTTGTTTCATAACGTCGCCAAATCTCGAGCACCACTTGGCCAAACGGATTTTGTTCGAGATGCTCGGCATAATGGGCGACATTGATTAGTTTCCCCTTCTCGCGCGAAATGGCGCCCAAGATTCGTCGCGGTTCGACAGACTTCGGATCGTAGCCGAGATCTTGCAGGGCCGTTTTAATGATGGCGAGGGAATCATCGCGGTCGGCGATGGAGAAATGGCGCGGAATCCCGAGGGCGCGCCCGTGCTCGCGCAGGAGATGAACGCCGAGGGCGTGGAAAGTGGAGAGGAACGGGCGGGCTTTCTCGTTGCTCAACTCTGGTTCTTGGGCGATCAATTTCATCACGCGGTCAAGCATCTCCTTGGCCGCCTTATTAGTAAAAGTGATGGCCAAGATTTTATCGGGGGCGATACCGCTTTTTATCAAATTAAGAATCCGGTGGGTAATCGTTTTCGTTTTGCCGGCGCCCGCGCCGGCCACGACGAGCAGAGGACCGTCACGATGAGTAACGGCGCGCCGTTGGGCGTCATTGAGACCGGCGAGATAATCAGACATAACGAAGTGGCCTATTTATAGCACGACAACGGTGATTTTGCCTGATTTTTGTTATCCACCTCTTTGTCTAGCAGACGATTGACCAATGTTCTTATTACACTATAATGGATACCTTACGGTTATGATTGAATGATTGACAATTATGGTCAGAGATTAGGCCATTTACCCCGCGTGACAGACAAACAGACTTTAGGCTTATAAATTCTCGCTCACAATCTAAAAAACCCTTTAACCAAACCACTTTTGCCAAGCGGTTGATTTTTGTTGTTCTCACGGCTTTGATCATTTTCGCTTTCGCTCGCCCGGCTCGGGCGAGTTTCTTGTCTTATTTGGGTATGGATAGTGTTTTTAATCAAGCAAAAGCAGATTCTTCAGCCATGGCTTCGATCGCCGGTAATTCCCAGACCATGACCTTGCTCGAACCATTGGCTAGCGCTGATCCGACTGCCGCGCGCGGTGGCGGCGATGCTACGGTGGTTGATAATAGTGCCCTGCTCCCAGATTCCGGACCACTGGGGACGATGATTGATATCAAAGATTTGCCGCCAGTTGATCGGGTGAGTGTTTATGTTGTCCGTCCGGGCGACACACTCTCGGAGGTGGCGCGGATGTTCGATGTTTCGGTCAACACGATTGTCTGGGCCAACGATTTACCGCGAGCGACGGCGATTCAAGCGGGCCAAGTCTTGGTGATCCTGCCGATTAGCGGTGTGCGCCATACCGTCGTGAGGGGTGAAACTCTCGCCGGTTTGGCCAAACAATACCGTGGCGATGTCGCCGAGATCGCCCAATATAATGACCTCGAGCTGGGCGTCGCGCTCCACGTCGGTGAGGTGGTGATTATTCCGGACGGTGAGGAGGCGCCATTGCCGGCCACGCCGGGCCGATCACCGGTTATCCGTGGCGGCGGTCCGAGTTACGCCGGTTATTATATTCGACCGATTACTGGCGGGGTTAAAACTCAAGGGTTACACGGTTATAACGGCGTAGATTTGGCCAGGGCCACGGGTGAGCCAATCTATGCTTCGGCCGCCGGTACCGTGATCATTAGTAAGGAGGGTGGTTGGAACGGTGGTTACGGTAACTATGTGGTGATTCAGCACGACAATAATACTCAGACACTTTATGCCCATAACAGTCGCAACATTGTCGCGCGCGGCCAGGCCGTGGTTCAAGGTCAAGTGATCGGTTATGTTGGTTCAACGGGCAAGTCCACGGGCCCCCATGTCCACTTCGAGATTCGCGGAGCCAAAAATCCGTTTTGAGTTGAGAGAGTTTTAAATAAGCGATCTAGGTAATACCCCACGACAACCAAAACCCCCTCTGCTGAAAAGCGAGGGGATTTTGGTTTAGCTACTGTAATTTACGAGTTAAAGGAAAATTTTAGTTGCTGATTTTGATATATACTGGCTCTGTTACAA
>CAYIEL010000036.1:0-7296 GCA_964362425.1 uncultured Candidatus Saccharibacteria bacterium | reverse complement strand
TGGGGAACGAAGGTTATCAACAGTTTAACTCGCTGGTGGCAAGTTAGAGTGGTCTAGTTTTGCTATAATAAACAGTGAGGAGAAATAATTAAAAAGTGATGACAGACACTACCAACATTTATCGAGCGCCGATGGTCATTCTCACGTTGGCGGTGATCGTCGTCGCGTTAGCGGTTAAGTATGTGGACTACCGCTTCAACCAATTCAAGTCTTCCATCGCGCCGGCGGCCACTGTGCGACGGGAGTTGACGGACGCTGATCGCGCCGAGACCTTGCGAATCATGGTGGAACGACAGGGGACGATCACATCAATGACTCCCGCCGAGCGCGAGCGTCTTAGCCAGATTATGATTGAACGGGATAAAAACATTCCCGATCCTACGCCCGCGGAGCGGGCCGAGATCGATAGGATAATGAACCAAGCAAATTAATTTTTATGCTTATGAATAAATATAATGTAGTTAAACTTGCACTCTTTATTGCCCTTTTTGTTTTCAGTGTCGGCTATTCACTGGCCTGGACAGATCCAGGCCCCGGGACAGTTCCATCAGACAATAATACCCCCGCTCCGATCAATATCTCCACTGCACCGCAAATTAAAGAAGGGCCTCTCACTCTTTTCAAAACCCTCTGGCTTACTGGATCCAATAATGGAATCAATAGCCGTCTCTTTGTCGACGGCAAGATTGGGATTGGACCAGGATTTGCCACCGCTGATCCTCCAAAAATTGATACCACCGCGCTTCTTGATGTGGATGGTCAGATTCGAGTTCGCGGGGGGAATGAGGGTCCGGGAATTATAACTAGTAAAGTGCTAACCGCGACAACTACCGGTGGTCTCGCGGTGTGGCGGACGCCACCCACCGGTGTGACTCAATTGAACCGTGGGCTAGGCATAACTTTCAATCCTGATCCGATGACTCAAACGAATACTATAACTTCTGGTACCGGTGGTTTTATCACCGCTTATTTACCAGAAACTCAACGTCGAATCGATAGTGGATGCGGTCCCAACCAAGGTGTCAAATCAATTAGTGCCGGGACAGTCTCTCAATTAGCGACGTCGATTTGCACCGCCTTCGTCACTCGCGTGACGGGGAGTGGCGGGGCGACGACCACCGGTCCCGGGAGTGGCACTGGCGGTGGCACGGTGAATGTTGCTGTCAATCTCGCTACCAATTCCGGCCTTAAGGTCAATGCCTCTAACCAATTACTCCTTGACGTTAGTCCGATTGGTGGCCTTGGCTTGAGTGGCAATCAATTAACTTTGCGGACTGATTGCGGGACCAATCCTTTCTTAACTTGGAATAACGGCGCTTCTAGGTGGGATTGCATGGCGAATCCTACGCCACCCTCTTCTCCACCCGGGGGAAGTGTGATGTATATCCGTGGGTATGGTTGGGGTTTTAATTATTCTGTTTCGGAACCCTTGTCCTGCCCAGTATCAGGTGATGGTGGCTCTGTCACTAGTTGGATTGAAGCCCCGAGAGGAACTGGGTTAAATTACACTTCAGAGGAAGATGTTGGTGGGACGGTTACGCAAGTAAATAAGGTTCGTATTTGCTATAAATTAGACCAAACATGCCAGATATTCTACTCCACTTCTAAGGATTTGATTGCCAATGGTAATCCTCCTAATTGTCCAACTGGTTTCTATGATGCGATTAAAAACCCAGGCGGTGCCAAATACTATGCCCCTGGCGGTTTACGAACCGAATATCAGCGAGTTTGTTTCAAATGCTACTAAAGAAAGTTAGCCCGCCCGTCTGGGAACGTTCGGGCAAACTTCTAGCCATAGCAGTCATAGTTTTCGGTTTTCAGTTTTTAACTTTCAGCTGGGTTTCTGCCACGTGGTATGGGCCCAAAGCTGGTCCAGCTTCTTGTACTCCGCCTACGGCGGCCGAGCTCAAGGCCGATCCCAATCGTCCTGATCCCTGCTCACTTCCTCTTACTTCCACTGGTTCGGTTGCCCAGACAATGAATGGCTCATTCACGATTGAGAATAATAACTCTACCCCTGATACTGGCCTCTGGGTTAGTGATACCGCTAATCGTCTCTATGTTGATGGCAAAGTAGGGGTTGGCCCCGGATTCGGCGATCCCGCTAGTGGTGTGACCCCAGACCCACCGGCATTACTGGATATAAACGGTCAAATAAGAATTAGGAAAAATAGTGCTGGTGGTCCACCGGTGGTTGGTCAGGTTCTCACTGGTCAAGACTCGTTTGGAAACGCCACTTGGTCAAATTTGCCAGGTTTTGTCGGGACTTTGTATCCGGGTCCCGGCATTGCTTTTACTCCCGCCGGCCCAATTACTAATGGTATTGGTACGATTGCTGTTGATTATTCATATATTCAAAAACGGTTCGTAAACTCTTGTGATTCAGTCTCGGCCATCAGTGGTTTTACCGGGACGGACAATGATACTCCGATTTGCACGCCTTTTGTCACTTCCGTGACAACTAATTCTCCGAACGGCGGTTTTACCTCGACTGCCGGCGTCGGGTTATGGTTGAATCTGGCGGCCGATAGCGGACTCCAGCTCCAGTTTCCAGATAGTAAATTGTCTGTCTCACTCCAAACACCAGAGACTTCGCGCCATCGCGCCTCCGGCAAGGGTTACCCTTCCTACCAAAAAATCCAGCCAATGCTGGGTTTTTTGTTGCCACCTCAATGTCAAGGGTAACCCTTGACATGAAAAAGGTAAGGGAATAAAATTGGGGAATAAAAATATGGAAAGGAAATTTAGTTTTGCGCCAGGCGAATATTATCATATCTATAACCGAGGCACCGACAAACGGAAAATTTTCCTCGATTGGCGCGACCATTGGCGTTTCTTGGCCCTGCTCTATGTGGCCAATAGTCAGTCGGTGATTCACCTAAGTGATCATGAAGGTAAGGATCCGATCACCCTACTTAATTTACCAAGAGAAAAAACTTTGGTCGACATCGGTGCTTACTGTTTGATGCCGAATCACTTCCATCTCTTGATTAGGGAGCCGGATAGCGGGGACGGCAATATCAGTCGGTTCATGCTCAAGCTTCAAACTGGCTATTCAATGTACTTCAATAAAAAACATGAGCGAGCCGGTTCCCTGTTTGAAGGGACATTTCGTGCCAAGCATGTTGATGATGACAATTATCTGAAATATCTTTTCGCCTACATTCATCTCAACCCGGTCAAAATTACTGATCCGCAAAGTTGGGAGAAAAAAATAATTCCTGACATCAAACAAGCGAAGAATTATTTAAGCCAGTACCGTTTATCGAGTTTGCCATATTATCTGGGCGACAAATTGCCCGAGAATAAAATTCTCAATTCAAAATCATTTCCGGTCTACTTTGCCCCCGGCGCCGAAAAGTTTTCAGATTTCATTAATGACTGGTTAAGTTATCACGGTGGAAATGATGCTGACAAATCCTGATTTTGTCCATGTCAAGGGTTACCCTTGCCATTAAGAAAATTTGGGGAACGAAGGTTATCAACAGTTTAACTCGCTGGTGGCAAGTTAGAGTGGTCTGGTTTTGCTATAATAAACAGCGAAGCGATGACAGACACTACCAACATTTATCGAGCGCCGATGATCATCCTCACCTTGGCGGTGATCGTCGTCGCGTTGGCGGTGAAGTATGTGGACTACCGCTTCAATCAATTCAAGTCTTCCATCGCGCCGGCGGCCACTGTGCGGCGGGAGTTGACGCCACAAGAGATTGGCGAGATCAATCGTCTCGCCACGGAACGAGCCGTGAAGAAGCCCCCGCCGACGGCCGAGGAGTTGGCCCGGATTCAGGCGATTATGGAAAAGAATTCCAAAGACACCCCGCCACTCACCGACGCCCGTCGGGCAGAGATCGAGCGAATGATGAACCAAGCAAATTAATTTGGATATTTTGATAAATAAATATGAATAAAAATAAAATTTTTGACATTACCAAGGCCACCCTCTTCATCGCTCTCCTTGTTTTAAGTGTCGGCTATGCGTTGGCTGATTGGCAAGCGCCAAGTTTCTTTCCGCCAACGGGCAACGGTTCTGAAAACGCCCCGGCCCCGATCAATGTCGGCTCTACCGCCCAGACCAGAACTGGCCCTTTGACCATTGACGATAATCTTTGGGTCAATGGCGGCAATTTGTTTGTGGATGGGAATGTGGGGATCGGAATTATTGGTTTGCCAGCCGTTGCTCTTGACATCGGTGGTCAGGTTCGGATTCGCAATACGGGAGCCTGTAGCCCTTTTACAACTTGTGCTCCAGGTGTCGGCAAGGTGCTTACCTCGGTTGATAATACCGGGTTGGCCACATGGAGTGATGCGCCAGTGCAGGGCATCACCAATTTGTTCGCCGGAACTGGAATTACTTTCAATGGCTCTGGCCCCCCAAACAATACTACAATCAAGAATTGTCCAACCGGGTCCGAGCCGGACTGCAAGATTACCAATGCTGGTACCATTTCTATTTACGATGTCGAGACCCAGCGACGAGTGATAGGTAATTGTGCTTCTCCCGCCTCGAAAGGTTTAATCTCAATTGGCCAGAGCGGGACAAACTCTGATATTGGTTGTCGCGACTTCGTCACGAACGTTACCGCTGGTGGCGGTTTGACTGGCGGAGGGACAGGAGCAGTCACTCTCGCCACTAATGTTGGCGATGGACTTCTGATTGGCGGGGATAACAAAATTAAATTAAATGTCGCGGCTACCGCTGGTGATGGCTTAAGATTTAATGGCGGTCGGGTAGAATTTGAAAGTTGTGGTCTCACCGCTGGCCAAACCTGGCAATGGAATGGCACAAGCTGGGGGTGTGCCAGCTTCCCCTTGGCTTCGACCGAATATCCGGGTGGCTCGGTGATGTATCTTAAGGCGAGAACAACGGTTGGAACTTGCCCTAGCGGTTGGACAACCTTGTCGACCTACAACGAGAATGTTGGTGGTGCCGCCGGTTTGACCAATATTGTCAGGGTTTGTTATCGAGCCGTCCAGTCGTGTCAAGTGCTTCGTTTGGTTTCCACTGCCCAAGCGACGCTTGCTGATTGCCCGTCACCGTTCCAAACCGCTAACGGTACTTTAACCTGTGGTACCAGTAGTTGTGCTCAAGAATATCCCCCAGGGGGTGGCTCAAACTATAACTATGTCCGCAATTGTTATGTATGTTATTAATTAAAAAGCTTTTAGCTTTTAGCTGTCAGCTTTTAGCCATAATAGTAATAACTTCTAGCGTGGTTTCGGCCGCGTGGCAGGGCCCGACTAATGGCCCCACTTCTTGCTCGCCAAGCAGTAATCCGGGTTGCAATCTCCCCCTCAATGCTTCGGGATTTATCCCCCAGATCAAAGATGGGCCATTAACAATTTTGAGCGATCTTCACGTGCGTGGGCCCGCTGCTAGTAGTACATTATCCGTGCCTATTAGTACTAATAACACTAAGGGTAAGATTGGCATAAGTACTTCCACCGATTCTCTTTCTTTTGCTGATGGCACTCTTGTCTTCGACTCAAAAGCTCTTTTAGACATCGATGGGCAAATAAAGATTGTTGATGGTAACCAATGGGCCGGGCGGACTCTGCATTCCCTCGATGATTCTGGCTATGTTATCTGGAATACCGCGATCGCACCATCAATAACTACTTTGACGGCTGGTACCGGAATTGCTTTTGACCCGGCTGGCACTATTACTAATACCACTAACCCTAACGAGGTTAGGGTTGATTTTGATGTCACGCAAAAGCGGATTTACACTGGTTGTGGTGCCAACGAGGTTGCTTACAGTGTTACCGATAACGCTGGGGCGGGCGCAAAATTGGACTGCCGGCCCGCGGTAACTTCTATTAACCTATCGCCTAGTGGTGGTCTTTTTGTTTCTCCGACGACTGGATCAGTGACTATCGCAACCTATGCTGATACTACTAATGGCTTGTTTACTGACTCTGCTGACAGTTATAAATTGAAAGTTAAAACTCCAGCGGGTGGTTCGGGGCTAAAGCTATCAGCTGGGCAGCTCCAGTTTGAAACTTCTGGCTGTTCCGCCTCGAATTCATATTGGGCATGGAATGGCAGTAGTTGGAGCTGTGGCGCTCCCTCGTCTGTCCAAAAACCGGGAGATGGCGTAATGTATCTACGTGTGTATTCACCGCTTACGCCGCCGGATTGCCCTACGGGCGGTGGTTGGGTCGCTGTTCCAACAGTTGGCACCGAGTATGTCGGAGGAATAAGTTTTTCAAATAATGTTCGCACTTGTTATAACACTAGCAATTTATGCCAAGTACTTGAGTTAAAAGCACCTACTCCTACGGTCGCGCCAGGTTGCCCGCGCGCTACCCCTTCAAGGGATTCAATTACAACCATAGAACAGGGAAACGATTCTACATCGTATAGAAATAATGTACGGGTCTGTTATCCGTGTGTCGCCCCGTAACTTGTTAAACACCGAGTGTTTAACAACGGTGTTTAACATTAGTCACTCGTTCGTCAAGGTTCGACCTGCTCCGTAGAAAACATCTAGCTACACAACCATACAGTTGTGAGTGATGACCTTCAAGGATAACTCTCGCGACTGGGATCGGAAGGTTCGACCGAAGAGGCGCGCGCCGAGATTTCTTTTGAGCATGCTCATCACCGTCTCAATGTGCCATCTGATACCATAACGTTTTTTAGGGAAAGCAATTTTCATTCGTAAGCGATGGGGCGTTTTTGGCAAAGAACCTCGACAGTGAGCTCGCGCGGGAATAATTGCTTCAATTTGACACTCGCTAGCTAGGATAATCGTTCGTCAAGGTTCGACGACCTTGACATGAAGCTAAAGAGAATTAAAAACGGCTTAAATAAGCCGTTTTCTTGTGTTCTAAATTTTGCTTGTCACTTGTAATTGTCAAGGTTCGACCTTGACATAGAAAATGGTAGGTATAAAATTATGGAGATTATGACTAGAAAAATTTCTTTTGCCCCCGACGAGTACTACCACATTTATAATCGTGGCACCGATAAACGAAAAACTTTTCTTGATCGTCGAGATCATATCCGTTTTCTTGTCTCACTCTATCTCGGTAACAACAAACACTTGATCCACCCGAGTGATTGGTCAGGGAAGAGTTTTGAAAATATTTTTCATCTCGTTCAAATTAATTTTCCCGATCGTTTGGTTGACATTGGTGCTTACTGTCTCATGCCGAATCATTTTCATTTGTTGGTCAGAGAAAAAGAAGACGGTGGTATCCCCAAACTTATGCAAAAACTCCAAACTGGTTACTCAATGTATTTCAATAAGAAGTATCAGCGCACCGGCAGTTTATTTGAAAGTAAATTCA
>CAYIEL010000035.1:0-7410 GCA_964362425.1 uncultured Candidatus Saccharibacteria bacterium | reverse complement strand
GTAGAACACGTCCTTGCCAAGGATGAGACGGGAGTTCGATTCTCCCTACCCGCACCGGATTTATCTTAAGGCCAAAAGTCTTTTATAAATGTGGATAAACCTGTGGATACTGTGTATAAGAGACACTGAATGCTTGTCCAATAATATGAGCCAGACCGCTAAGCAAAACACTGGAAAAGCGGGTGAAAATCACGCCGAAGTGTTTCTTAAGAAACACTTTTACAAGATTATCGAGCGCAATTATTGGAAAAAGTGGGGGGAAATAGACATTGTGGCCGATAGAGATGGTATTATCCACTTCATTGAGGTCAAAACAGTTTCGCGAGAAACGGTGCCGGAAGAGGGGAGCGACACCTACGCCCCAGAAGATAATATCCATCCGTGGAAACGGCAACGGCTGGCGCGCACAATCGAGACCTATTTACTCGAGCGTCGGATTGGTGAAGATCGTGATTGGCAAGTTGATTCTCTGGCGGTATATATGAATAAAGAGGGGAGAGTCTTGAAAGTTGACCATCTTGAGGATATTATTCTGTAGCAACGGGGTATAGTGTAACGGTAGCACGAGTCCTTTGGGAGGATTTAGTCTCGGTTCAAATCCGAGTACCCCGATTTTAAATTACTAAGACCGAGTTCTCCGCCAGCTGGCGGATCGGCAGCCCGAAAAGCTATATAATACAACACTTTTTGCCCATTGACAAATAGGATAGGTGGGTGTATAATAGGGCGAGTAAAGTGGTCGTTGTTAATTTTCTGGGTTTCAAAAACAAGGCCATAAAGGCCTAGATTGGAGATTGCGATGAAGCCGATTATTTTAGCTAGTTTGGTTGTGTTGGTGGCGATGATCGAAGCTGGTTGCGTCACGACAAAAACTTTTGTCACCGATGACAAGGGAAACGTGAAGCAAGTGGTGGAGCGGACAGAGTGGGCTCCGCCGGTCGTCTACAGTGGGCCAGTGGTGTACACCGAGCCATACTACTCGGCTCCCGTGTACTACAGACCGACTGTTGTCTACGATCCTTGGCCAGTGTATCGTTCGTACTATCGGCCGATCTACTACTCACGGCCAGTTGTTTATGGTCGGCCGGCGGTTGTGGTTACTCGGCCTATCGTAATCGGCCGACATGCTGGCGGCCATGGTCATCATCGGCGGTAAACCCCAGAAAAAAAAGGAGAGAAGAAAGGTCCCGACGCGTTGCGTATCGGGGCCTCTTTGTGCCATACTAAACTCGTACAGGTCTTTGTGTTTTTCAGTTGTTCTTTTGGGAGATAGCCTGTGGCTAAAAGGAACGGGCGGAGTGGGAAAAAGGGGAGAGGCCGACAAGTTAGGTTAAGTCGGATAGTCTGCGAGAAAGCCAAAAGACGCGCCAACGGAGAGGAGACAAAGGAAGACCGGGGTGGGAAGAAATTTACTCCCAACCGAAAACTGTTCAGGATTATTAAAAAGGCAGTCCAACGTTCTTGGTCGCCAATTTCCGTCGTTTGTATGCCCCCTAGCCGTCTTTTCCCCGCTGGTTTGCAACAAATCGTGGTTGCCGATGGCGAGAAAATCGTAGCCGATTTTCTTGATGTCCATGCTGACGATTTGTTTGAACAGCGTCTTCGGTGGGAACCACCTCGACAATTCCCTAATTTTCCAGGACGAAACTGACGTGATTTATTCGAGACCCCGGAATGTATCAGGGGTCTCGTTTTGTTATTATGTAATTAACGGTGGGTATATCGCGGG
Organism: uncultured Candidatus Saccharibacteria bacterium; assembly: GCA_964362425.1. GTDB lineage: Bacteria > Patescibacteriota > Minisyncoccia > Phycocordibacterales > JACOZG01 > JAGVGK01. The sequence goes on along the minus strand of CAYIEL010000035.1, from coordinate 5,681 downwards.
GTATAGTATAGTGGTAGTACGCAAGGCTGGGGGTCTTGTAGTGGCGGTCCGATTCCGCCTACCCCGACAAGAAAAATTTTACAAGTTTGATTTTTAGAGTGGTTTCTGTTAGAGTTGGGTTTGGTTGATTTGGTCGTTGAAATCTTTGAAAGGGAAATTCCATGTTTAGGACAAAAGATGGTTGGGTTCAAGAATATCAGAGGAAGGGAGCACTTTGGATTCATGATGAAAATCCAAAACGTCCCCACGCCTTGCTCACTTCGGGCGGGCACTCGAGCGGATTTTTCAACAGTGAACTTGTCGCGGAAGATACGCTGATTCACGATGAAGCCTGTCGTGATCTCGTGTATCTGCTTGGGGAGCACGGCTTAAATGCCAAAGATGTCGATCGTGTGGTTGGGCCTGCCATGGGAGCCATTACCATGGCCGACGGTGTCTCACGACATGTCGGTCGGGCTGACTCACGTTCTTGCTTGCGCGCTTACACAGAAAAAGAGACCGGCGGCGACGGCAAACTTATGGTTTTCAAGAGAACGACGATTCATCCCGGCGAGAGAGTTCTCTTTGTTGAAGATGTGCTTACCACCGGTGGCAGTGTTGAACTTTCGGTTGCGGCTGTTGCCGTGGCCGGCGGGATTGCTTTGCCCTTCGTTGCGGTCCTCGTAAATCGGTCTGGCCTCAAGGAGGTAAACGGCAAGAAAATTGTCGCGCTGATTGATCGCCCCATGCCAACGTGGTTTCCCTCGAAAGAAAAATGTCCGTTGTGTGAACAGGGGTCAGAAGCCATTCGTCCAAAAACGCCGGTTGAAAACTGGCAACGTCTTAATGACGTTTGTTAAAACCCGAACAAGAAAACAAGGAAAGAAAGGAAGGACCAGATGCAAAAGAAACTGACACCAGCAGAGAGATTGATTGTGGCGGCGGATTTTAAGCCCCCACCCGAGCAACTGGATGGCGAGTGTGCCACAGCGCGAGATTGGGTTGGTGGGCAAGTTTTACACCTTGCCGATTCACTTCAGGGAACCGGAGTTTGTATCAAAGTGAACTCGGCTTTGCGGACTTGTGGTTACAGTCTCATTGGTCTCCTTCATCAGCGAGAAGTCAGAGTGTTTGCTGATCTGAAGTTGACTGATATTGGTGAGACGCTTTCGACTGATGGCATGTTTCTCCGAGAGGCGAGGCCATACTTGCTGACGACCATGTGCGCAGTTGGGGCTCCGGCGTTGCGGGTGCTCAAAGCCGAATTGCCGGATACGGAGGTACTTGGCGTAACGGTTCTCACCAGTCTCAAAGAGGACGATACGCAAAAGATGTTTGGCTGCTCGGTAGCGGAAGCTGTCATGCGGTTTGCTCAAACAGCGGTAGACGGAAACCTTGACGGCCTCATCTCATCTCCCAAAGAAGCGGAAATGATCCGTGCAAAATTTGGGACGGCTTTATCTCTCAATACGCCGGCGATTCGTCCAGCTTGGGCGGTTGTTCCCGGCGATGATCAGAACCTTAAACGGGTTATGACCCCCGCTGATGCCATTAAGGCTGGTGCCGATCGAATTGTGGTTGGCCGGCCGATTATTCAAGCGAAGAATCCCCGCGACGCGGTGATGCGCACAATCGACGAAATCGCTTCGGCGATGGCCTAAGCTCTCGCTTGTTGACGGAATTTGACGCCCGTGCTACCCTAAGAATAGTGGAAGGTGGCGTACTTTGTTCTTTTTAACAAACTTGGGACAGAAGATAGAAAGGAGGTGTCCCGTGGGCAAGAGAAGAAGTAAAAATCTTGCCAGTCAAACTCGTCTTTTGAAGAGGCGTCGAGATGACCTTCGAGCTGAGATCCGCGAAAAGATGTTTGAGCTAAAAGAGCTTGGACAGAAGCTCGGGTCAATGCGGAGAAACGGAAGAAAAGGATCCAGGGTACGTCTTGACGTGGTGGCGGCCATTCCGGATTTGCCTGCTGACGAAAAGACTGAGAGGGGAGGAGGGGTGACGGTCGACGCTGGAGGATGGTCGGCTGATGAGCGGTTTTACCCCGACAAGGTGGTAGTGGGATCATCTTCCTAAATTTGTTTCATTGTGCTATCGGTGTGCTATTTGCCTCGTTTAGAACCATCAGGTTTTGAACGGGGCATTTTTTTGTCTCTCGCTCTCGGGCGATACTTTTGCTAGCATTAGAGTCATGATTTGCGGACATAGTATATCGGTAGTACGGCTGCCTTCCAAGCAGCAGAGGCGAGTTCGATTCTCGCTGTCCGCATTAATAATCGGGAGTTCCCCGCCCGAACGTACCGTTCGGTACGGGCGGGGATTCTCCCATCCCGCATATGCGTTCAAAAAATAATTTACGCACTTGGATTGAGGTTGATACTAAAGCGCTCGCGCGCAATTATCGAGCGTTTCGAAAATTACTTGCCCGACCGAAAGGTTTAGGGATTGGGCCGAAAATTAAATTGATGTCGGTGGTGAAATCTAACGCTTACGGTCACGGCTTGATTGATTTTTCTAAACAAATAGTCAAGCTCGGCGTTGATTGGCTCGGCGTTGATTCGATTGTCGAAGCGGTCGCTCTTCGCCGGGCCGGAATAAAAATTCCCATTCTCGTGCTTGGTTACACCCAACCGATTAATTTTTCAGTTGCCGCAAAAAACAATATTGTCGTGACAATTTCTTCGCTTGATTCTCTCACTTCTCTGCTCAAGATGTCGAAGCCACCACAGTTTCATCTCAAACTTGATACCGGTATGCATCGGCAGGGTTTCATTTTGGCCGATTTTGACGCGGCCATTTCTCTTTTAACCAAACCAGCTTATTTAAAAAAAGTTAAAGCAAACTTGCTCGGCGTGTATAGTCATCTGGCCACTGCTTCGAGTGAGGAGTTGGCGAATTCGGTGGCCGAGCAGGTAAAAGAATTTGAAAAGTTTTTGGATAAATTAGAGCAAGCGGGGATTCCTCGAAACGTGTTAGCAAAACATCTTTCGGCAACCGGCGGGGTAATTGGCTATCCCGAAACGCGTTACGATCTGGTGCGCGTAGGTCTCGGTCTCTATGGTCTCTGGCCGAGCGCCGAATGGCGAAAACGTTTTGAAAATAAAATTAAGTTAGAGCCAATCTTATCTTGGAAAACAATTATTGGTGAAGTAAAAACTTTACCCGATGGGGGAGCGGTCGGTTACGATTTCACCGAACGAGTTGAGGCGGGAACGAAGCTCGCCGTTTGCCCAATCGGTTACTGGCACGGTTTCCCGCGAATCCTCTCTAGCATTGGAGAAGTCGTGGTGCGCGGGAAGCGGACAAAAGTGCTCGGCCGAGTTTCGATGGATATGATTGTGATTGATGTCACCAGAGTGCCCGGAGTTGAGGTTGGCGATATTGTCACTCTGATCGGTGAAACGATCCCGGCCGAATTCTTCGCCGCCCGCGCCCAAACTTCGCCCTACGAAATCATCACGCGCCTGAACCCCCTGATTCAGAAGTTTTATATCTGATTAACCTGATGACACAAAAAATCCCCGGCCTTACGACTGGGGATTTTTTTGTAGTGGGACGAAGTTTAAATTACTTGACCGCTTCTTTGAGGGCTTTGGCGGCGCGGAACTTCGGCACGCGCATGGCGGCAACCTGGATGGCAGCGCCGGTGCGGGGATTCCGAGCCGTGCGAGCCGCGCGTTGTTTGGTGGAGAAAATACCAAGCCCGGCAATTGAGACTTCATCGCCCTTTTTCAAAGACGCGACGATCGAATCAACCACCGTATCAACAGCTTGCTCGGCTTGGACTTTGGTCCCGCCGATCTTCTCATACACGGCATCAACTAGGGAGGCTTTATTCATAACTATAAAAAATGGTTATTGGTAATACTCGACCAATTCTCTGTCTAACCCCTATTATACACAAATTACCTAGCGTATTCAACCACTCGCGCTTCGCGAATCACAGTAATCTTGATTTCACCCGGATATTTGAGTTCCCGCTCAATGCGAATGGCAATATCTCGAGCGAGTTTTTTAGCTTCAATGTCGGAAATTTCTTGCGGTTTTACGAAGATGCGGATTTCCCTTCCGGCTTGAATGGCATAGGTTTTTTCGATACCGGGGAAAGAGTTGGCCACATCCTCAAGGTCTTTCAGCCGTTTAAGGTAATTCTCAAGCGTATCGCGTCGGGGGCCCGGCCGGGCGCCGGAGATGGCGTCAGCCGTTTGAACAATCATTGATTCCAAGGTCTCATATGGATACTCACCGTGATGGGCTTGCATGGCTTTGATCACCGCTTCACTCGCGCCGAATTTCTCTAAAATGCGCCGGCCGATTTCCACATGCGTTCCCGACACTTCATGGTCAACCGCTTTGCCGATGTCATGAAGAAGCGCCCCCGCCCGCGCCACTTGGACATCGGCGCCGAGTTCTTCGGCGAGCATGCCCGAGAGATGAGCCATCTCGATCGAATGTTGCAAAACGTTTTGGCCATAACTGGTGCGGAAATGGAGCCGACCGAGAATGAGAATAATTCGCGGATCGAGGTTAAAGACGTTGGCTTCGTAAGCCGCTTGCTCACCTTTCTCTTTAATGGTTTGTGAGACATTCTCTTTAGACTTGGCGACGATTTCTTCAATCTTCGCTGGCTGAATCCGTCCGTCGGCAATCAACGCCTCGAGTGCCACTTTGGCGATCTGGCGTCGGACTGGGTCGAAAGAAGAGAGAATAATCGAACCCGGCGTATCGTCAATAATTACTTCCACGCCGGTCGTCTTCTCGAAAGCGCGAATGTTGCGTCCTTCTTTGCCGATAATTTTTCCCTTCACGTCATCGGAGGGGAGTGCGACGACCGTTGACATTACTTCGGGGATCGTCGAATTGGCGAGCCGTTGGATAACGGTGGTGAGAATCTCTTTTGCCTTACCCTCCAATTTTTCTTCTCCCGCCATCTCAAGTTTGCGCATCCGAACCGACAGATCCTCCTCATAATTTTTGGTGATGGTCGCCAGCAATTCTTCGCGTGCTTCCTCTTCCGTCAATTTTGATACCCGTTCGAGCTCTGTAGTCTTTTTCTGTTCGGCTTGTCTTAACTCTTCTTTTACTTGCTTTATTTCTTCGAGGCGCTTCTTGATCGTTTCCACTTCGCGATCAATATCCACTTGCCGTTTGTCGAGAATCTCGTCCTTCTTGATTAAACGTTCTTCTTTACGGGTGAGTTCGTCTTCTTTAGTTTTTTCTTTCTCCTTAATTTCACGCGTCAATTCTTCCGCGTGTTCCTCGGCTTTATCAATAATTTTCTGCGCTTGGTCTTTGGCTTCCAGGATTGTTTTCTTGACGGCGATTTCCATTGACCCCTTTTGCCCAAGCGTAATGAGCCAACGGAGGAAATAACCGAAGACAATTCCTCCCAGACCACTGGTGATGGTGAGGAGGAGAAGGGTTTTTAATGACACGATATGTGGTAACTGTTTCCCAGCTAAGTGCTTAAGATGGGCCGCGGTTCGCGGCGACAGAATATAAACTGGTAAACAATTTTTAAGTTAAAATTAGTAATTGATTGACTAAAATAGTGACTAAAATAGTTCACTCGTAGATCTTATCAGGCGAAGCAAAAAATGTAAAGCATTTTCAGAGCAATTTCCGAAATTCGTCCTCGGTTAAATCGAGTTAAAGGAAAATTTTAGTTGCTGATTTTGATATATACTGGCTCTGTTACA
>CAYIEL010000034.1:0-7621 GCA_964362425.1 uncultured Candidatus Saccharibacteria bacterium | reverse complement strand
CTCTCGATCGGGCTTATGATCCAAATCAGGGTGCTGACGGAATGATATTTTACACGATTTCTAATACACCGTAACGTTAATATTATGTTTCTACTTTTTGACATCGGCCGGACAAAATTTCGACTCGCGCGGTCACTCGACGGCGAGACCTTGGGCGAGCCGGAAATTATTCCAACACCTAACTTGGTGGAAGAGGGAATTGAGTTAATTATTAAAGCGGTTCGAAATTCCGATGAAACGGTTAAGGCGATAGTGATTGGCTCGAGTCGAAAAGTTTGGGGTGGCGCGCGAGTTGTCGAGCTGGTAAAAAAAGTGCTTGAGATTCCGGTCTTCGGCGAGAATGATGCTGCTCTCGCCGCGCTCGGCGAAGCCGGCGCCGGCGCCGGCCGTGGGGCCACGATCGTTGGCTATTTCACAGTCAGTTCAGGCGTCGGCGGGGCGCGAATTGTTAATCAGAAAATTGATTTGTCAACCAGTGGTTTTGAGCCCGGCGAGCAAATTTTATCAGTTGATCAAACTGGAGTGGCTAAAACACTTGAAGAACTGGTTTCCGGTTTGGCTATTGAGGCTAAGTTTGGTAAAAAACCCTCTGAAATCAACGATTCCGAGCATTGGTTAACCACGGCGCGGTGGTTAGCTCGAGGTATTCATAACAGCATTGTTCACTGGTCACCGGACGTTTTTATCTTGGGTGGCAGTATGTTTAAGAGTCCCGGAATTGATCTTAAAATTGTCGAAAAAGAGCTGTCTCTAATCCCCACCGTTTTTACTAAATTACCACCACTGCGCCGAGCCGTACTCGGCGAGGCGAGCGCTCTTCACGGTGGCTTGCTTTATCTTCGAACGCGTGGTTTGTAAGCTTCTGGTTTGAGCCGTAAGTTGGTTAACTTATCAACAGACTTTAGTTTTTGCTTTTCAGAGAATGAAAGACTAGAATTAGCACCTATGCCACCAGCAAAAAATAAAAAATTAGCTCGCCGAGAGATCTTGTCGCAGATCAGGAAACGAGATGGTTCAGTTGTCCCCTTTGAGGAAGAGCGGATTGTCAATGCAGTTTGGAAGGCGATGCGGGCCTCGGCCGAAGGTGATGAGAAGGGGGCGACCACGGTGGCTCATGCGGTGGTGAAGGATCTTCAGGGTTTGGTTAAGAAAAGTAAGCCGGATTTCTTACCGACCGTCGAAGGCGTACAGGATTTAGTTGAGAAACAGTTAATTCTTCATAATTTCGTCAAGACTTCTAAGGCCTATATTCTTTATCGCGAACGGCGATCAGAAGTACGACGGGAGAAGGGTGAAGTGCCCAAGGAAGTTCGCGAATTAACGGCTCAAAGTAAGGAGTATTTCCGGAATCAACTGGCTGAATTCGTTTATTACAGCACTTATTCGAAATGGTTGCCGGAGAAAAACCGACGGGAAGCGTGGATTGAGACGATTGATCGTTATATCAATTTTATGCGCAGTAAGCTTGGTGACAAATTGTCCGAAAGCGAGTACACCGAGATTCGCGAATATATTTTGAGTATGAAGGCTTTGGGTTCGATGCGCCTTCTGTGGTCGGCCGGTTCCGCGGCCGAGAAGAGCAATGTCGCCGCCTATAACTGCGCTTATATCGCGCCAACGAAGTGGCAAGACTTCGCCGAGATAATGTATGTGCTGATGTGCGGTACCGGCATGGGCTTTTCGGTGGAGCATCAAACGGTTGAACTTCTGCCGATTATCAAACGTCAGGCGAGCGACAAACCAACTCGTTTCGTTGTTCCGGATAGTCGCGAAGGCTGGGCGGATGCGCTCGCGCATGGGATGGAGACTTGGTCGTCAGGTAAGGATGTTGTATTTGATTATTCGCAGGTTCGACCCGCCGGCGCGCGTCTTCAGACCATGGGTGGCCGCGCGTCCGGCCCGGACCCCCTTCGCCGCCTGCTCGATTTCACGCGCGCCAAGATGCTCGCGCGTCAAGGTCGGCGGCTCACGACGATTGATGCTCACGATATTATTTGTAAAATTGGCGAGGTAGTTGTGGCCGGCGGGGTACGGCGGAGCGCTTTAATCTCACTTTCCGATCTTGATGATAAGGAGATGCAAGAAGCCAAGAATGGCCAATTTTATCTCACTCATCCCGAGCGCAGTATGGCCAATAATTCGGCGATTTACAATGAGAAGCCCGCGCTCGCCGATTTTCTTGACGAATGGCTGAATCTGGTCAAGTCCGGTTCTGGTGAGCGGGGAATCTTCAACCGCAGTGGCCTCCGGCATCAGTTACCGGCGCGACGTTGGAAAGTGATTGCGCCCGATCCGCACTCGACCGAACCGTGGGTGCCCGGCACTAATCCCTGCGGTGAAATTATTCTTCAATCCAAACAATTTTGTAATTTATCCGAAGTGGTTGCCCGTTCGGACGATACTGAAGACACTCTACTTGAAAAAGTCCGCGTCGCGGCGATTCTCGGCACTTACCAAGCTAGTTTGACCCACTTCCCATATCTGTCGAAAGAGTGGAAAAAGAATTGCGAGATGGAAGCTCTGCTCGGTATCTCGATTACCGGCCAGTGGGATTGCAAAGCTGTCCGTCAACCCAACACACTCCGCAAGTTAAAAGAGGTGGCGATCGAGACCAATCGGAAGTACGCGGCGCGTTTCGGCATCAATGCCTCCACTTGCATTACTTGTGTGAAGCCGTCCGGCAATGGCTCACAACTTTTCGATTCCTCGTCCGGCATGCATCCGCGTCATGCGCCTTACTACCTTCGTCGAGTGCGGATCGAGGGGCACAACCCGCTTTTTCGTATGCTTCGCGATATGGGCGTGCAATACAACCCCGAAGTGGGGCAACAACCGGAGACGGCAACAACCTTTGTCCTCGATTTCCCGGTGAAGGCGCCGAAGGGCTCCCTTTATAAAGATGATTTAACTTCTCTCGATCAACTTGAGTATTGGCGGATTGTCAAAGAGAATTTCACCGAGCACAATCCTTCCACGACTATTTCTGTCAGTGAAGATGAGTGGCTACGTGTCGCGAACTGGGTTTATGAACATTGGGATATTATCGGTGGTCTATCGTTCCTCCCGCGCAGCGAGCACGTCTACCGTTTGGCGCCTTACGAGGCAATTACCGAAGAACGTTACAACGAACTGATGAAGAATTTTCCAACCATTGATTTTTCTAAACTGGTGCTCTACGAGATGGAAGACGGGACAACTGGCTCTAAAGAATTAGCTTGTGTCTCCGGTACCTGCGAAATTGATATCCCCATGACCATTGATGGTCAATCAGTGACGACGTAACTAGAAACATATTTCAATAATTTTCTAGCACCCCCGCGACATTATTTGTTAATTCATCGATTTCCTTTTTGGCTTTTTCTTGCAATTCTTTCGTGCCCTTCAAATTTAATTCCTGAATATTTTCGCGTTCAAATTCCTGAATAGCCAGATGATTTTCCATAGAAATCGCCGTCAGTTGTCCGTAGTCTTGCATTGAACCTATTGGTTTTTTCCAACTTTGTTCGACAAGTCCATTCCGTCCATGTTTCTCAGATAGAAATTTTTTGACTTCCGCGGGAATTTTTGCAAGCCAATCATCTTGTCGGCGCACAACTCTTTTGCTGTACACATTAAAGGAGTTAATTATATACCCAATGAAAAGTCCATCTCCCCGCAAGACATGATTTACCGGAGTTTGCCCAGCCACCGCCGCGGCTTGGGCGGTATTTTTCCAATTCTTTTTCCAGCCCTCAAATACCACACCCAGGTTTTTAATTCCCTGAACGCTATAACTATCTGGGGTGATGGGGACAATGAAATATTCTGTTCCTAGGAATATCACCCGATTTAGCACACCAAGGCTTGGGGAAGTATCGATGACGAATATGTCGATTTTTTCCGAAGCGCCTATCTCGTTTAGGTATCTATCAATGGCGCTGGTATCGGAATAACCACGCAAGTTGCCAGCGGCCGCATCATTATAGCCACTTAGGAGTAAATTTTCATACAAAGAAAGTTGGATATCCCCCGGTAATATAAACAGATTATCCCGGACATAAACGGGTTTTATGGAACTGTCAACATCACCACTCCCTTCAAGTTTTGCTTTTAGAACATCATATATAGTCTCGGTGTTATGGGAAAACAAATTTTCCTCATAGAAAGTATGACCGAGCGTCTGTAGCGTTAGATTGCATTGAGGATCAAGATCTATTAAGGCGACCTTGAATCCTTTTCTAGAAAGTTCCACGCCGACATAAAATGATAAGGTGGTTTTACCAACCCCGCCTTTATTGTTGCAGAACACGAGTTTTTTGGGCCGAGCAAACTTCATGTATGCAGATTGTAGCAATCTCCCAAGCGTAATACAAGGCAAATATTTTAGAGATAAAACCAAAAAGAGCAAGTCCTAGACCCTGGGGTGCGAAGGGGATAAATCAATTTCATATCTCTCGGCCCCCGTAGTATAATTCCCAGTATATGAAAACCCTCACCCTCGCTCTCATTGTTTTTGTTCTCTCTCTCTTCCTCGGTCTCTCTGGTTCCCAAAGCTTTATCAAGCAACAGCAACTCGCCGCTCCCGCCGCTTCCACCCCCACTTCTCTCTTCGACGACTACGATGATCTCTCTTACGTTGATCCAGCGAGCTTAACTAATGTCACAAACAGTGGGAGCGCGATCAATTACACCGCCACCACACCAACTACTGGCGACGAGCTTGACCCCACCTCTCTCCTCGGCCAAGGCCTCCTCGGTCTCTGGCACTTGAATGGAAATGTTCTAGATTCAAGCAGGGATCCACTAATTGGAACTGTTGTTGGAGCAGGTTTAGATTGTACGGTGCCAGGGAAACTCAACCAGGGGTGTTCTTTTGCAAATACTGGAACGTTGCCTAACGCCGCCTATATCGATTTTGGCGACCCCAATCGTTTTGAAGGTTTAAACCAATTTTCTGTGGCTTTATGGGCAAAATCGGATGAAGCATTAATTGCCCGAGGTTCCCGTTCGCTACTGGCCCAAGAAGGTGGAGGAAGAGATGTTTTCTTTTTTTACCGCGACCAAGGAGACAAACTTTATTTCAATGTTTCGCAAAATGATGGGATTTCCTGGCATGCGGTATCAGCCGGTTCTGACCAAATTCTTTCCGATACCAATTGGCATCATTATGTCGGAATCATGAACGGAACCAGCGTCTTGTTGTATATCGATGGCGTTTTACAAACCAGCCAACCGGCTTTTGTGGGTCCAACCGACAACAGCACCAACACTTTTCGGATTGCCGGTGGCCCAAACGCTGTTGGATGGATTGGGACACTTGACGAACTCGCCATCTGGAACCGCGCGCTCTCGTCAACTGAAGTCACCCAACTGGCCTCGGCCGGCGGCGGGACTTCGCCTACCACCGGCTCCTTCTCCTCCACCAATCTCAACTCGGGGAAGCTCGCTTCCCTCACTGCCACTTGGGCCGAGACCGTAGCCGGCGCATCCGCCCTCACTTTCTCCACCGACAACGGCTCGACCTGGTGCCCGATCACTAAAGGTCAGACTTTAACTACTTCCGCCTGCTTCAATGGCACCACTCTCAAGTACCAGACCACTTTCTCGGCCACCGACAGTTTGCAAAGTATCAACCTAGACTGGACTCTTGCCGCCACTCCACCGCCTCCCGCCTGCGGCAACAACACCCTCGACGCCGGTGAATCCTGCGACGGCGCTCTCTTCAACAATCAAACCTGCCAGACTCAAGACTTCACCTCTGGAACACTAACCTGCAATGCCACCTGCACGGGCTTTGACACCAGTCAGTGTGTCAACTCGCCTCCCCCGCCGCCCACAGGGAGCTGGACACCGCCCATCGGGATTCCACGACCGGAGTTTGGGATTGAGGAAAGTTATAGGATGTATGATGATGTTTCAAGAAGAAATCCTGCACTTACTTATACACAAAATTCTGAAGGAGGATTTTATACACATTATGTTGACAACACCAATCCCGGTGCCACGAATACAAATAATCCTTATGGGAATGTTGCGAAACCAAGATTGACGATTCCAACGAATTTAGCCGAGGGAAGTATTGTTGAAATACATAACAGTGTGAACACTGTGTCTGCCAAATACATTGTGACCATCGGAACCGTTGAAAGACCGATTTTTGTCCGTGGTTTTCCGTTACTTCGCCCGTTGTTACAAGGGGGTATTGTTGTAAAAGGCCCCTACTCAATCTGGGAAAATTTACGGTTTTACAATAGCAATTTTGAGGTTCGGCCGCATAACGGCAGCAATGCTCACCATGTTGTTCTGCGAGACAGTGAAATATTTGGCGATGGAACCGTGGGAAGTGGAGGAACCGCATATGCCTGGGGAGAAGCGGGAAACGAATTCCATGATATCGTGTTTTATAACAATCATATTCATGACAACGGGGATGATGAAGCCGCGATTGAAAACGATAAGCATGGAACGGCCATCGGCAGTTACGTGTATAAGGTTTGGATTTTGGACAATTATATCCACGACAATGGTGGGGATTCTTTCCAAGCCGGACACGGTGCTAATTATACTTCGCACCATGTGTTCGTGGGAAGAAACATCATGCATGGCGATCGGGAGAATGCCGTAGATATCAAACAAACCAATGACGTAGTGATTTCACAAAACACCATGTCCAATTATCGTGGAAGTGGCTCTTCTGAGGGCAGTGCAATAGTAGTTCACTATGATCCGCAACGAATATGGGTACTGGGAAATATTGTTTATGATTCCGAAATCGGCATTATTACCACCGGAAGCACAGATACCTATTTTATAGGCAATGTTGTTTACAACATACACCACCGCACCACATTGCCATATAATCCTTTAAGTGCATATTCGTCTGGTGTAGCAATGCATGCAAGGAACAGCCAGGTAAAAATGATCGGCAATACCATTTATGATTATGATACGGGTATACAAATACCCGTGGCCAAGCCTAATACAGAAATTGTAAATAACATTTTCGCGAAACGCGCAGAACCCGAGGCTTATGAAGTTCTGATATCATCTGGACAAGTTAATGTTCAAATGGATTATAGTTTATTCTATCCGGGTTTGGGAAATTCGACGAGGATAACCCTGCCTAATGGTGCCCACAAAACAGAAGCTGATCCAAAATTTATCGATGCGCTAAACAATGATTTTCACCTCCAATCAGGCAGTCCTGCCATTGATGTTGGCGACAATATCCTCATCCAGCAGATAGCGACCACCTATCAACAATTGTATGGCGTGGATATTCGCCAAGATCTGGATCGCGTCTCCCGCCCCCAAGGCCTCGCCCCTGACATCGGCGCATTTGAGTACAACCCCGGTGGCCCCGTCCCCACCCAAACCTGCGGCAACAATGTCAGAGAGGGAACCGAGCAGTGTGACGGTTCGGTCGGCACAAACACCTGTCAAACCCAGGGCTTCACTGGTGGCACCCTCACTTGCAAGATTGATAACACTTGCACATGGAACACCAGTCAGTGCACTAACACTCCCACCGACCTCACCCCCCCCACGATCACCTCCGTCACCGCGACAAGTATCACCCCCACCTCGGCCATTCTCGCTTGGACAACCAACGAACCGGCCACCACCCAAGTGGACTACGGCT
>CAYIEL010000033.1:0-7658 GCA_964362425.1 uncultured Candidatus Saccharibacteria bacterium | reverse complement strand
GCGCCCGTCTCGTCAATGACGCGCAAGGTGGGAGCGGTAATCTGATGATTGATGCGAATTCGCGCTTTCAATGGCTCTTTAAGCTACCGGACTATCCTAACCGACCCGTCTCCAAAAGTCAACACAAATGCGAATTTATATCGGTACGCAATTTGTTCCCCAGGTTCCCACGTCACAAACAAGTTGATTCCATACCCAATTCTTAGAAACATCAGATGAATAGACGGACATACTAGGCCGGGAGGAGGTAAAAAAAATAGTTTCTTGCAATGATATTGGGTCTGAATCAAAAGCTTCGACACGAACCGCTACTAATTTATAATCACGGCCACCATTGCTCTTATACCAATATCCTTCTGTGTAGTTTGTATTAGACCAGAGCGGATCACTCGGACGAGGATTTAGATAAGGGGCTAATTCTGACAATCTGTTAACGTCACGATTTGGGCCATAAAATCCAGTCGGTGAACAATCTAAACAAACCGCCCCACTTCGCCAATTCCAATTACTAAACCCTGGCAAGGTGCTAAGGGGCGCCGGGTATCTACCGTTATCTAGCTTATACAATTCCAAGGCATTTCGCACTTGAATTAAATCCTGCATTCGTTTTGAATCACGCGCTTTCGCGCGGGCTTGGCCAAGCGAAGCCATCACAATGCTCGAAAGCAAGCCAATGATCGCAATAACGACAAGCAGTTCAATTAGAGTGAACCCCCCCCTCGCTCTTAAGTTCATGACCTCTAGTATATCCCAATTCTGATTATGCTAGAATAGCCAATATGAAAAAGTTGGTGGTGATTATTGTTGTTCTGATTGTGTTGGGTGTCGCGGTGTGGTACTTCTTTGGTTGGCAATCAAGTAGCCCGACCCCCGCTTCTGATGTGATTCCGCGCAATGATACGGTCGCCGGGAGCAATCAACCGAAGCAGATGGAGGATGGCACTATTCTGTGATTGACGCCCACCGTATCAAAAATTTCGCGGCTCTCGCTTTGAACCCCGCTCGGGAGGCGGCGCTTAAGTTGGCCGAAGCCGCTTTCCAGTCGCTCGACACGCGAGCGGTTATTCGGAAGGCCGTCTCATCCACGGCCGGCGAGTTGCGTGTCTCGGGCACAACTTTTCCGCTCACGGGCAATGGTCGGATTTTTATTGTCGGGGTTGGCAAGTGTTCGCTCGAGGCGGTACTCGAGCTCGAAGCAATTCTCGGTGAACGAATTGCCGGTGGCGCTGTCATCGATGTGCGCCAGCCGGAAGTTTTACCCAAACGCACCCGTTTCTTTCTTGGTGACCATCCTTTTCCAACCGAGAATAATATCAAGGCCACTGCCGAAATCATCAAACTCTTATCACAACTTAACCAAGACGATCTGGTGATTTTTGTAATTTCTGGTGGCGGTTCAGCTTTACTCTGTCAGCCCGACAGCCATACTTATCTTGAAGAGGTTGAATTAACGAAGCATCTTTTTCGGACCGGCGCAACGATCGGCGAATTAAACACGGTGCGGAAGCATTTATCTCTGGCGCGCGGTGGTTATTTGGCGAAGCAGGTTTATCCAGCGCGAGTGGTCTCCCTGATTTTTTCCGATGTGCCGGGAAATAATCTGGAATTTATTTCTTCCGGTCCAACGATTAAGGATGACAGCACGATCGAAGATGCCAAACGGATAATTATCAAATATGATGCTAGTCATAAGGGTGAGACCATCATTAAACATTTGTTGGAGACGCCTAAAGAAGATAAATATTTCGAACGAGTGACAAATCTTTTAGTTTTAACCAACGAGACCGCGTTGCAAGCGATGGCTGATCTCGCTCCGTCTCTCGGTTTGACCGCCACGATTAAAGACACAGCCATCGCGGGCGAAGCTCGGGTGATGGGGGAAGCAATTGCTCGCGCTCTGCGCTTGGCACCCGCCGGCAGTCTTCATCTCTACGGTGGCGAGACGACGGTGGTGATCCATGGTGTCGGCCACGGCGGGCGCAATCAGGAGTTGGCGCTCGGGGCTTTGTCACTTCTCACGGCCGGCGAATGCGTTCTCGCTTTCGCCTCGGATGGGGTGGATAATGGTGACCACGGCGGGGCGCTCTGTGATACAATAACTGGCGAACGGGCGCGAGCTGTCGGTCTCGATCCGGTGGTTCTGCTCGACCAGAATGATTCTTACACCTTCTTTGCCAAGGTGGGTGATTATCTAGACACTGGTTACGTCGGAGCGAATGTCTCCGATCTTATTATTGCTTTAAAAATTTAAATTAATTTTATGCCCGAACGTTCATCAGCTTTGATTCTCTGGTTCCGTGACTTAACGATTGATGATGTCCCCTTAGTCGGAGGCAAGAATGCGGCGTTGGGTGAGATGGTCGCCAATTTCGCTCCGCTCGGCATTGCTGTCCCTGATGGTTTTGCAATTACTTCGGCCGCTTACGATCACTTTTTGGGCACCGCCCAACTCCGGCCGGAGATTGAACGTTTGTTGAAAGGTCTCGACACGCGGTCGGTCCGCGACCTAGCGCGCCGCGGAGCGGCCATTCGTCGGGTAATCTCAACGGCCACGATGTCGGATGATCTTCGCTCGGTTATCACCACAGCTTATCATGAATTAAGTGGCGGGGCACCGGACGGGATTGATGTGGCGGTGCGTTCGTCGGCCACGGCCGAAGATCTTCCCGATGCCTCGTTTGCTGGTCAACAGGAAACTTATTTGAATATCCGTGGCGTCAAAGCGTTGGAAGAAGCGGTTAAAAATTGTTTTGCTTCCCTTTTTACTGATCGGGCAATTTCTTATCGCGTTGATAAAGGTTTTCCACCGTTCACGATTTCGCTTTCGGTCGGCGTGCAACGAATGGTTCGAAGCGATAAGGGCGCAAGTGGTGTCGCCTTCTCGCTCGACACCGAAACTGGTTTCGGTGAAGTGGTGGTGATCAACAGTTCTTATGGTTTGGGCGAGATGGTCGTGCAGGGCAAAGTGACGCCGGATGAATTCACGGTTTTCAAACCAACATTGGCGGCCGGTTTCAAAGCCATCATCGCGCGGAATCTTGGAACGAAAGAAACAAAAATGATTTACGGCCAAGGCAAGAAGCCGACCATGATCGTGCCGGTCGCCCAACGCGATCGCGTCGCCACGAGTCTCACTGACGATGAGATCATTCGGCTCGCCAGTTGGGTGGTGAAGATTGAAAAGTATTTTTCGGAACGGAAAAAACGTTATCAACCAATGGATACTGAATGGGCCAAAGACGGAATTACCGGCGAATTATTTATTGTTCAAGCTCGGCCGGAGACGATTCACGCCACGGCCGACAAGCAAAGTTATCAAGAGTACCGTTTGAAAGCGCCGGCGCCGGCACCACTTGTCACCGGCGCGGCGGTCGGTTCGAAGATCGGCGCCGGCGCGGTGCGAGTGATCAAGAGTGCGGCGAAAATTGCCGAGTTCAAAGAAGGCGAAGTTTTAGTCACGCAAATCACTGATCCGGACTGGGAGCCGATTATGAAAATTGCTTCAGCTATCGTCACCGATCAGGGCGGACGGACGAGCCACGCCGCGATTGTCTCGCGTGAACTCGGCATCCCCTGCATTGTCGGTACGGCCCAAGCGACAAAAGTGCTTCGCACCGGCGTGCCGGTGACCGTTGATTGCTCGGCTGGCCGAACTGGGCGCGTTTTCCCCGGACTTCTGGCTTTCGAAACGATCGAACATCGTCTCGACAAGGTGCCCGAAACGCGGACGAAGGTGATGGTTAATATTGGTTCACCGGACGAAGCCTTCAGCCAATATCGTTTGCCGGTGGCTGGTATCGGCCTCGGCCGGCTCGAGTTTATTATCACCGAACATATTCGAATTCACCCGCGCGCTTTAATTGATTTCAACCGACCGGTGATGAAAAAAGATGTTGTTCGACGGAAGCTTAATGCGCGAATTGAAACTCTAACGCCCGGCTACAAGGATAAGAAAGCTTTTTATGTCGATGAATTGGCCGAAGGGGTGGCGAAGATTGCGGCGGTTGTCTATCCCAAACCGGCGATTATTCGTTTCTCTGATTTTAAGACCAATGAATACCGGACATTAATTGGCGGAGACCAGTACGAGCCAGTCGAAGAGAACCCGATGATCGGTTGGCGCGGCGCTTCGCGTTATTATCACAACGATTTCAAAGAAGCCTTCGCTCTCGAATGCGCGGCGCTCAAGAAGGCCCGGACCGAAATGGGTCTGACGAATATTATTCCGATGATTCCGTTTTGCCGAACGCCAGAGGAAGGTAAACAGGTGCTCGACTTGATGGCCAGTTTCGGTCTCGATCGTGCGACCGATTCCAGTTTGAAAATTTATATGATGTGTGAGATTCCCTCGAATGTTATTCTGGCCGATGATTTCTTAAATCTTTTTGATGGATTCTCTATCGGTTCGAATGATTTGGCGCAACTGACACTTGGCCTCGATCGCGATTCAGGAATTGTTAACAAGATTGCCGATGAGAATAATCAGGCCGTGAAGCGTTTGATTGAAATGGCGATTGAGAAGGCCCACGCACACGGTAAGTACATTGGCATCTGTGGGCAAGCGCCGTCGGACTTCCCAGATTTTGCCACCTTCTTGGTCGAGAAGGGAATCGACAGTATTTCTCTTAATCCCGATACGGTGATTACCACGACACTGGCGATTGCCGAACGCGAGAAAAAAGTATGAGAGTCGCTGTCTTCGGTTACGAACCATGGGAACGTGAATATCTAGCCGCTCATTCGCCGGCTGGTGTGGAGTTTGTTTTCTTTGATCAGCCAATCTTGCGCGATCATCCGGTCACGGACACTGATTTCGAAATTCTCGTGGTTTTTGTCAGCTCGCAGATTGATGAAAAAGTTCTGGCCCAATTTCCGAAAGTTCGTGCCGTCGTCACTCGTTCCACTGGTTACGATCATATTGATCTCGTTGCTTGTCGCGCGCGTGGCATTACCATCTCGAATGTGCCAGCCTACGGTGAGGTAACGGTGGCCGAATACACCTTCGCCTTGCTTCTCGCGCTCTCACGAAAAATTTATTTAGGTTATCACCAAGTGCGAGAATCAGGTAGTTTCAGCGTCACCAACCTCCGTGGCTTTGATCTCGAAGGGAAGACCATGGGGGTGGTTGGCACTGGTCGGATTGGTCGCCATGTTGTAAGAATCGCGCGCGGTTTCGGCTTGAACGTGATTGCTCACGACGCTCGCCCGGATAATCAGTTTGCCGAAATGGCCGGTGTTTCTTACCAATCTTTTCCCGAACTTCTGGCCAAGAGCGATATCGTGACACTCCATGTGCCGGCTTTGCCCGAGACCGAGCATCTTTTAAACACAGTGACTTTTGCTCAAATGAAGCCCGGAGCGATTTTGATCAACACTAGCCGCGGCAGTGTCGTAGAAACACAAGCCATGGTCGTCGCGCTCAAGTCGGGGCACTTGGCTGGTGCGGCCCTTGACGTCCTCGAAGAGGAAGGGGTGATTCGGGATGAGCTTGATTTGTTGGTGGCGGGACATCCCGAGGAGCACAATTTAAAAACGGTTTTGGCTAATCATGTTTTAATTAATTTGCCGAATGTCATTGTGACGCCGCACAACGCTTTCAATACCAATGAAGCGCTTCAGCGGATTCTCGGTACGACGTTAGATAATCTTCGCGGTTTAATCGCTGGTACGCCAGTCAACATTGTTCCATGATCCCCAAAATTGAAAAAATTTTTCCTCGACCAATTCTTGATTCGCGCGGCGAATGGACCATTGAGGTAATAATGCAAGCGGGGGAGTTGAACGTGATCGCTTCGGTGCCGCAAGGCGAGAGCGCGGGTTCGCGCGAAGCGGTCACTCTGCCGGCCGATGTGGCGGTAAAAAATATTATTGAGATAATTGCGCCGGCGGTTATTGGTTTTCCGCTTGGCGAGCAAGATAATTTCGATGACAAATTAAAAGAATTGGACGGGACGGTAAACAAAGAGAAACTCGGAGGTAATACTCTGCTCGCTCTTTCAATTGTTTACGCGCGCCTCTCGGCGCGCGCCACCGGTTTACCGCTCTGGCAATATCTGCGTGATCTCATCACAACACCGAGTGTTAAAGATGCCCAACACTCGGTGTTGCCGGCCGTGCCACCCCGCCTCTTCGCTCTGATGATCGAAGGCGGATTGCATGCCGGCGGCGGATCGCCCTTCCAAGAATATCTTGTGTCGCCGAGAGTGGCGACTATTTCCGAATCAGTTGAGATTGTCACGAAGTTATACCGAGAGTTGCGGAAGCTTATCAGCCAACGTTTCGGTCCATCGGCCACTCACCTTGGCGATGAAGGCGCTTTCGCGCCCCCTGTCACTGATCCGCTTATTCCCCTTGCCTTAATAATGGAAGCCGCGAATCTGGCCGGTCTCACTGATAAGTTTGATATTGGCCTTGATGTCGCGGCGAGTAATGTCTCTTTGAAATCAGGTGAACTCGTGGCTGTTTATGACGAGATTCGTGCGAGTTACCCGTTGCTTTATCTTGAAGATCCGTTTGGCGAAAATGATCTGGATAATTTTGGCGGGCTTTTAAATAAATATGGGAATGAAGTAATGATTGTCGGTGATGATTTGACGACGACTAATGTCGAGCAGATGAAATTGGTTGAAGTGAAACACGGTGTGAACGCGCTGATTGTGAAGCCGAATCAAATTGGCACAGTTAGCGAAACGCTCGCGGCCGTGCGACTTGCTCGCGAATATAATTGGAAAATAATTGTTTCGCATCGCGGGCGAGAGACGAACGATGATTTTATTGCTGACCTCGCTTGGGGTATTGGCGCTTATGGAATCAAGCTTGGCGCGCCGGCCCGCGGCGAGCGCGTAGCAAAGTATAACCGTTTGCTGGAGATAGAAAAAGCCAGCGCGTGAGGCGCTGGCGGGGGAATGAGTTTTTTGCTAGATAAGGCGTTTTGCAGCCAGAAGTTGCTGGGAAATAAATTTCTCTGTGTCTCCGACAGTTTTGAGCGTCGGGGCAGTTTCATCGGGGATTGAAATTTCAAAGCTGTCTTCAAACGCCATTACTAGCTCCACCGTATCTAAGGAATCAATGTTGATTCCATCAGAACCAGAACCGAATGATGTTTCTCTTTTGACTGTTGATTTATTGAGATTTTCATCGCCAAACCGATCCGCGACTATCTCAATGATTTCCTCCCATGTTTGGTCCTTTGTCCATTTCTCTCTATTGACAGGCTTTCTTTGATTGCTCACAGCTCTACCTTTCCTTTCTACTTTATAACAACAGTGGAATCCGTTGACAATATCAACCGTCGCTGGCTCATGTTGGGTGGCCCCTCACTGCATGGAAGCTGGCCACATTTACGGCACGGAGCCCCTGGTAAGCCGTAAAGCGAAATTACCGTTTCCTCAAGGTTGATGTGAAGCAGGTTGGCGATCGCCATGACCCAGGCGAAGACATCAGCCAATTCAAGGGTGTACAGTTGGCGAAGATTTGCTTGATCGTAGCCGCTTTCGCTGTTGGCGGTTATCAGGCAAAGAGTTTCAAGCTCGGCGATTTCTGCGAACAACCGGTGCAAGGCATTATGAATGCCATTTTCGGGTTGGCGGTTGTGGGAGCCGTACACCAACTCATGATGTTCTTGCCACTCTCGAATTGACCAGGCGAGTTGCTCGTTA
>CAYIEL010000032.1:0-7793 GCA_964362425.1 uncultured Candidatus Saccharibacteria bacterium | reverse complement strand
CTACAACCCTCTCGTTAACAGCGAGACGCTCTACCATTGAGCTACTGCGGAATAATGTTTTTATGATACCAAAATATTTTTCAAATTACTACTGTCTGGATACTTGACCCCCAACATGCTATGATATCGAAGACGAAGATTATAAATAATTTTTAAAATTATATGGCAAAAGAAAATTCTGCATTCATGAAGCCGATGGTGATTAGTGGGGAACTGGCGGCGGTGGTTGGCCCCGGGCCAATGCCTCACTCGGAAGTAGTGAAAAAACTATGGGTTTATATCAAAGAAAAAGGATTGCAAGACCCCAAGAATAAACGCAACATTAATGCCGACGAGAATCTGAAGAAAGTTTTTGACGGCAAAGAGACGGTCAATATGTTTGAGATGACCAAGCTTATATCCAAGCATCTCTCATCTTAGAATCTAGAACCAAAGCCAAAACAATTATTATCTTTTTCATATTCCCTATATTAACTCCTTTCCTTTCGTTCCCCCATCATTGACAAAAAATAACAAAGTGCATAATTAGCGCAGTATCTGGTGCAAATGGTTCGTTTCTTGTCAATCAAAAGGAGGATAGACGATGAGTATTTTCCTGTTTGGGATCAAGGGTCTCTGGGTGGTTGCCCCGCTTTGTTTCTGGGCTATCACCCTATTCTTCTTGGGAAAGGTTGTTTGGTACATATTTACCGGGCGAGAGAATGATGATGACCCACTTAGTTTCGGAGTGTTTCAGGGTATTTTCCTTACAGTGATAATTGTCATCATCGAAGGGAGTCCGGAACCCGGACCCCACGACTTAGTGCAAAAATTGTCTGATGCCCTTTCTCCCATCGTATTTCTGTTGCTCTTTTTCTTTTCCAGTTTGTTCTTCATAGGACTCAATTTTTTGTTGATGAAAATTGGGACCAAGATTAGAAGATACTTTGCACTGTGAATGTGAAAGAAAAGGGCAAAATCCAAAATCTTTGGCCACCTACCACCGCTCGACTTAATTGTTGGGCGGTTTTCTTTTGGTGCAGCAACCATCAAGGACTATCCTCGCCAGTGACCTCGCCAGTGAACTGTTGCATTTCCCCAATTCGCGGCGTATAATGAACTGGAAATGACTTTTAAGGTCATTCGCAGTCTATATATGGATAAAAAACCAGCCAAAGGGGAATACGTAGAAGCATTATTGCGATCTCCCAAAACCGTCTTTTCTACCAAAGATGCTGCTTTATTGTGGGGTGAAGGAAAAGAAGAGACAGTCAGTGGGAGGCTATACAAATATGTCAAAACCGGGAAGTTAGTTAAGGTGCGTCGTGGTATTTATGCCAAAGACAAAAATTATGATCGTTTGGAATTAGCGACTAGGATCTATACGCCCTCATATATCAGTTTTGAAACCGTGCTGACGCGGACCGGATTAAATTTCCAATACTACGGAAATATTTTTGTCGCGTCTTATGTCACTCGCGAGATTGAGGTTGATGGACAAAAAATATTTTTTACCCGAATGAAAGATTATGTTTTAAGCAACACACTGGGAATTGAACATCCGAACGGGGTAGCGACCGCCACCAAGGAGCGCGCTTTCTTAGATCGTATCTACATTAGCAAAGATTACCACTTCGATCATCTAGATGTTTTAGACAGAAACAAGGTGTTTGAGATTCTGCCAATCTATCACAATAAGCGTCTGGAGAAAAAAGTTAAAGCTTATTTTAAAAACCTATGACCTTAGATTATTCAAAACACAAAAATATTCTACTGCAAATTTTGAAAGACATTTATTCCGACACCTCGATTGCGCCTCATTTGGGATTTAAGGGCGGCACCGCCGCACTGATGTTTTATGATCTAACTCGCCATTCGGTCGATATTGATCTCGACCTTTTGAACGAAGACAAGACGCAAGAGATATTCGATAAAATTCAAAAAATTGCCACAAATTATGGCAAAATCGTTGATTCAAAAATCAAGCGGTTTAATTTCGTTACCGTTATCTCCTACGATCAGAAGTCTCAAAATATCAAAATTGAGATTAACCGGCGTGACTTCGGTTCCAAGTATGAACTAAAAACATTGTTGGGTATCTCGATGTTGGTAATGGTGAAAGAAGATATGTTTGCCAATAAATTGATGGCGATGTATGAACGGATCGGCAAAACAAGTCGCGATGTCTATGATGTGTACTTTTTTGCCAAGAATAATTGGCCGATAAACAGAGAACTGGCTGAAAACCGAGCCAAAATGACATTCAAAAAAGTTTTGACCAAGTGCGTAGAACTTTTAGAAAAGATGAACAATCGCCATATTCTTGATGGTCTTGGTGAAATGCTGACCGAATCGCAAAAAGATTGGGCTCGAACCAAGTTGCGAAACGAGACAATCTTTTTATTAAAAGCGTGGTTAGAAAGCGAAAAATAATTTGCCTTCCCCCAATTCGCGGCGTATAGTTTGGTGAAAGAAAAATAAAACTGCATGATGAGAAAGAAAAAAGGAAATAAAGAGCTCGTTATTTACCAAGCGCCTTCCGGCGCAATCGAGTTGCGTGGTGATTTCGAGCACGAAACAGTCTGGGCGACGCAGGCCCAGATTGCGGATGCCTTTAATGTTTCTATTCCTACCATTAACGAACATCTTAGAAATATTTATAAAACAAAGGAGTTAGATGAATCTTCAACAATTCGGAAATTCCTAATAGTTCAAAAAGAAGGAGAGCGTGATATTGAGCGTGATGTAAATCACTATAATCTGGATGTTGTACTTTCCGTTGGGTATCGAGTGAATAGCAAAACGGCAACCTTGTTTCGTCAGTGGGCCACAAAAACCTTGCGCCAACATATCACCAAGGGTTACACCATAAATCGCAAACGGATTGCGCATAATTACGAGGCATTTATGAAAGCGGTTGCGGATATTCAAGTACTTCTGCCAGAGCACATCACTCTTGACCCTAAATAGGTGTTGGAGTTGATAAAAGAGTTTGCCAGTACCTGGGTGTCACTCGACGCTTATGATAAAGAGCTTCTGAAGCCGATTGGCGTGACCAAGCGAGCGGTTAAACTTTCCGGTCAAGAATTAACTTTGGCCATTACCAAGTTTCGAGATGAGCTTATGAAGACCGGTGAAGCGACCGAGCTCTTCGCTCAAGACGGCTCTTACCTTACTTATCGCCGAAAGTGACCCGAAGAAAAAAGAACAAATGATCGCGCTGGTGACCCAATTACTCAAATAACATATACAATCAGCCCCCCACGGGCCGCGCCCGAGGCGGGCTGGCCGGTTGCATTCCCCCAATTCGTGGCGTATAGTTTGGGTTTGGTAAAAGAAAAATAAAACTGCATGGGAAAAAAGACAAACGGGAAAGAATATGAAGCTTGGTCAAAAGAAGAGTTGATCAAGGAAATCGTTAAGATAAAAAGCACAACCTATGGGCTTGTTTGGCATCGTGATTTACCGGAAGAAAAAATTGATATTCTTGTTAATCCTGACGCTCGGACACCAAATGAGATGTTCTCGAACGAGATGGCCGGTAAACCGTTCCCAGTATTAAAAGAGATCAAGAGTAAGACAATAGAATCAGACAAATCAAAATTAGTAAACCTTTTAATCGAGGGTGACAATTATCATTCGCTCGCTGTTCTCAATTTTACACACCGAGAAGCGATCGATTTAATATATATTGATCCACCATACAACACTGGCAATAACGATTTTATTTATAACGACAAATTTGTTGATAAAGAAGACAGTTTCCGGCACAGCAAATGGCTTTCGTTCATGGAAAAACGACTAAAGCTTGCAAAAAATCTTTTAAAATCAAACGGTGTAATTTTTATTAGTATTGATGATAACGAACAGGCACCGTTGCGGATGCTTTGCGATGAAATTTTTGGTGGTGGTGCGGACGAAAATTTTATAGGCACACTAATTTGGCAGAGAGCTAAGGGGGGTGGAAATTCTAAAAAAGTTGTGAGGGGGCATGAATATATACTCTGCTATTCAAAAGGTGGAGATATAACCTTGACCCAGCAAGGAGACAAGGAATCTGAACACATAAGAAAATGGAAGTCTGGAAAAGCGAAGGGTAAATATGTTCTGAAAGACAATAGATTATATTTCATTAACGATGATGTTATCAGACGTGTTTTTGGAAAATACAAAAAAGGTACCGAGCGTCGTTGCGAGTACGAAAATATTTTAAAGTTTAAAGGATCGAAAGTAAAGGAAGAAGTCGATCAAAAACTAGCCTCCGGGGAGTACATCCTCAAGAAAATCACTGAAGGGAAGCACTATGTTTGCAGACTTGAAGAGGTGGCCGGTATGCGACAAATTATGTACACCTTAATACAAGGATTTTTGTCTGAAGTTGGAAAAAATGATCTAGAGAAGCTCGGGATGGAAGATATGTTTGATTACCCAAAGCCAGTCGGTTTAATTAAGATCATACTAGACACCGTTTTCAATAAGAATGCCGTGGTCCTAGATTTCTTTGCGGGTTCTGGCACAACAGGCCAAGCTGTTTTAGAGTTAAACCACGAAGATGGCGGCAAAAGGAGTTTCATTCTTTGTACAAACAACGGGGATGAGAAGTCAGAGCATAAAATTGCTTCGGAAGTTTGTTACCCTCGCGTTAAAAAAGTTATAACAGGATATAAAAACTCAAAAGATGGAAAGACTGAAGGGTTAGGTGGAAATCTAAAATATTACAAAACTGATTTTGTGGAAGCGGAACCAACAGACAAAAACAAACGAAAGCTTGTTAAGGAGTCGACAGACATGCTCTGCATTTTGGAAAATGCCTTTGAGCTTGTTTCAGAAAAGCCGGAGTTTAAGATCTTCAAAAATACTGATAAATACGTCGGGGTTATTTTTTACGAAGAAGCCATCGAGGACTATAAAAAAGCGATTAAAAATATCGATGGGTATTTCAATACTTACGTTTTTTCAATGGGCGACGACCCTCATGCTCAAAAGTTCGCCGATGTGGTTGAAAAGGTGACACTTTGTGCAATACCGGAAGTGATACTGAAAGTTTATAGAGAAATATTTAAATAGGTATGATAAAAGCTGAAAAAACAGAGATTAATAAAGTGCACAGAACCGATGTTTTAGAAATATTCACTGACGGAGCGGCTAGAAGTAATCCAGGAAAAGGAGCTTGTGCTTATGTTTTTGTGTTAAATAATGAAATAATCTTAGAAGAAGTTTTTTACCTTGGGACAATAACAAACAATCAAGCTGAATATCAAGGTTTAATTAGAGCTTTAGATAAGGCGATTGAATACACACGGTGGAACGTTAAAGTATTTTCCGATAGTGAGCTTGTCATAAACCAAATGAGCGCGAATTGGCGAGTGAAAGATTCTGCCATTAAAAAACTCTATAGAGATGCCGCCGAAATGGAACGGGGGATACAAAATATAGAATATTTCCATGTCCCAAGAGAAAACGAGTATATCAAAATTGTTGATGAACTCTGTAACAAATGTATAAATAAACATATAGGAAAAACAACATGATATTTGAGTTTAAAGATTATCAAGAAAATGCAGTTGTAAAGTTGAAACGAGAAATCAACGAACTTTTAGATGCGGACGGGAATAAGGTTTGCATTTTCAAAGCTCCGACTGGTTCAGGTAAAACGCTAATGATGGCAGAGTTTTTGAAACGCCTGATTGATTCTCGAATAGATGGCAAAAAGTTTTCGTTCGTGTGGATTGCGGTTAATAAGTTGCATGATCAAAGTCGAAATAATCTCAAGAAATATTATGACCAAAATGGCGTGGGAATAAAATGTTCATATTTCGAAGATTTAGATGATCGCAGAATTAGCGAGAACGAGATTTTGTTTTTGAACTGGGCCAGCATAAACAAAAAAGATAATCTGTATGTTCGTGCCAATGAACGTGACAATAATTTAACGAGTGTTATTGCTCGCACCAAGGATGAGGGCAGAATTATTTTTCTAGTTATTGATGAAAGTCATCACACAGCAAACAGTGAAAAATCAAAAGAACTAATACGAGATATTGATCCAAAAATTACGATTGAAGTTTCAGCTACACCACAACTCAATAATGCAAACAGGGTTGTCGAAGCGGAACTCAAAGATGTAAAGGATGAAGAAATGATTAAAAAAGAAATCATTATAAATCCAGGTTTCGAACATTACATTATTGATAAGAAAAAGAGTGACAAATCAGCCGATGAACTTGTGCTAGAAAGTGCTCTAAGAAAACGAATTGAGTTACAGAAAAAACTTGAAATCGAGGGGTCGAGCGTTAATCCGCTTTTGCTTATCCAGCTGCCAGACGCGATGCAGGGTATCGCAGATAAAAAGGATGAGATTATCGCCCTGCTCAAAAAGTTTGGTTACACGACAGAAAACGGTCGACTGGCGATATATCTTTCTGACGAAGACAACAAAATAAATCTCGCAAATATTGAGAAGAACGAAAATGAGGTTGATGTGATGATATTCAAACAAGCAATTTCGCTTGGTTGGGATTGCCCGCGAGCCACAATTTTGGTTTTGTTCAGACAATGGCGTGAAGAAAATATCACTTTTTCTATCCAAACACTTGGACGTATCATGCGCATGCCGGAGCAAAAGCACTATACTGATCAAAATTTGAACGTCGGCTATGTGTTTACGAGTTTACAGGATATCAACGTTGCCACAGATTTGTCGCGTGATTACATCACCACTTTTACAGGTTTCAGAATTAAGAACTACAAAAATCTTGATTTGCCGTCTTATCACTCGAAGCGGTTTCGTGAAGAAACTCGGCTGTCTTCTAATTTCACCCCTCTTTTTCTTGAGGCGGGGAAGAAGCTGAAACTAAAAGAGAAATTCTCTTTTAAGCACAGCATTTTGAAAACGAGTTTAATTGCGAGTGGCCGCATTGCTGATCCGGACAGAGAAACTAAAACGATAGAAGACAAAAAGGGAACGCTTGATATCCCAAAGAACGAGGTCGAATTACAAAATGCGTTTGATATGTTTGCCCGGAATAATCTTGCTCCTTTTGCGCCAGAGCAACGTTCCATCGGTCGCATAAAAAGTTCAATTTATTTATTTTTTGAAGCATCGCGCAACGAGGACGAATGGCCGAAGATTCAAGTTGCTGTTCTCGCAAAAGAAAACCAACAAATAATGATTGATACGATAAACCTTGCGAAAGAAATGTATCAAGAAGAAGTTGGCAGGGGGAAAAATGAGTTAATAAAAAATGAAGAACCGTGGAATGTGCCCAAAGTTATAAACTACACGCTCTCTTACTCAAAAAGAGATTATAAAAAATCAGTTATACAGCCGTACTACACAAAAACCTCTGACATCGGCATGGCAAGTTTGTTTGAGGAAGATAGTAAACTTGAAGTAGAATTCATCAGACATCTAGAAAAATCTAGAACAGTTGAGTGGTGGTTTAAAAATGGAAGTAGTGATGCGACATATTTTGCCGTACCTCATTTTGAACACGGGGTTGAGAAAGCGTTCTATGTTGATTTTATCGTGATAGGAAAAGATGGCCGCATTGGTTTGTTTGATACAAAGGGTGGTCTCACAGCTGAAACTGCAAAATCACGTGCCGAAGGTTTAGTGAGGTATATAAGAGGGCAAAACAAAATGGGCAAAAGATTGTACGGCGGAATTGTGTTGAAAGAAAACAATAGTTGGCGTTATCACGATGGGCTAAAATACGAATACAATCCAAATGATCTAAAAAACTGGAAATTTTTGATTACGGTTTAATGGAACTTTCTAGTTGCTGTTTTAATCTTTTCCCATGAGAATCTCC
>CAYIEL010000031.1:318-7962 GCA_964362425.1 uncultured Candidatus Saccharibacteria bacterium | reverse complement strand
ATTCTCATGGGAAAAGATTAAAACAGCAACTAGAAAGTTCCATTAAACCTAATTTACAGTACAATATCAATTGATTTGAATCCTTGTTTTTGAAGATTACGAAGATCGTCAATTAACCAACCCTTATCGCTGGTTTCAACGTTTGAAGCAGTTGGAATAAAAACGACCGAATGGGATTTAAACCAATTGTATTTCTTTTCCCATAACCTGTGCTACGCGCTGAAGCGTTTCCATTGATGGGTTGTGTCTGCCACTTTCGATTCTAGCAATTACCGATTGAGGCATTTCGGCTTTTTCGGCCAAGACTTTTTGCGTCAAGTGTTTTGTTTGACGAGTTTCTCGAATTTGTTTGACGAGTTTTAACCGAGCCAATTCTCCTTCATACGCCAGTTTAAACTTCTTAGAATTATTTTTTTTGAAAACCTCCTCCAGAGAATGAAATTTAATTTTTTTCATAATTTATTATTATTTTGTATAATTTTTCAGCGTGCTCAATTTTCGCCTTAGGTGTCTTTTTAGTTTTCTTTATAAAAACATGAATAAAATAGACAGTTTGATCATGGATAAAGAAAATAATTCGGCAATCCGCTACGACCAGCTCTTTAATTTTTCCTTTTAAAGCCTTGATGTAAACTGATAAGAAGTCGCCTCGGCACAGTGTTTCCATGCTGGCCCGAATGCGTCCCCGTTTATCGGGCGACAGAGAATTAATTTCCTTCTTGGCCTGATCGAGTATCTGCGATGAGTATAGCATATGTGCTATCGCATCGCAAATTGATTGATCAGGCGCTGATGTCGGCGGGCTTCGAGGCCGTAAGGTAAGCCGCGTAAGATTTTCCAATCGATGTGCTCATTCAGTCGGCAGAGTTCATTCTTGAGAACGCGCTTCATTTGATATTTAGTCATAGTGTATATAAAAATTAATTTACGAATATTTTCTAATAACTGCTTTAACGACCGCCACAATTGATAAAGTCTCGCGCGGGAAGAGTGGTTTGAATTTCGGATTGGCCGGTTCGAGATAACGTTTTCCACTTTTCTCGCGCAGATATTTCATCGTCCACTCGCCGTCAATCAAGGCGACAACGATATCTCCCAATTTCACCCGCTCGGTCTTCTCGACCAAGACCATATCGCCTTCGCGGATACTGGCATCAATCATCGAGTCACCCTTCACGCGCAGGAGATAAGTTGATTCTTTGTTTTCGATCAGCCAGTCGTCGAGACTTAACGTGTCGAGGTTGGTTTCCTCGACCATCGTGGGGAAACCAGCTTCAACAAGACCCAACACTTGCACCTTCCCCCAACCTTCGCCCGGGAGGAGATGACCACTCCCATCGCGTGACAAGAATCCGGCGCTGATTAATTTGTCTACTAATTTATGGACAGCGTTCGTCGATTTGAAACTAAAAAGTTTCAACATCTCGCGATAACTCGGCATACGCCGCTTCGCTTGATAGAAGTTTAAGATCCGCTCCCCTTTTTTGCTTTCGTCCATGCCGACCAGTATAGGTGAACACTTGTTCACTAGTCAATAATAAATCTGTGGATAACTTAATAATTGAGAATAGCCTCCAAAACACTTGGTAATTCAGTCACGCCATCGCCACCGCTGAAATGGCCGCGGTTGTGTTCGAGAATTGTCCTCGCCCCTAATTTTTGCTCAAACATTTTCTGATTATTTAATGGGACGCAATCATCGTCATCGGAAAAAATCGCCAGAAATTTTTTCGTATGTTGTTTCACTTTTTCAAAATCAATCGGAGTTTCCAACCATGGTCGGGCAATTTCCTTTTCTTCATCCGTTCTTAAATTCATAAGCGTAACCCAACCAGCTACAAAAATTGAGCCACCAACTTTTTTATCAATCGGCAAACTTTCTAAAAATCGCAAAATTGTTTGGCAACCTATACTATGGCCAATGAGAAATGTATTTTCATCAACCTCACCGACCACTTTCGCTAAATGGGCGACCCAAGTTTCAATTTTTGGTTCAGACGATTCAGGCATGGCCGGTATCTCCACTTTAAAATTTTTCTTTACCAACTCCCGTTTCAACCACGGGAACCAACCTTCTTCAGGATAACCATCCCAACCGTGAATGATAAAAACTCATTTCATATGTTTCCAATCATATTACGAATTATTTTTCGGCTGGTTTTTTCTTCAGAAATGTTGGCAGGTATGATTTATATTTTATCAACAATTTGGGTTGTAAGACAGCACTAACGATAGTTTTTCGACATTGTTTGGCGTCACAATGGCAAACCATGTACCAGTACGGATCTCCTTCTGTGATTGAGTAATCAATCGTAATTTCTTGCCCCCGATCAATGTTTTTCATGGCGACGATAGTTCGCGAGCCGCAGAAACCGCTATTCGGATTGCAGGAATGATTAATATAAGGCCACGGGTTTTTCTCAAGGGGGATAAGCCACTCCTCTTTTTCTATTGCCATCCAGTTTGGCCCAGTGGGAGAAAACTTTGGTGTATAGCGATGGTGCACAATTTACTTGCCTCGAACGTGAAATATTGTTTGCCCCGTTTTTATTTTTTGAGAGGCAAAGATGCCACTGCCACCAATTTTAGAAAAAGCAAAATAAATCTTCTTCATCGTTTCATGAATTATTTTTCGGTTTGATGAGGTCTGTCTACGTGGAATCCGATCGGTCGGTGGGGTTCTTCTGGCGGGGTCATTAGTTGGCGGATAGCTTCAAATACAACACGAAAGTTTTTGTCGTATTTCTGCTCGAGTTCGGCTAGCTTGCGAGCCAAATCAGTGTGGGTGGACAAGATTTGCCGAAGTCGCACAAACGCCCGCATGATCTCAACGTTCACACTGATGGCTCGGGGGCTTCGAAGGACGCTCGAGAGCATAGCGACGCCCTGCTCGGTAAAAACATAAGGCAAGTATTTACGATGCTGACCACGCCCGGGAGTTTTAAAGGTCACAATTTGTGACCTTAGAGAACCAGTTTCTTGTTTGGTTAGTTGAAACATAAAATCAACAGGAAAACGGTCAAGATTTCGTTTAACGGCCTGAATTAGAACTTTCACATCCACATTATAAAGATCAGCGAGATCAGTATCGAGTAAAACTTTCTGTTGTCGAATAAGCAGAATTGAGCGTTCGATTCTCTCGGCTGGTAAAAATGATTTAGTCATGAATTATTTTTTGGGCGGTATTGAAGGGCTTCGAGGAGGTGCTCGTCGCGGATATGCTCACTTCCCGCGAGGTCAGCGATCGTGCGGGCGAGTTTGATGACGCGGTGGTAGGCGCGAGCGGAGAGGTTAAGTCGGCGCGCGGAATCGACGAGAAGTTTAGTGCCCGAATCAGAGAGTGGGGCGAAACGTTTGAGTTCACGCACACCCATCTCGCTGTTGCTGGAGATTGGCAGACCAGTGAAACGATGCATGGCAATTTGCCGCGCGGCAATCACGCGCTCGCGTACCGCTCGCGAATACTCCCCGCCTTGACTCGCGTCCGGCGAGGCAGGCCCGCTTCGGCTCGCGGCGGCTAATTTCTGGTGATCAATATGTGGTACATCGATCCAGAGATCAATCCGATCAACGATTGGTCCCGAGAGTTTCCGTTGATAGCGAAGCAGTGCGCTCGGGTTACAAATACATTCTTTGCCGGCAATCCCGCGATTGCCGCACGGACAATAATTCATTGTTGCGACCAAGATGAAACTGGCCGGGAAGGTGGTCGTCCCGCGCGAGCGGGCGATCGTGATGACGCGATCTTCAAGTGGTTGGCGGAGCGCTTCGATGACCCGTTTATCAAACTCGGGAAATTCGTCGAGGAAGAGGACACCGCGGTGAGCGAGCGTAATTTCACCCGGACGCGGAATGGTGCCACCGCCGACAAGTGAAATGTAAGAAGCGGTGTGATGCGGCGCGCGGAAAACCGGTTGCGTGATGAGTTCGCCATCAACGAGTGTACCGGAGACGGAATGAATGCCGGTGGCTTCGAGTACTTGATCGAAGGAAAGTGGTGGAAGAATCCCGCTCAATGCTTTAGCCAGCATCGTCTTGCCGGTGCCGGGCGGTCCAGACATGGCGATGTTGTGCCCGCCGGCCGCGGCGATTTCGAGACCACGTTTACCGGAAGCTTGACCAACGACATCAGCTAGATCAATCGTCGGCGCTTCATCAATGTAAGAAATAATTGTGGGTGGCTGTGCCCTGAGCGAAGTCGAAGGGTTGGGCGCATTTTCATTTCCCCTTGCTTCTTTTTCTCCAGCCGTTTTTGGTTTGGGTGAAAGATAATCAACGAGATCGCGGAGACATTCGCAACCGTAAATAGTAATGCCATTAATGAGCGCGGCTTCGCGAGCGTTAGCGAGCGGGAGAAAAATTTCATGGAAACCCGCGTCGCGAAGATGTTTGACGAGGAGAAGTGTGCCCTTGATCGGCCGGAGTTCACCATTCAAAGCGAGCTCACCGAGAAAAGCTTTTCCCGCTGGTGCAAAACGAATCTCGCGACTAGCGAGAAGGTGTGCCACAGCAATGGCTAAGTCGAACGCCGACCCTTCTTTCTTAAGGTCGGCGGGAGCGAGCGAGACAATTACTTTTCGGTTGCCACGTTGGGGTGAAGGGAAACCGGAATTCTTAATCGCGGCGCTGATCCGGTCGCGGGCTTCTTCAACGGCCTTGTCGGGCAGGCCGACGATGGCGAAAGAGTGAAGCCCTTTGGCAATATCGACTTCAACTTCAACGGTGTCGGCCTTCAGGCCGACAACCTGCGCCGCGTAAACTTTTGCTAGCATAATCTTTAGCGGTGGTCTTCTTGATCGAGATGCTTCTTGCAAGTGCGCGCCGCCGGGTTAGCTTCGAGGCGCGCCGGCTCGATTGGTTCGTGGCAAATTTCACACTGACCATAAGTATTATTGGCGAGGCGCGCGAGCGCTTGCGTGACATTCTCAAGACGTTTCTCAAGCGGGTCGGTCTCGGCCTGGCGTTCTTCGAAATCTTCAATTCGATCGGCCGCTTCGTCATTGAAATCAACTTCGCCGGATTCTGATGGTACGGCTTCCCAGTCTTTTGGATTTTTGGGATTCTTATGTGCAAGACCCGACAATTCTTTAGTCAGCAAATCTCTCTCTTCTTCGAGCCGACGTTTGAGTCCGGCGGTGTTTAGTGATGTTTCCATTACCGATTAGTCTATTACAACTCGCCCATGTTTGGCAAGTGAAACAACTGAACTTGGGTTGTTTCGTTGCGCAGAGAGCAGGAATAGTACTACCAGAACTAACCCTGACCATTTTCGTCAATTGACTAAATTGGTTCCCAATATTTGATGTTTTGTGCGGAATGAAACAATTAAACACAAAAACGCCCTGCTGGTGCAGGGTATTTTTGTTGTGCCTACCTTCAACTTATGTATTTAGCCGAATAGGGCTGACGCCCCACAAGCACATTTAGAGTGTATACGGTGTCGGTGTCGGTGTCAATCGGTCGGCACCACTTTGGCAAGTGAAACAAAAGAGCCTCGTCGCGATTGCGACAAGGCTCGAGTGTAATGGGCATCTTCCCAGATGATGATCAACGGAAGTGAGGGAGCTTGCTTGTATCGCCCCAAATAAACACATTCCATTTCCAGACGGACAAAACAACAAAGAACTCGGTGACGATGAAAGAGATTATCAGAAAACCATCTTTCAAAATCGACTCTTCTTGGTCTATGGGGATACCGAATTCCTTTAACAGACCCCGAATTATCAAACTGATTAGTGCTCCCACAAGACCGTAGTAAAAAGTCTGACAGATTTTCTGAATAACCACATCCTCTTTGTATTTTATTTCGACGAAAGCCATTGTTATGTGCATCGCTCTATCTCCATAGAAAGGACCATTCAAAAATAACCCCCAAGCTCGTACTGTGTTTAAGGTTATAACTTAATCAATGTTTGTCAATAACATGAAACAAACTTTTTCTTACTTCACCGCGCGGAGACGGGTTAAGATTTCGAGATAAGCGGCGCGGGTTTGGGTGAGAATAATGGTGTTGGAGTCGAGGAGGCCGTAGAGCGCGGGTTGAGTGACGCCAACGCCTTCGAGAATGCGCGTATCAAGATTTTGGATAATGCGATCGCGGAAGGTCGGCGCAATGGTCGAAGTGCTTGAGGCCGTTGTCGGGAGCGCCGGGGGTTTGCCGATGAGCGCATCCCAAACGGCCGGCAACCCTTTTTCCCACAGAAGTAATTGGGCGTAACTTTGGGCCGGCGCTTTGGTTTTTAAAAGAATGAAAGGGACACTGTTTATTTCTCCACGGTAGAGACCAAACATAAAAGTCGTATCAACGTTCCGCAAGAGGCCGTCGGGGAAGGGTAGAGCGAGCAGTGTTTGCCAAGCGCGGAAAGCGAGCGGTGTATTATTTTTTGTAAAGATTATTTCGTCGATTGTCCCCGGTGTTTGATTCACCGCGTTGGCCACGCGAATTTTTCCAAGCAAGGCCGGGGCAAGTTGATTAGTTGTGTCGATGCTAGTTTGACGATCTGGTCGGAAGAAAACCGGTTTGGCTGCCGGAGGTAGGGGGCCGACAATTGGCGCGGGTGAAGTGGCAACCCATTTCTGATAAGCGAGTGTCCCGCCCCAAGCCAGTGCGCCCAAGAAAATCAGAATAAAAATAATTGTTACTATGATGCGCGAATGTTTTTTCTCCGATGATTGCCGAATCGCCCCACGCATTTCTCCTTGTTGAATAATTGCTCCGGCCATTGATCCGCCTCGGCTAACCGCCTCGGCCATGTCCGTTTTCAAAGTTCTAATGGAACTCAAGTGTGTCGGTAAATCTTTAATCGTTTTTATTTCGGCTGTCGCTTGTCGCGCGGCTTGCACGTGAGCTACCAACTCTTCGTGGGCGGCCGTTGCTTGCGCGACCTCTTTCGCTTTGGCTTCGGCTATTAGCCGCGCGGCTTCGGCGCGCGTCGCGCGCTCGGCTTCCGCCTTCGCTTGCTCCGCCCCGGATATTTCCCGCTCGGCGCGCTCCCGCGCCTCGCGTTTCGCGCGATGGGTGGGGCTCTCCATGGCTCGGCGAGCGTCAACGCGACGTTTGCCGATTGATTGCTCACGAATCTCGCGGGCTTTCCGACGCTCGTCGCCCTCCATCGCTCGCCGAGCTTCATCGCGTCGCGTGTCTAAGTTCTGATCAGGCATTGGAATCTCACGCGTTCCCACTTTGCGCTTGGATCGCGTTTAATTTAGTTTGGGCCGTGTCTTCTTGGTCAAGCAAAGCTCGATATTTTTGAGTGTTGACTTCAATCGCTTGTTCGAGCTTGAATAATTTTTCTTGCAACCCCCACTTCTCTTGTTCGGCCGACCGACGTTTGTCTTGGGCCGCCCAACGGTTTTTCTCAATCTCTTGTTTCGGTCGTGGCAAACCGGTTTTGGCTTCTTCTAATTCTAGCCGTGCTTCTTCTTCTTCGGCCACTTTCTCACGTTCGAGAATTGGGGCGAGTGTCTCGCGAATAATTTTTCGCTGATCATCAAGGGCAATCCAATCGAGCTCGAGTTTATCTTTTTGTTTAGTAATGTCAGCAGTCAGATGCTCGAGGGTTTCTCTTTCACTCAAAGTCTGTTTCTCGCGGGAGGGGCCCGCGCGCGCG
The DNA here is from genome assembly GCA_964362425.1 of uncultured Candidatus Saccharibacteria bacterium. Classification (GTDB taxonomy): domain Bacteria; phylum Patescibacteriota; class Minisyncoccia; order Phycocordibacterales; family JACOZG01; genus JAGVGK01. The sequence goes on along the minus strand of CAYIEL010000031.1, from coordinate 352 downwards.
TCCCGCCCCAAACCCCCGGACGAATACCCGCCCC
>CAYIEL010000031.1:0-308 GCA_964362425.1 uncultured Candidatus Saccharibacteria bacterium | reverse complement strand
TGGCCCTTCCATTGCCGCGCGCGCCTCCTGGCGCTTGCGCTCGAAGAGGGCTTCGGGTGTCTCCTTCGGAACTTCTATTGGCTCCTTTGTTTTTTCAGTGTCCATAGTCTATATAGTATAAAACAAAACCACTCCGTTGACTACGGAATGGTCAGTTGGTTGTTAATAAGTTTTTATTAAACAGTGGGTGAAGGTGAAGTCGGTGTGCTGTTGTTATTATTTCCCTGTCCCCCACCGCCGCGTTTCCCCCGCCGTAGCCCAAAAGATATTTTCGCGGATTATCGCCGAGATCAAGAAAGTCGTCAGCC
>CAYIEL010000030.1:944-8560 GCA_964362425.1 uncultured Candidatus Saccharibacteria bacterium | reverse complement strand
CTCGTTATTCCCTAGGCTTAACTGGTGATCTGGTCGGTTGCTATCCAAACATCGGCAAGGAAGACGCTGGCAGTAAGCACAACCCGCGCGCGGGTATTTTCTGGACATTGTGATTGACAACGAAATGGTCCGAAAGTGTTCAACTAAAGCGCAGATTCTGGCGAAAAGACTGGCCAGAGTTTTTCCACGTTCGCCATTTCCCAATTCTTTTCGAATCGCGTCCTCTAAGTTCCTGGCTCCCATGGACAAGAAGCTGATGCGGTTTTGAATTCCTGGAAGATAAATTGCATTCCGTGGTCCAAACAACTTACCAAGATGAGCACACATTTGCCCCAGACTAACTTGTGACTGTGACATGATCTGTTTCCTTTTCTAGTTTTTACAACTTATTTCAAGGTTCCAATCAAACAAACGCTAATTTGAAACTACCATGGTTGGCCGATTTCCGCAATGAGCGGTATCATGTCAAGGCGTCGCCTTGACATGGGGGAACCGAACCTTGACATGGGGTGTGTACAAATAAAAAAGGCGCCAAGCTTTGCTTGGCGCCCGTGAGTGACCCATCTTGATGTTTCTACCTCAGCCTGGGGGCTGGTGGTTTGGGAGGAATGGGCCGAGGGTTGTAAGGTCCCGAAGGCCCGGGATACGGGTGAGTGGACTCTGTGCGCTTCATTTTCATGGCCTTTCCATTTATGAAGTAGGTGGCTTAATCACTGATCGAAACAATCGATCAACTAATGATTACGCCATGTTGTGCATCAGCACATGCCAGGGGGAGGTGGCGGCAACAACTCTATGCCACCCCAGTTACTGTCTCGGATCATGTCCCTCTGCTGGAGCGGATCGTCGAAGCCGGCGATAGACCGGAGAGCTTTGGCCCGGTTTTCCCTGTATATGCGATTCAGGAAATCGCTGTCAACAGGTGAAAACAGATCCTCTTTCACCGTTTCTTCTTCCATGGCTTTTCTCCTTAAAAAAGTAGACATAATCGGACGTTCGATTCCTGCCGGTCCAAACTGGTTGCTTAGAGCCTGAACTGGTCGAGTGTGGTTTGAATGACTGTGCCAGCTGGTACCGGCGTTCCCCACGTTTGGATGACCTTGCCCGCACTGTTCCTCAACTGCAGATCACGCTGAAGCGGTTCTTTACAGCCCTGGTGGTTGGCGTGGTCTTGAGAAAAATGGTCACGGCCACTCGAGAAGGTTGTTTGCTGTTCAGACATAAAACACCTCCGTGCCTAAGGCACAAGATTGTCTGTGCAAGATTTCGTTCGGAACATCCGACGACATCTGGCACAAAATCAAAGATCTAACTGTCATCAGCATAAAGCTTGGCACAAAAAGCGTCAAATGAAATTACACTTTTCTGTAATTCTTATTATCCGTGCAATGTTTTTGTTTTGCATTATATGGCTTTTCTTCTAATAAAACATGTGTATAATGTCTGTACACATAACATATGGACGAGAGAATTAATTTCTTGAAGAATCTGGGTCTGACAGACAAAGAGGGCTTGGTTTATCTGACCATGGTCGAACTGGGGCCATCTTTGGTCGCCCAGATTGCTCGACAGGCCGGTTTGCATCGACCGGAGTTGTATCGAATTATTCCATCTTTGCAAAACAAAGGATTGGTGTCGGTGGCGCCAAAAGGTAAACAGAAAAGGTTCGTGGCCGAATCGCCGGAGAAATTGGGGGCGATGTTTGAATCAGTTACAGCAAATTTCGGGAAGCTATTGCCAGAGTTGAATGAATTGTATGACAAACAAAGTAAGCGTCCGATAATCAAGTACTTGGAAGGTGGCAAGGGGGTGAGCTTCCTGTTGCAAGATTTGCTCGCCACCTTGAAAAGAGGGGAGGTTTATTACCGTTATGCCTCACATCGAGCGGTGACCGAGATGGAGAAATACGTGCCAAAAAGTTTTGGCCGGGATCGCGATGCCAAGCAAATTGAGCGGTTCGTGATTACCGATGAACTAACCGATCAACAGAAGAAGAACCCAACTCTTCTGCGCGCCCACAAGATTATCTCTGTCGATCAGGGATTATTTGATGACAACATTGTTCAGTTGATTTATAAAGATCGAGTTGCGATTGCCGATCTGAACAGTAATAGTACAATCTTGATCGAAAATAGGATGATCGCCGAATTTCAGAAAAAGATTTTCAAGATTTTATTCGAGTTGTTATAGAAAAAAGAAAGCCGCCCGGTTTTTGGGGCGGCTAAATGATCGGCAAATAGTTTCGAATGGTGGCGCAAGCTCGAGCGACTGACTCGGGGATCTTGATTGGCGCAGTGTCACCCTTCCGCGCATAAGTGATCAGTCGATCAACCTCGCCGACCAAGCGTCCGATGTGGGTATCATCTAATTCGGTTTCGTGCCAAGCGAAAGCACTGCCGTAAGTGGTGATGTCCGGAAACTGTTTTGAGAATGTCAGACGACAACGGCGCAGATGTGGTGGCACGGCGCAGAGAATCAAACTCTTAGGCGACAGCCCAGCAACTTGAGCCGCTCTTATTCCAAAGACTACATTCTCGAGTGTGTTGCACGACTGTTTCTCGACAATGATCCGCGATTCCGGCACGCCATGTTTGATCAAGACATCGGCGAAGAAATCACCTTGGGTCTTAAACCCAACTGGCAATAGTGTTTTCCTAACTCCGATATGGCCGGTCACGATCACCGAGGGCGCCAGCCCGAGGTGGTAGAGATGAACTGCCTGTTCCGGTGTTCGTGCCAAGTTGTGGCCAAAAGCAAAAATCGCATCCACCTTGGGTAACTTCTTTTCTTGCACAGCGTCAGTGAGCCAAGCCGCAATCACCCGCGCTTCGTTTATTAATTTGTGCATTGTCCAATGACCTCCTTTCTTTGCCCACTCTAGCAGAATTGGGTAGTCTGGCAAGGATTAGCCTTGACGATAAAAAGAGGGGAATCCCTCGAGGAATCTCGGGACAGGTCGGTCAGGCGTTTTGAATGCGTGATAAAATAAAGGTTATGAAAAACTGGAATTTTTTAGTTGTTGTTTTGTTGGCTGTAGCCTTTATTATTAGTCCCGTCTTTGCCGCAACTCAAACAACCAAGTCCATTGATATTTCGAAGGCGACGCGAGCACAGTTAGTACAGCTTCTGGGTGTTTTGCAAGAGCAGTTAAGGGTGCTTTTACTCGCTAAATCTAAAGGGCAGACAGCCCCTCCAATAAACTCTGCAGCACCTGTTTCTGTTCCTGTCAGTCAGACCCAAGAGACAACCAGAAGTTTTCTTGGGGTAAGTGTTACGGGGCGAGCTCAGCCATATCTTCAAGACCCTCTGGGTAGGGCCATCGGAATTATTCCCGGTGGTGTCGGTGATATGGCTTACGGTATTCCTGATGCTGAAGTAAATATAAGTGCCTGGGGCAGTGGCCTTCAAGTTAAAAATCCCACGAAAGGTATTTATCAGGTTTCTAATACCAAATGTATCAAAGGGGAGATGCTGTATTTCACTATTTCTTTTGCCTCCGAAAAAAATATGCAGGAAAGAGATGTATCATGGATTTGTTCCTCGTCTGAACCTGAAGGGGTTGGGAAAGTCGTTTACGGTAAGGATATGAAATTTTCGTTCAGCATTGATCCGCTTTCCCCAAATCCTATCCAAATGATTTATACAGTCCAACCACCAGTAAATCCGCAAAGTTCTCACCTGGGTCTCGGCCAATCGCCACAGACTCAAATCTCTTGGTCTGCTCCCGGTGGTAATATAAAGGTATATAAGGTGTATGCTCGACGAGATGATTACCCCAAATTTGATTCGTTGATGGAAACAACCAAAACTAACGTTATAACTCCACATCCTTGGCTATACTATTTAGATGAGAGTAACGGCAGTCGAGACTTCATGAAGCTGTGGCGTTACGCAGTTGTGTCGGTAAACAATTCGGGGGAGGAAAGCCCGGTGATCTATACCATGGAGAATCACATTCCTCTAGTCACCCGGTTCGATGCGTCCCCCAAGTGTGGGCCTGCTCCTCTGACTGTTCGTTTTACGGACAGATCGTTAGGTAGCCCGGTGGCTTGGAGTTGGGATTTTGATTTGACGAACACCGACCGTGATAGTGCCCAACAAAATCCAATCCATGTTTTCACTAAAGAGGGGACATACACCGTTGAATTAACTGTTGGGGGGCCTCAAGGAACTGATACGGAAGTTGGCGTTGGTGCGGTGGAAGTGAATAATAAAGGCACTTGCTCTAATTGATAGGGGGATCGGTACTTCGATACACTCAGCATAAATGCTTCGACAAGCTCAGTATAAATCACTAATTGCTAAATTAATTTTTGTCCCCAATCCTTTTTGGTATTTCTCAATTAAATTTTCTTTCTTTTCCCGTCGCCATTTTTTGATTTGAATCTCGCGCTTTCTAGCTTCGGCTAGAGTTAAATAATTTTCAAGGAAAACAATTTTGAAGTCGGGCAAATATTTTGTGAATTTAGCACCTTGCTTTGCATTGTGATAAATGACTCGCTCGGATGGGCTTTCGCTAATGCCAACATAAAGTTTATTAGCTGAGTTTTTAATCATGTAAACAAAGGTCATGAATATCATTATCTCTCAATTATAATTCGAGACAAGTAGCCCTTCGACAAGCTCGGGGCATTCGCCTCGTTTTTTTAAAACAAAACCACCCGCAATAAATATTACGAGTGGCTTGCCATGAGCGAGTTCGCCTATCAGCGAACGAGTCGAATGGAGATGGCGGGAATCGAACCCGCGTGCAGGGAAGATTAGGTGGTGCGTCTACGCGCGTAGACGGCTTCGAGCATCGTTTCCCGATGCCTCTTAGTGAATAATGTCGAGAGCCGACGAAATCATTATTCACCCAGCCCCACTTTATTTCGGTCAGTTATTGAGGCAGATAATGACCTATCCCGAAAGGTTATGACACCCGCCACTTCTTATCGGAAGTCCGAAGGGCAGACGCCAGCTTAAGCTAAAGCGAAAACTGGAGCGAAGTTCGCCGCGAAGGCGTTCTTCGCTTTAGAGAATAAGTTGGCACTTATTCAGATGCTGGAAGTTTTGCGAGGTTCTAGCAAACTCGGCGCGCACAGTCACCGGATCATTCCATGTCTATGCCGATCATCCCCAAAATTTGTGAAGCAAATTTTGCCCCGAGCTTGTCGAGGGGCTAATTTACTTCATTTTTCAAAGTCCTCCTAATCTCTCGATCAACCTCGCGGCGCTTGATGTGCTCGCGTTTGTCGTGGCCCTTCCGCCCGCGGGCGATACCAATTTTCAGCTTGATTGATCGGCCTTTACTATACATCTGAAGGGGAATAATTGTCAATCCTTTCTTCGTTTCGATATTCGCGAGTGTGGCGATCTCGTGTTTAGTAAGGAGCACCCGCCGGAGGCGCGCTGGATCATAACCGTCAGGTAAATTGGCCGGCTGATACGGCGAGATGGTCGCGCCGGAGAGAAAGGCTTCGCCACCGCGCACAATAATATAACTGCCGGCGAGATTGGCTCGGCCGGCTTTAATCGCTTTCACTTCATGGCCAAGGAGTTCGAGACCGGCTTCGATGGTCTCGGTGATCTCGTGGCGGAAGCGCGCTTGTCGATTCTCAACAAAGGTTGGCATAATTCATTCTATCTTGTATAATCAGCCCGTTCAAGCTATTTTATGCCCAAAAAATCTAAACCTAAGCCAGAAAAACGGGGGGAAATTTGGAAGCAGTTTAGCCGACAGATTATCGGCACTTTGCTTATTTTGCTCGTGCTCGTTGGTCTCTACACGATTACGACGCAAGACGCGCGAGTGATTCCCGAGATTTCGCTTTCCCAACTTGCCCAAGATATCACCGCTGGGAAGGTGACGGCCATTGCGGTGCAAGGTGATCAACTTGAAATTACTTACCAACCGAATGAGATTAAGCGGTCGCAAAAAGAAGTGGAAACGTCGCTGACCCAAACGCTCGCGGTTTACGGTATTTCGCCGACAGATTTGAATCGTGTGGCGGTGACGATGAAGTCGGGGAGCGGTTTCAGTTTTTGGCTTATTAATCTTTTGCCGATTCTCTTACCGGTCCTGTTTGTGATTTTTCTTTTTTGGATGATTTCGCGGCAGGTGCGCGGGGCGAGCATGCAAGCTTTTACTTTCGGCCAGTCGCGGGCGCGGATTATCGATCCGGCCAATACCAAACAACGGATCACGTTCAAAGATGTGGCTGGTGTCCGCGAAGCCAAAGAAGAATTACTGGAGATTGTCGATTTTTTGAAAAGCCCAAAAAAGTTTCTCGACATCGGCGCCAAGATTCCTAAAGGCGTTTTGCTCATGGGTCCGCCCGGGACAGGGAAGACTTTACTCGCGCGGGCCGTGGCCGGTGAAGCCGAAGTGCCCTTCTTCCATCTCTCCGGTTCAGAATTCGTGGAAATGTTTGTCGGCGTTGGTGCGTCACGGGTTCGCGATCTTTTCAAACTGGCTAAGAAGGCGGCTCCGGCGATTGTCTTCATTGATGAGATTGACGCTATCGGCCGTCATCGTGGTTCGGGTTTGGGTGGTGGCAACGATGAACGCGAGCAAACTCTAAATCAGATTCTGGTCGAGATGGACGGCTTCGAGCCAACCGAGAAATTAATTGTGATGGCGGCCACCAATCGGCCGGACGTGCTCGATCCGGCCTTGCTCCGACCCGGACGTTTCGATCGGCGCGTGGTGCTTGATAAGCCCGATCTCCGCGATCGTGAAGAGATTCTACAGATTTATGCGCGGCAGAAACCATTTGCCGAAGATGTGAATCTCCGAACGATTGCCGAGCGCACGCCCGGGTTCTCTGGTGCTGATCTGGCGAACATTATGAATGAAGGCGCGATCTTGGCCGCTCGCGAGAATCGGAAAAGTATTAGCCAGTATGATCTTATCCGTTCAGTCGAGAAGGTGATGCTGGGCCCCGAACGGCGCAGTCACATTTTGTCTGATAAAGAAAAACGAATCACGGCTTATCACGAGATTGGTCACGCGCTTGTCGCCTCGGTTCTGCCTCACGCCGATCCGGTGCACAAAGTTTCGATTATTTCACGCGGTCACGCCGCTGGCTACACGCTTAAACTTCCGCTCGAAGACCGGAAATTGGAATCGCGCAAAGAATTTCTCGACGACATCGCTGTCTCGCTTGGCGGCTACGCCGCCGAGATGATTATTTTTGGTGACATTACCACCGGCGCTTCGAGCGATATTGGCATGGCGACGGCCGTGGCGCGCAACATGGTGACGAAGTATGGGATGAGCGATAAACTCGGGCCGATCGCTTTCGACGGCGCGACCCAACGGCTCTGGAGCGGTTACGGCACCGTCTCCGAGAAGTATTCGTCCGAAGAAGTCTCGGCGGCGATTGATCGCGAAGTGTCGGAGATTATGCGCGCCGCGCTCGAGCGGGCGAAAGTAACGCTCACCGCGCATCGCGCGGCGCTTGATGGTCTGTCGGAAGAATTAATTAAAGTGGAGACACTCGAGCGCGAGGGCTTCGAGAAACTCCTGATCTTGCACGGCATCAAGCCGAAAGAATTGTTGGCCAAAGTAGTTTCTGAGAAAAAAATGGATGCGCCTGGACTCGAACCAGGAACCGCCGAGGTATAAGCTCGGT
>CAYIEL010000030.1:0-934 GCA_964362425.1 uncultured Candidatus Saccharibacteria bacterium | reverse complement strand
TGCTCTAACCAATTGAGCTACGCATCCCTTTGCTTACTATAACTAATATTTTCTCTATCGCCAATCGGCCACTGGCATAATTCAACCTAAATGCACCGAGATTTCGCAATGTGGCACAAACTTAAATCAGAAATTAATAATCAAAACCGCTCGCTCTTGTTTCGCCCGCAAGAGGTTTGGCGGTGTTCTCTCTCACACTGTAGTTCTTTCGCAACTTCGAGTGTTAAGCACTAAAAGGTTGATCCGGCGTCTAGGTAAATTAAGTGATACCCAGTTTGCTCTTCTTAAGAAGACGATGATCGGATTTTTACACAAAACGGACCCCTTGACTGATACAAGGGCGGGGCTTGTACCAGTACAAGCCCCGCCCTTGGGAACTGTGCATAAGTTGTTTGTTTCTTTTTTTTGCTTGTGGTAGGATATAGGTAGGGAATAGCTTGTAGCTTCTTTAGCTGCGTTAGCTTTAATTATCAATCAAATTAATAATTAATCCAAAAAAAAATATGAAAATAAGTAAATTTTTGGTTGTCGGACTTATCGCGTTAGCTTTCGTGATTACACCTTTTACGGTCAAAGCTGATCAGATTTCTGATCTCCAAGCGCAAATTGCCAGATTGATGGAGCAAATCCGGTTACTCCAGGGGCAAACGGGTGGTGGCGGGACCGCTTGGTGTCACACCTTCAATCAGAATTTGGGGGTGGGGAAGAATGATGATGAAGTTAGTTATCTCAACGGAGCTTTAATGAGATCGGGTCTGATTGTTGCCGGAGAAAGAAACGGGGATAGGAGAAACGAAAACGTCTATGACGAGGTTACAGCCGCCGATGTTTCCCGATTTCAAGAAAAGTATCGCGCTGATATTTTAACTCCGAACGGCTTAAGCGCCCCGACCGGTTACTTCGGTCCGGCCACCCGCGCCAAGATGAATAGTTT
>CAYIEL010000029.1:0-8605 GCA_964362425.1 uncultured Candidatus Saccharibacteria bacterium | reverse complement strand
CAAACAATCACTTGCAATGGAAGAAATCAACAGAATTAATACGGGAATACCGCGACCTTTCAATTTTACACCCCACGCTTTACTTATCACTTATCGTACTTAATAAAAATACGATCGTGAGTTTTGTAAGTAGGGACAAATAATTTTTTTGGCAATGAAAAACCCGCACAATCTTGCGACGATGCGGGTTTCAGTTAGATGTTACAGAAAACCGGAGTTAAGCTTTCAGAGAGACAAGTTTTATTTCTCCTATCCCTGTCTCACTTCTGACTGCTTTCAGGAATTTTCCGTTTTCCACTTGCCCACTGAAAATAAAGAAACGTAGCGGGCCGTCCTGTTCTTTGAGGATAGCAAACATCGTTCCTTTTCCATCACCGGTTGCCGTTGGCGGAACGACAACCTCGTAAATGTCGTTGAGACGGATGTCCATGGAACCAGTTGCATAACCTCTAACGAGCCTGTTCCCAATTATGAATCCGATGATTCCCATTCCGACACCCGTGATAAGGACCGCGAACACAAGATAACCTACAGTAAAACCCGTAGCAGTTTCCATGACATTCTCCTCTGAAAAATTGTTTGCTTAATTGTCAAAGCGGTAACACTACCGCTACACGATTGACTGCCACTAGCCTAGCACAAAGCGCTACCAGTTGTCAAGTATTTGAGAGGTGACAAAATATCCTTTATTTACACCATTATTCGGACGTCGACCACGGTGGCGGTTTCGAGGGTGATCATTACGGGATTAAGATCGATTTCTTTAATTTCCGGATGGTTAATCGCGAGTTTGGAAACTTTAGTTATTAAATCAGCTAGTGTTTCCAGATCAACCGATTTTTCTCCCCGCAAGCCGGCGAGAATTTTGGCGCCCTTAATTTCTTGAATCATCTCCAGTGCCATTTTTTTTGTCACCGGTGCGATGCGGAGACTTGTATCCTTGAGCGCTTCGATGAAAATTCCGCCCAAGCCAAAAAGAATTGTCGGCCCGAAACTTGGATCGCGCTTCATGCCGATAATCACTTCTTTACCCGAAGCCATTGGTTGGACGAGCATCCCCTCGAATTGATCGGTTGGATTCTTGGCGATAATTTCATCCCAAGCTTTTTCGGTTTCTTCCAGATTATTTAAATTCAATTTCACGGCGCCAGAATCGGTTTTATGAACGACCTCCGGTGAGATAATTTTCATGACCCACGGGCCGGTACCCAATCTCGACAGAATTTCGGCTAGTTCTTTTTTCTCTTTAATCAAAGTGCCGATCAAATTAATTTCGGCACTTTCTAGAATTTTAGACATATCAACGAAACTTAGCATTTTTAGAGATGGTGTAGATACAGAAACTGGCGCATGGCTGGATTCAATTATTTTTTCTTGTTTTTGGGCACGGCGAGCCAGATCATCGAGGGCTTCGACCGCATCTTTGGGAAAAGTGAAATTAACTAAATTATTTTGTTTGAAATAGGCAAGGCCAGCTTCCACCGTCGGTCCACCGATGAAGATTGGAAGGATCGGTTTCTGATTTCTAAACTCGGCCACTAACTTGGCGGTAGCTTCCACTTCGGTCATCATTTGCGGTGTGAGAATAAGAATAATTCCGTCAATCTCTTTTTCGGCGCAAACAATTTTCAGGGTGTCAGCATAACGTGAAGCTAAGGCATCACCGATAATATCAACCGGATTACCCACCGCGGCCATTGGCGGTAAGACTTTTCGCAAAGCATCTTTTGTCGCTTCCGGGAAGTCAACGAGCGAGAGCGAATGCGACAAGTCGATTAAGTCGGCGGTGACGACTGACGGTCCGCCGCCATTGGTGACAATCGCTAGCCTCTGGAGTGGTGCTTTGATGCCAAGTTGGAAGAGTTTGGCTAAATTGAAGAATTCTCGAATCGATTCAACGGCAATCACGCCAGTTTGCCGACAAGCGGCCATGAAGACAGACTCGGCCGGCGCGAGCGAACCGGTGTGCGACATGGCGGCTTTCGAACCGCGGGCAGAACGACCGGCGCGGAGGACAACAATTGGTTTGGTCTTGGTAATTTCGGCGCAGAGACGGATAAATTCCGGACCGTTGGATAATTTCTCAAGATAAATCAGAATCGCTTCCGTGCTTTTGTCTTGCGCCAAATATTCCAAGAATTCGATTTCGGTCAGTTGGGCTTCATTGCCTAAACTAATGAATTTTGAGAACCCGATATTTTGGGCAATTGCCAAATCGAGAAGTGCTGTGCCCAAGGCGCCGGATTGCGAGAGGAAGGCGATGTGGCCGGCCGGGGGCATCTGGGCGGCGAAGGAAGCGTTGAAGTCAGTTTGTGAATCAATTACCCCGAGGCAATTGGGACCCAAGAGAGCAATGCCGTACTCGCGAGCGGTCGCCGTGACTTGATTTTCCAATACTTTCCCGGCCTCGCCCATTTCTTTAAAACCGGAAGAAATAATAATCGCCGAAGTGATTTTCTTCGCACCACACTCGGCCAAGATTTGCGGGACGAAATCGGCGCGAATAGCGATCACGGCTAAATCAACTTCGCCCGGTATGGCTGTGACCGACGGGTAAGACTTCAGGCCGGCTAATTCTTGATTGTTAATGTTGACCGGATAAATTGTCCGTTGACCACTCTTGAGCAGATTAGTTAAGAGGGCGAAACCAACCTTGTTTCTATTATTTGAGGCGCCGATAACCGCGATTGAACGAGGGTTGAAAAAGTTTTCTAAGCCCATAATTCGTCTTCGTAAGTTGGTTTGACGACATTGTAAAAAATACCCACGGGTGTTTTGGTCGTTGCTTTCGAGAGAAATTCGCGGGCCGCGTTTATATCTTGAGCGGGAAAGTTATCGGGGACCGCCTCAAGTCGATCTTTGAAATAATCGCGCGTGTCGAAGAAGGTGATGCACGGTTGGATTATCTCGACGAAGGCGAAACCTTTATGCCTGATTGCTTCGAGCATTATTTTTTTTGTGTTGGCGATATCATTGGCGTAACTACGAGCCAAGAAAGTGGCACCGGATTCGAGGAGCATTGGTAAAGGGGTGAACGGTTCCTCAATACTGCCAAACGGTGTTGATTTGCTCTTGTAACCCTTCGGACTCAAGGGTGTCGCTTGGCCGGTGGTCAAAGCAAAAACTTGATTAACGTGGATAAAAACTTTGATATCTGAATTGCGTCGGGCGGCGTGAACGAGATGGCCGATCCCTTCGGCGAAAGAATCACCATCGCCGGAGAAGCCAACAACCATTAATTTTCGATTGGCGCACTTCATGCCGGTCATGGCCGGCAGAGCTCGGCCGTGAAGCGAGGTGAAGCTGTTTAAATTCACGTAGTCAGTAATTTTTCCATGGCAACCAATACCGGCGCAGACAACGACATTTTCTAATTTAATTTCGCCGGCCTTAACCAATTCTTCAATTGTTTGGCGGAAGGCAACCAGAATTGCCGAATTAGGACAACCCGGACACCAAGTTATTTTTGCCGTTGTGGATAAATTAGCCATGATTAAGTTCATTAATTTTATCAGCTAGTTCCAGCGGATCGAACGGTCGTGAATCATATTTCAAAATGTTGGCGCTCACCTCAAGACCGGTTTTCTCGCGGATCAGCGCGGCCATCTGGGCATTGTGGTTGCATTCGACGTTGATGATTTTCTTAGCGCTGGTCAAGGCGGCGAAAACTCGCTTGACGTCGAACGGCTCAACCCAGACAATTTGTACGAGTTTGGCCGGTCGCTTCAGATATTTAACGGCTTCCAAAACCGGCCCCTTGGTCGAACCCCAGAAGACGATCACCGCGTCGGCCTGCTTGTCGCCGTAAATTTTGATAGTTTCTTGGTGTTCCAATTCACCGGCCAGTGTCTCGGCTTTGGTAAAACGTTTCTCGATCATTGCTTTAATCTCGGTCGGTTCTTCGGTTGTGATGCCAGCTTCGTCGTGCTCGTAACTGGTAACTTTCACTACTGTTTTCGGCGTGCCCGGGAAGGCGAGTGGCGAAATTCCGTCGGCGGTAATTTCGTAACGGCCGTAACTCTCGCCGGTCTCGGTGGCAAGTTTTCCCGTCTCGATTTCTATTTTATCGGTTGGAATTAAATTCGTCGCCGGATGTTCGGAGACAATTTTATCCATAAGAACAACCGCCGGCAGTTGATACTTCCAAGCGAGATTAAGGGCGTTCGCGCCGGCGAGGTAAGCTTCTGTTGCGTCGCCGGGCGCGATAATCACTCGCGGGAATTCACCGTGACCGGCGTGGATGACCATTTGCAAATCAGTTTGACTGGAAAAAGTCGGCGCGCCGGTGGCCGGCGCTTGCCGTTGCGAGACAGCGACGACCAACGGCAACTCGGCCCCACCGGCAAAGCTGAAGGCCTCGAGCATCAAGGTGAAGCCACCGGTCGCCGAGCCGATGGCGACGCGTTTGCCGGCGTAAGACATACCGAGAGCCATATTGATCGCTGCCAACTCATTTTCCGGTTGAATCACTTTCAGCTCGGGATAATTCTTTTGCTGACCGGCTAAGTAGTGAAGAATTGAAGACGACGGTGTCATCGGGTAGGCGACATAGAAATTAAGACCGGCGGCCAGAAGGCCGCGAGCGAAAGCGGTGTTGCCATCGATCAATTCTTTTAATTCTTTCTCACTTTGATCCGGTCCGAGCTTCTTCGGGTGAGTGCGACCAAGCTTTTTGAAAAATTCGAAACCGATATTAGCTAATTTGATATTTATTTCCGGTTTTTTGTCTTTAAAAACATTCTGCAAAATTCTCTGCATGATGTCGAAGTCGAGACCGAAATAAGCACACAACGCTCCGATGGCCACCGAGTTACGGGCGACCATAGGCGCCTTAACTTCTTTGGCTGAAGAAGTTATTGGCAAGACTATGGCTTGGTCGCCAAGCTCGACTAAGTCAGTCAACTCGAAACTATCAGCCAAGACGATGGCGTCTTGATTCAATTCGCTTTTATGAAGCGTCACTGATTTCTCGTTCAGGGCGATCAAAACGTCCAATTTAGTATGATCACACCAAACCTTGTCGCGACTAAAAGATACTCGGGTATAATTGTGCCCGCCACGAATCAGCGACGGGTTAGCTAGAGAAACGAAGACTTCATAACCCAATTCGGCCAAGAGCCCGCCGAGCGTGTAACCCGCTTCGCCTGTCCCATCGCCGGCTGCGCCGCCGATGCCAATAGTAAAAACGTTAGTCATCAGGGAATTATAGCATCCTAGTTTTTGTGCTACAATGTTGGGACTAGAAAAATGCCCGAAATCGTAGTCCCGAAAAAAATAAGAATCGGCTGGTTCACTTTCTCCTGTTGCGAGGATAATTTAATTGTGGTGACAGAAGTGATGAATGACCACTGGCAAGACTGGAAAAAACTTTTCGATTTTCGGCACTTTCGCGCTTTGAAATCGAAAAATATTTTAGATGAACTTGATATTGCTTTCATCGAAGGCGCGTTGGCCAGTCCAGAGCATGAGGCGAAGGTAAAAGAGATTAGAGATAAAACGAAGAAGTTAGTGGCGGTCGGCTCGTGCGCGGTGGTTGGCTTACCGGCCGGCCAACGTAATTACTTCACTCCGGAGCAGAAGGAGAGCATCGATTTTTTACTCACTCGTTTCGAAGCTTTGCCTTCGGTTAAGAAAGTGGCCGACGTTGTGAAGGTGGATGTGGAAATTACCGGTTGCCCGATTACCCCCGAAAGCTTTTTAGAAAAAGTTAATGCTTTGGTCGCTGAATTGCGCCCCACCCTGACGATCAACTAATTAAATCACCATGCACACTTTTGACTTATCAATGGAACACATTACCAAGGTGGAGGGCAGTGCCGCCCTCACTTTGAAAGTTGAAAACGGTCTGGTCAAAGATGTTCACTTCGCCTTGACCGAGTACAAACGATTTTTCACCGAAGCTCTGCGTGGTAAGGCGTTGGCGGCCATTCCGGCACACTTGGCGCGGATTTGTGGCACTTGCTCGAACGCTCACATCATGGCTAGCATCGAGGCTTGCGAGAAGGCGTTGGGGATTGGGCCATCGCCCCAAACAAAACTTCTTCGCGCGTTAACCATGCACGGCTTGATTATCCGCGATCACGCTTTGCACTTGTATTTATTCTCAATGCCGGATATTTTTGGTAAAGATGCCTTCCTCGATTTGGACGAAAACGATTCAATTGAACACCAGTTACTTCATGATGGTTTTGACACGAAATCGGCCGGCAATTTTTTGGCGACATTAATTGCCGGCCGAAGCGTTCACGCTACTTCGCCGGTGATCGGTGGTTACCTCAAATTCCCCGAGCCGGCCGGCATTGCGGACGCGATAAAAAAGCTGGTCGCTATCCGGCCGGCGGTGCTCCGCTTGGTTGAGGTTTTTAAAAACGCGCCTTTCCGTTTTGATACCAAAACGAAATATATGGCTCTCGTTCCGGATGGTAGCTTCGGTTATCTCGAAGGTAAAATTATGACTAGCGCTGGCGAGGTTTATGGCGAGAGCGAATTCCGCAATCATTTAGAACACGTCATTTTGCCTTACTCGCAAGCCTCGGCCTACACTTACGAAGGCGAAGGTTATATGGTTGGCGCTCTAGCTCGCCTCAATTTGGCCAAAGATAAATTACACCCGAAGACTAAAGCGTCTTTGCCGGAAGTGCTGGCCCTTTTCCCGTCAACTGATATTTATTTAAACAATGTCGCGCAAGCGGTGGAGATTCTTCATTCGGTGGATGAAGCAATTGATATTCTATCGAATAATACTTTCACACCGGAACCGATCATTAAAGCGGAAGTAAAAGAATCTGTCGGCATTGGTGTGGTGGAAGCGCCACGTGGCACGCTCTATCACAAGATTGTCCTTGGCGCTGATGGCAAGGTGGTTGAGGGTGAAGTCGTTGTGCCGACCGGCCAGAACCAAATTAATATCGAACGCGACATCGGTAAACTGGTGCAAAAAATGATTGATGAAAAAACCATCGGCGAAGAACCGGATAAAGAAAAAATCGCTTTTGAGATTGAGAAATTAATCCGCGCTTATGATCCGTGCATGAGTTGCGGTTCGCACTTCTTGAAGGTTAATTGGACTTAGTTGCGAAATTTAGATTTTATGGTAGGATAAAAGTTGGTTAGAGATGTTTTGATCTTTTGGTTTTTGCTTGTCTTTGACAAAGAAAGAAGAAAGGTTATGTTTAGCGAAGAACTAAGCGGGGGAAAGCTTTTTCTCCGCTATGCTTGGCCCTGTGCAGAAACTCGTAAGCTCCAAGGCCAAATTACGGTTGATGATTTTGAAGCACTTCAGGTGCTGATCGATAGTGACGGTGAACCGGAGACTAGCTTGCTCGAGCGCTGTTTCCCGCTAGCTTTCAGTTCGTTGAAGAAACTGGCAGAAGGGTTGGGAGCCGGCGACCGAATTTGGACGCGGGAAATTGTGGCCGAGTACTGGCACTGCCATCACGGGCACAATGGCGATTGCGAAGTGCGGTTGGCGGTCTTTGATCGTGTTTTGCGCGATCAGGTTGTCGTGGTTGACTGCCGTGGAGAAAAGATTCGAGTGGTTAATGCCTACAATCTTATCCTGAAAAGCAGTGATGAATGTTACATTCATCGCAGTGTGGTGATTGAAAAAAGTGATCTGTCGAAAGATTAAAGCGCTGTCGGCTCGAGCTGGATGGCGCTTTTTATTTTTGATTGTTTGGCAAACCAAATTATCAAAGTTAGACCACCGACGTAGAAAATGGCCATAATCAAATCACTAACTGAAAAAGCGTGGGTAATAAAAAGAGCCGACAGAACGTTTGTCACCAGTGTCGCGGGAACGAGAAGGGTGGCCACATAAGTAGCCGGCGCGTGTTTGAGCGCGGTGTACCAAGTAAGGACATAACCGACGAGCAGAGAAGCGGTAAGAATAACCCAAACCCACTTTGTGCCTGAGAGTTTGGCCATTTCTCCAAAACCATTCGTTAAAATAATGTAACCGATAAGCAAAACTGAACCGAAAATCATTCGGGCGCCGGCCACGGTTAAGCTGGAAATATTGGTTAAAATCTTTTTCGCAATAATATTTTCAACTGCCCAGAGAATAGTCGCGGCCAGAATCATTAGTTCACCGGCGTTAAATTTGAATCCGGTAAATCCTCCCACAAACAAATTAGCCGCGAAAATAATACCAATTCCAATCCATTGCGGCCAAGTCATCCGTTCTTTGAGAAAGGGGATGGCCAAAAGAGCGACGAACAAAAAAAGAGTTTTATGAATCAAGGCACCGTTGATAGCACTAGTTTGAGCCAAGCCGGTAAAAAATAAAGCGAAGGGGAGAGCCCCGCCAATTATTCCAACCAAGACCAATTGTCGCCACTGTTTAGCGGTAAGACTTTTTATTTCCGACCAACGTTTGAATGCGATAAAAATTCCCAAAATAAAGACGGCGACCAAACTATTTTTAATAGTGGTAAATAGAACCGGATTGCTGAAACTCGAAACGGCAAATTTATTGACAAAGTTTGCCGTGCCGGAAATTAAGGCCGTAGTTAAAGCTAAAATTGTTGCATATTTTGACATTTTCATTTACCTCCCCCCGCCAAAAGCAGAACCAAGAGTTGTTGCAGCAACTTCAGCAGTTCGC
>CAYIEL010000028.1:0-8649 GCA_964362425.1 uncultured Candidatus Saccharibacteria bacterium | reverse complement strand
GGAGATTCTCATGGGAAAAGATTAAAACAGCAACTAGAAAGTTCCATTAAACCGTTAAATCGGCTTGTTTGAGAATTCTTTTCATCAAACTTCGATCAAGGTCGCCCGGGTGCATTGGCACGCCGGTACGGAGATTTTTGGTTGGGTGAAATAAATAAAAATGGCTTCCGATTTGACGTTCGTCTTGAAAGCCAGCTCGGTGCAAGGCATTAATCATTTGCCTCGGTGTAACATTTGGTAGACGGCTCATGCCATGGCTAGAGATGGAAAAGGTACTGACAACACTACTTTCGTTAAAGGATTTTTCTCACTCGGGATAGTCTCACCCTTTTCTACCGCCAATTGCAAATAGCCACGAATCGCATCCTCGGCCATGGCTACGGCCTCTTCGTAAGTATCGCCTTGGCTGAAACAGCCGGGTAGAGCTGGCACCGAAACCACGAAGTGATTATCTTCACCTCGCTCGATATTAACAGTAAATAAATAATTTTTGGGCAACTTCATTGTTTAATGTTATCAAACTAGGCGGAGATTGTAAAGTTTTAGTTTTTGTATATAAAAACCGTCCCGGGATTCAACTCGGGACGGCTAGGGGACATTCAGTTCTGGTCAATCTTCAATACAACCCTGATCCTCTGTGGCTGAATTGGCCGCATGAACCATGTTGTTTAAGTGTCCTAGGTTGGTACGATCATACACGCCGATTGTCCCCCAACGGCTACCCAATGGACATCGACGGGGGTTCCCCCCAATTTGGTAAGTGCCTACGGAGCCGTAAGCGTGTGGATCGGGCGCGGTGAAAGTGCCAGCGTCGGCGTCAATGATTGTTTTAGCCTCTTTAACCGAAGGATTGTCAGGCAAAACGACATTAGTGTAGCAAGTATTGCTCGCATACATCAGAACTACCAAATTCTCTTTTTTGTACATCCATTCTCTCCTTTTTAGTTTGTTTGTCGGGGATCAATTTCTATCTTTAGAACTATCACAGTTTTTGATGGCGTGCAATTACCCCGTATGTTTGGGAAGCAATGCTCCCCGCAATTACTCATGCCTTCGGTTTGACGATGCTATCAACCAGTCCGTATTTCACGGCTTCGTCAGCGGACATGAAGTAATTGCGATCAGAATCTTTCTCGACTTGAGCGACACTCTGGCCAGTGTGCTTGGCGAGAAGCTTGTTGAGTTTATCTTTAATTTTAAGAATTTGTTTGGCCGTGATGGCAATGTCCGAGGCCTGCCCTTCCGTCCCGCCGAGGGGTTGGTGAATCATAATTTCGGCGTTGGGAAGCGCGAAACGTTTGCCCTTCGCCCCGGCCGAGAGAATGATGGCGCCGCCGGAGGCGGCTTGTCCGACACAGATTGTCGAGACATCGGATTTCACATAATTCATCGTATCGAGGATCGCCATTGTCGCGGTCACTAGCCCGCCCGGCGAATTGATGTAGAGCGTGATATCCTTTTTCGGTCCTTCTGATTCTAGGAATAAAAGTTGGGCAATAATGATATTGGCTAGATTGTCGTCAATAGCACCGCCTAAAAAAATGATCCGATCTTTAAGCAAACGAGAATAAATATCATAAGCTCGTTCGCCGAAAGGGGATTTCTCAATGACTGTTGGTATAAGCATAATATGTCTAGGCTACTTGACGGATTCGATTATGTCAAATAGTCTGGTAGGGGAAAGATCGTTTGTTCTTTGATTAGTTTGTGGCTGTATTCTGAAAGAAAGGGGGTAAAATCATGAACATTTTTCATCGGCGCCAACGTTTGGTGTTACCAGTGGGCGAAGAATCTGGGCCGATCACTCTTGAGCAAATGGAACGTTTGACGGCGGCCGGAAACCGACCGGAGCAAACTGGTGTAACTCGAGGGCGTCTGGAGGGATTTCTGGGTAACCCTCTTGGGTATGGCCAGACAGTTTCGTTAGCCGAAGCGGAAGAAATTCTCGGCAAAGATTGTGTTGTGAGTTATGCACAAGCTTCTAATGTTTGGTTGTGCCAGGCGCTTGATCCTGGTTGTGTGCCTTATAGCATGGGGCTCTTGCAGACAGTCGCAAGGTTGAACGAATCGGGTCGAGTTATTCGTTTGGTGTATCTATTCAACTTGCCGATTACTCGCCAACTTGATCAACAGGGGTCAAACCGAATATCTAGCCCCCGTTTTACCGAAGCTTCACGGGGTTGGATTACGAAACGAGGCCAACCATTTTTCTCGCCCCAATCACGTTCTGGCTACTGGCTTGTCGACCTCTCAATTAGCCGATTTGACCAGGTTTCTGACCGTGAGATTGCCAGCATGCTAGCTGAAGCTCTACCCCGTGAACGTTGGGCTGAAATGGATACTGTCTCGCAGGCCCTTATCAGTATTGCCTGCGCAGATCCAAGAGAGGAATTAAGACCGTTGGCGGAGAAACACTATCATAAAAGTCCGCCGAAAACTTTTGCCGATCGTTGGTTGGTTGGCAATCACCATCCTCGTGGCCTGACCGCCATGCCTCTCAATGAGGTCGAGAAGGATCCTAAGTTGTTTAAAAATGCCAAAATCGGCGTGGTCACGCTGATCGCTCGGTAGTCGTTCCCGAAGTCACTGATCCCTTGCTCGCGCAGGGGATCTTTTTATTTCGTCTCAGTTTTGTCAGCCGTTGATTCCAGTAATTTAAAAACGAGTTCGTTGGTGATTAGGCCGGCCAGATAGGCGCGAGCGCGATCAGGGTCGGCCTTCGGGTGGTGTTCAAGCAAATGCCCCAATTCTTTTTCCAGTTCTTCTTTTGGCACCTCAATCTTCTCGGCTTGGGCAATGGCGGCGAGAATCAAACCGGTTTTCACGCGGTGCTCGGCTTGAGTTTGCCATTCTTTTTTCAGATCCGCTTCCGTCTTTTTCAAATGCTCGAGATATTTATCGAAAGGTAAGCCCATTCGACCCACTTCATGTTTCATTTCGGCAATCATAGTTTCCAGCTCTGACTCAATGAGAATCGGCGGGAGTTCAATTGGTGTGGCTTGAATAATTTTTTCAATTACTCCAAACCGACGTTTGTCTCGGGCTTTCATTTCTTTTTCTTGTTTCAACCCCGTCGCAATTTTCGTTCGGAGGTCGGCTTCTGACAAGTTGGGGCGCTCCTTCTCCGGCATTTTTTCCAGATCTTTTATCACCGCTGTGACTTCTTTGTCGGTGACAGTCGTCGATTTCAACGTCGAACCTTCCGCGGAAGGTTCGACCTTGACATCAGTTAAAGCCTCGCGCGCCAATTCTCGATAATCAGGCAGAATAATTTCCGGGTGAACCGCTGTGGTGATGGTGAAGCCGAGGGGATTCCCCGAGGCGATTTTAGTAATACTAATGCTGGGTCGGCCGAGTGCGTCAATCTTATTTTCAGCTAATAATTTCGGGTAGTGTCGATTCAGAGCCAGCTCGGCCATTCGCCGGAGAACAGTTTCTTCACCAATCTCGCGCGTCAGCACTTCATTTGGGATGTGCCCGGGGCGGAAACCGGGAAGTTTGATTTCTTGGCCGAGGGCCGTAAGGGCCTCGGCGCGGCAAGACTCGAAGAGATCCGTGGCAATTTCGCCACGGATCTCAATCGTCGAATTCGGTAGTTTCTTTATTTCGATCACCTATTTAATTTCTGTTTCCAAACTCTTCAAATCTGTTTCAATGGCAGTCAAATCACCTTGGACCGCGTCAAGACCAGCAAGAGCGGCCGCTTGCGTGTCGGCATTTGGGGCGACACTTGTCGGAGTGGCACTCGTCTGGTCAATTGGAGTCGTGCCGGTTGTGGTGTCAGGTTGGTCAGTTGGCGGGACGGTGGGCGTGTCTTTGCGGGAAGCCATAATGTAAATGCCGCCAATAATGATAATGAGGACAATAATAATCGTTCCGAGCAATGGACCCCTTGAGGGTTTGTCGGCGATCGGGAAGTTGTTCATTGATGTGTCTCCGTTCATGATTGTTTTTTATTTAAGTTTTGGTAATAAAATAAATTAGTTTCGAGCCCCAAGATTAATTAAGGAGTGGTGGTGGTTGCTTCCGGTGCTAGTTTAACTGGAGGGTAACCGGCCTTAATCAGCTTTATTGCGTCGACAACTTTCTGGTGGGCGGTTCTGATAGACGCCATTGCTTCGCGGATGACCATGCGAACGTCAGCGAAAGAACCATTTTTTGCTACCCCGCCTTCGGTCAAAGCATTTTCTAAAGCAACCTGGATGGTGGCAACGGCGGTTCGGCCTTTGGTAATCGCGGTGACCGCTTCGGCTAATTTTTGGTCGACAATCGTTTTGTCAAACTTGGGATTCGGGAATTGGCTAGCGTGGAGGGCAACTCGTTGGCGCAAACCATCAGCGCGATTGAGGGCGGCGGTGAGGCGAGTAATCGCTTTCTCACCGAAGAGTCCAATTTTATCCTTAGCCATTGCTTCTCGAGTCGTTCTAACATTTTCACGGGTGTCTGCTCCCAGCACTTGAGCATCGGTGACAATCGGCAGAAGTCCGAAGGCTAGCACTAATCCAAGGGCGACAATTTGACCTATTAACTCTTGTTTCTTGGTGTTCAACATAAATATTTTATGATTATTAATTTTAGTAATCTGACCTGTCCCTATCTTAGTACGGCCAAATTATTTTGGCAACTTTTGCTGATATAGTTCGCAACCGCGTTGGAAAACCTTGATCGCTTCAGCCTTGGGTTCGAAACCGGAAACGGTTACCACCTTATTCTGTAGATTTTTATAGGTTGAATAGAAATGTTCCATTTCTTTCAGGGTGTGTTTGTTGATATCGTTTAGGTCTTTAACTCCTTCCCAACGCGGGTCATCAATGGGCACGGCAATAATTTTGTCATCTGGCTCGCCGCTGTCCACCATTTTAAGCAAACCAACCGGTCGAGCGTGAACGAGGAGTCCCGGGACAAGTGGATAAGTGGTTAGCAGGATAACGTCAACTGGGTCGTTGTCTTCCCAGAGCGTTTGCGGGATGAAGCCGTAATCGAAAGGGAAGTCTTGCGTTGTGTAAGCGACACGATCGAGAGCGATGAGGCCGGTCTCTTTATCAATCTCATATTTATTTTTTGAACCCTTGGCGAGTTCAATAATTACGGTCAAGCGATCGGCAGTTCCGGATTTAAGATCGTGCCAGAGATTCATAATTTTATTGTACCAAGATTGAACCTTCCGCGGAAGGTAAGGATTCAGATGGCAAGAACTCTCCTTCAGGGGAAGGTGAGTCCTTGCCATCCAACCCTGGCGACCGAATATCAATCCGCCAACCGGTTAGTTTAGCTGCTAAACGAACATTTTGCCCGCGCTTGCCGACCGCCAGCGAGAATTGGTCAGGCAGAACTTCAACGATCGCCTCGCGATTTTCTTCATTCAAAACGATATTTTTAATGGCCGCCGGCGAGAGAGCATTCTCAATCATCGTCGCCGGCGTCTCGGACCATTCGATAATATCGATTTTTTCTCCGCCGAGCTCACTGATGACGGTATTCACACGGACACCACGTTGGCCCACACAGCTACCAACCGGATCAATGTTGCGCTCGCGCGAGGCGACGGCTATTTTCGTCCGCGAACCGGCCTCGCGGGCGATGGCTTTGATCTCCACGGCCCCATTCGCCAGCTCCGGCGCTTCCAAGGCAAAGAGTTTCTCCACGAACTTCGGGTGAGCGCGCGATAGGCGCAAGTTCACGCCGCGTGGCGTGTCTTCTACAGCTACGAGATAACATTTGATCCGTTCGCCTTGGGCGTAGTGCTCGTTTGGGATTTGTTCCTCGTAAGGAAGTAGGCCGGTGACGCGACCAAGATCGACAAAAACATGCCCCCGTTCAATTTTCTGAACCTTGCCATTCACAATGTCGCCGGCGCGGCCGGAGAATTCTTGGAGAACCGAGAAACGTTCGGCCTCGCGGATGCGCTGGATAATCACTTGCTTGGCGGTCTGGGCGGCAATTCGACCGTAATCATCTTTGGCTTCAAGCGGGAAAATCATTTCTTCGCCAACTTTGACCTCGCGTTTAATCTTCTGGGCGTCCTCGAGCATCAGGTGTTGATCTTCGTTGAAGTGAATTTTTTCCGGCTCGCCGACCGTTGATGTCAAGGTCGAACCTTCCTCCAATTTTAAGGCCTTGCCTTCAGAGGAAGGCGAGGCCTTGCTTTCCCCCTCTTCCAACATCGTTTTGTCCACCACCAATTTCACCTGATAAAATTCCGTAGCCCCGGTATTGAGATCAAACTTGGCGCGCACAACTTGGCTTTTCTTACCGTAATCTTTCTTGTAAGCCGCCACGAGCGCATCTTCAATCGCCCCCAGAATTTTATCTTGGGGGATACCGCGCTCTTCTTCCAATTGTTCGAGCGCCGATTTAAGTGTTTTTAAATCCATCATAAAGTTATCAACATGCTAACATAAAATAATAAATTAACAACCCGTGATATAATATGGGCGTCAAGATTATGGATGGAGAAATGTCTCAATCAGAAGTAGGCGCGCCGATCCCAAGTGAGGTCGGGAAGTATCGTCGGCCGGCGGTCGTGGTGCTTGTCGTAGTAATTATTTTTGTTTTGGTTATCGCTTGGCTTGGTAATTGGGTGATCAACCAGCGCGCCGGACGGCAAACGTTGACGGAGGCGCAGAAAGCCGAGATCTTGAGATCGCTCCAACTCCCGCCTGGCACCAAGCCACTCTCAACGGTGCAGAAGAATAAAATCCTGAATTCCCTCAAGCTCCCGCCCGGCACGACGCCCTTAACCAACGCGCAAAAAGCCGAAATTATGAAGTCGTTATATTAAATAATTAATCAGAATAATTTTATAAATATGAAAAAATATCTTCTCGCCCTTTTCATCATCCCGATTTTGTTTTTGTTCCCAGTTCACTCTGTCGCCGCGGCCTCTTTTATTTACCCGGCCGGCGATGAAAGTTTTGTCGCTGGACAAACTTACACCGTCAGTTGGACTCCCGCCACTGGTATCGTTTCTTTGATGTATGCTTATGTCGGTGTTATTTCAGTTGACACTTTTGGTTTTGCTTGTACACCTTCTACCCCCTGTGATCATATCGGGCAGACTGATTGGAGTCTTTCAGACCCCGGTCAGGTATCAATTACTATCCCGGCCTCTCTTTCGGCTGGGAATTATCGTTTGGCGGTCCAGTTTGTAGGTAATAACCCGACCCCCCCGCCTCCAATTTTCAGTAACCCGATTCAAATAACCGCCCCCGTGCCGATTACCTACACTCTTTCTACTACGATTGTTCCTGCCACCACTGGCGCAATCACCAAGGATCCAGACCAAACCAGTTACGCCCCCAACACGGTTGTCACTCTTAGGGCTACACCAGACACTGGTTACGTTTTATCTCACTGGGCGGGGGATTTACTAGATACAGCCACGGCCAATCCTATCACCATTACAATGATTAGGGACAAATTAGTCGGGGCGGTTTTTGAGCCCAGTGGCACCGTGCCGAGCGATAAATTTACTATTGTTCCACCTTCCAATAAGGTGGTCACTAATTCGGTAAGCCCAAGCAATGTCAATGTTCGTCAATCGGCTGGAGGGACTCTTGTTGGTTCCCAACCACCGGGGGTTCACGGCACCGTGTTGGAAGGCCCGACTAATGCTCCAGTTGGCGGTACTGGCCTTGTGTATGTCTGGTGGAAGATCGACTATGCTTCCGGGCCCGATGGTTGGTCGGCCGAGTATCGTCTTGACAAAGATACGGGCGGTGGTGGCAATCCCGGTGGCATCGATTTTGCCTTTGCCGCCGAACCGCCCGAATGGAAACCACCTCTTTATACTCCGCCAAATTGCACAGACACGAGTGGGTTGAATCCGGACCCCGGTTGTTTCCCGCCAATCAATGTGTCGGACAAAAATCAAATTAAGATTGGCGGGTTATCAATCGGCCCTTTACTTGTTAACGGTGGAGCAGAAATTCTTGGGATACTTAAGCTGCCATTAATTGCCTCGGCTGGCCAATTTTTGACCACTGATTCAACCGGCGAAGTAGTCTTGGGTACCCCGGGGGTAAACCCCATTGATCCAGGAGGCGGGCCGCCTAGTGACCTAATTTGCGATGGCTCAACCAAGAAATTACTATGGAGTGGTACGGCTTGGTCTTGTGGCGATGATTTACAAAGTACCAACCCGAGTACTGTGCCGTCCTGTGATCTCACTAATCCATACCTTAAATGGAATGGTGCAAATTGGGGTTGTGTTGGTGCTCCCGCTTCCTCTTGGACAGTTTCTGGCACCGGTCAATACTCAAATGTTACTGGTAAGGTGGGGATTGGTGTTTCAGATTTGTCACTCTACAATTCAAAATTAATTGTTGTGGGTGATAGCAATTCTATGGCTGCGACGATTAGAAACACTAACTCCGCGACCACCTATGGCGGGGCGTCTATTTCCACCGTCGCTGACACTGCTACGAATAACATACTTAATCTTTATAGTGGCACTAATAATACTGGTCGCTTCTCTGTCAAAGGTGATGGTCAGGTGTGCATCGGCCCTAGCAGTACCGCCGCCGAACGCGCCGCCAATTGTAGAACCACTTGGCCGGCACCGACAGCTCCCGCTGGCGGTGTCACCAGTATCGTCGCCGGTAATAATGTTTCTGTCAGTTCTTCCGGCACCGGTGGCACTGGCAATGT
>CAYIEL010000027.1:0-10011 GCA_964362425.1 uncultured Candidatus Saccharibacteria bacterium | reverse complement strand
TCATGTCTTTTCTCGCTCCTTCTGACTGTCAACTGTACACTAGGCCAGTGCAATAGTTGACGCTTAGTAACAGAAAAGCTATCATAGCCACAATATGGAAATGGAAAAGCACTATCTAAGCAAGGAGAAACACGCCGAGTTAAGTCGCGAACTTGATGATTTAAAGAAGGTTAAACGACGCGAGATCGCTGAACGTCTCGAGTTTGCCAAATCTCTCGGTGACTTGTCGGAGAATGCGGAATATCAGTCGGCTCGCGAGGAGCAAGCTGACGTTGAAGATCGAATCAACCAACTCGACAACATTCTTAAAATATCCGAGATCATCGCCACCCATCACGCCTCACAAGTCGAGATTGGTTCGACGTTGGTGGTCAAGAAGCAGACGAACGGGGAAGAAACAAAATATCAAATCGTCGGCCCCGAAGAGGTTGATGTCGCCGCTGGTAAAATTTCTTATCTCTCGCCACTCGGCGGAAGTCTGCTCAAGAAAAAAAAGGGTGACCAAGTGATCGTCTTAACTCCCAAAGGCAAAGTAACTTACGAGATTATTCGCATTACTTAAAATGGCTTCTTTAGACGAGCTTCGTGCTGAACGTGTTGAAAAATTAGCCAGGCTTCGCGCGGCCGGCTACAACCCTTACCCGATCGAGACCCAATGCGATATTACTCTGGGAAACTTAATTAAACGTTTTGCCACGCTCACTAAACGCCAAAAACCACTGACCGTGGCCGGACGAGTGATGGGCGTAAGGCACCAAGGCGCACTGGCTTTTCTCGATCTTAATGATGGGACCGGGCAACTTCAAGTTTTGCTCAAACAAGAGATTATCGGAGAAAAGAATTTCAACCTATTCGTCGAGACAATCGACCGTGGTGACTTCATCACCGCCACCGGTAGTGTCGGGATAACCAAACGACAAGAACCAACTCTCTTCGCCGAGAGTTGGTTGCCCCTGGTCAAAACACTTCGCCCCTTGCCTGACAAATGGCATGGGCTGACAGATGTCGAAGAACGTTTTCGCCGGCGTTACCTCGACAGCTTGATGGATGAAGCGATCCGGCAACGTTTCTTCGCCCGTTCAACGATTATCACTGCGCTTCGCGCGGCTCTCGATCAAGCCAATTATTTGGAAGTGGAAACCCCAATTCTCCAACCACTCTATGGTGGGGCCAGTGCTATCCCTTTCAAAACTCACCACGAAGCATTAGATTTACCGCTTTACCTACGTATTTCTCCCGAATTATATTTAAAAAGAATGTTGGTCGGCAACTTCCCGCGCGTCTACGAAATCTCGCGCTGTTTCCGCAACGAGGGAATCGACGCTACTCATAATCCCGAGTTCACCATGCTAGAGTTTTATGAAGCTTATAGCGATGCGCCCAAACAACGTGTTTTTGTCGAAGATTTAATTAAAAAGCTAGTTCAGAAAATAACTAAAGAAAAACATCTAACTTATGACAACCAACTTCTTAATTTCAAAGAGCCGTTTAAAGTTATTACTTACTACGATTTATTGAAACGCCAAGCCCTGATCACCAACCCCGAGAGTATTGATTTGAAAGAATTAATGATTAAAGCCAACCAATTTGGTGTCACTTTACCAACTGGCGCGAGTCGAGAAACAGTGATGGATTATATTTATAAAAAAGTTTGCCGGCCGAAAATAATTCAACCAACTTTCATTATTGATTATCCCAAAAATGCTCTGCCGCTGACAAAAATTCATGCCACCAATCCGGCCTTGGTTGATGCTTTTCAATTGGTGATTGGCGGTTTGGAAATTGCCAAGGCTTTTTCAGAATTGAACGATCCGCTTGACCAAGCCGAACGTTTTACCGCTCAAGAATCAGCCAAAAACGGGGGAGACAAAGAAGCGCAAATCAAAGACCAAGATTTCCTCGAAGCCCTCGAATATGGCATGCCACCAGCCGGTGGCGTCGGTATCGGCATCGATCGCCTCGTCATGCTTCTCACCAACACGACCAACATTCGTGAGGTGATTTACTTCCCAACCTTAAAACCTAAAAAACATTTGACGGGGTAAGGTAATCGGTATAAGCTAATATCTAGGATTGGATCACTGAATAAGTTTTTGATTTAAGGAGTCGTCAAATGGCGGTAAAAACAAAAGCTGTTTCTGACAAAGTTCTAATAGCGTTAGAGAAGGCGATCGATCGGGCGGAGCAAAGAGCTTTCCAATTTGCAACCACTGGTGAGCTCGACCCATCAAGCAAAGCCGACATGGCAATTAAGAAACTTATGAAGGATCGAATTCTAACACGAGAGGAGTTAGATCGGCCAATAACTAACTAACTCGCCAGTTAAACTGCACAACGACCTCACAGTAGAGGTCGTTTTTTGTCTGTGGATAAGTCTGTTGGACAGTGGGGGAGAGTGGTTTATACTTTAGTGGTAGTGGGATGAAGTGGGGAGAAGTAATTTTGGGAGAAAAATTTTATGCTCATCGGCGAGTACCGACACACTATCGATACGAAGAAGCGGATTGCTGTGCCGGCCACTTTCCGGCGAACTGTCGGGCGTAAAGTAGTCATCACGCGCGGGCTCGATACTTGTCTCTTCGTTTACCCACTCAAGCAATGGGAAAAGATGGTCGAAAAGCTTTCGCGTCTGTCGATGGGGCAAGCCGACACCCGCGGCTTCAATCGCTTCATGTTGGCGGGAGCCGTCGAGAGCGAAGTGGACGCCATCGGGCGGATCTTGATTCCAGATTTTTTGAAAGAGTTTGCTGGATTGAAAACCAAAGTGGTCATCGCCGGCATCAGTGATCGAATTGAAATCTGGGATGAAGAACGTTGGGGCGAGCATATCGCGAAGATTGAGAAGCAAGCCGATGTGCTGGCCGAGAAGTTGGGTGAGATTGGAGTTTTTTAATCTCTGATCTCAAGTATGGAGCACGAACCAGTTCTTTTACACGAGGTAATAGCCGGCCTTGATTTGCGCCCCGGTTTAACCGTCCTCGACGCGACCTTAGGCCGCGGGGGACATAGCCGGGCCATCGGTGAGGCCATCGGGACAACCGGAAAATTAATCGCCCTTGATGCTGACCCCGAGGCTGTCGCCAAGGCCAGAATCGACCTTGCCGACTTGCCTTGCACCGCAATTTTCCAGAGTGGCAACTTCCGAGGTTTGGAAACACATTTTGCCACTCTTGGTATCGGCAGTATCGATCGAGCGCTCTTTGATCTCGGCTTATCTTCGCCACAATTAGCCGATCCGACAAGGGGGTTCA
The DNA here is from genome assembly GCA_964362425.1 of uncultured Candidatus Saccharibacteria bacterium. Taxonomy (GTDB): domain Bacteria; phylum Patescibacteriota; class Minisyncoccia; order Phycocordibacterales; family JACOZG01; genus JAGVGK01. Next base: position 6,760 of record CAYIEL010000027.1, on the reverse strand, counting down.
GTTTCCAAACCGATGGTCCGCTCCTAATGACTCTCGCTGGCGCCGATACAGTCGGTATGAACGCCGCCCGGTTGGTTAACGAATTACCAGTTTCAGAATTAGCCGATCTCATCGCTCATTATGGTAAAGAAGGTTACGCGCGGCGAATTGCCGAAGCGATTGTCGCTAGTCGGCGAACAGGATCAATTTTAACCACCGGTCAATTGGTCGAAATAATCGCTTCGGCCGTGCCGAAAAGTTATCGTTCTGGCCGACGACATTTCGCGACCAAAACTTTCCAAGCTCTGCGAATTGCCACGAATGACGAGTTGGGTGCACTCCGCGATGGGCTCTCGGCCGTCTGGAGTTTCCTCACTTCTCAAGGTCGATTAGCCGTTATCAGTTTCCATAGTCTCGAAGCCCGTCTAGTGAAAGATCGTTTCCGCGAGTGGGTTCGCACCGGTCAGGGAAAGCTTTTTACCAAACACGCCATCCGCCCCAGTCGTGAAGAAGAAGTTCGCAATCCTCGTTCACGTAGCGCCACTCTTCGAATCATTTCCAAAATAAATTAGTTCTGTATTTAAAATATTATGACCACTCCAATTTCAAAAACCTATACTCAACGTGAATGGCAAACCGTCGCCTTGCTCGGTTTGATCGCCCTCACGATTGTCAGTTATATTTATCTCGTCAATCGAATGGTTTTCCACGCCGTCAACAGACAAACTACTAATCGCGAGATAACTGTTTTAACCGATGAAGTAACCAACCTCGAGAATCAAACTCTCACGCTTGGTAATCGTATAACAATGAAACTTGCTTACGAACGCGGTTTTTTGGATCCGGGCACTCAAACATCTTATACAACCGCCAAGGAAACGACGGGACTTCTCGTCAGCTGGCGGGACTATGGTCACGAATAGTAATGCGCGATTGCACTGCCTCTCGGCAGTTTTTTTGATTGCCGCCAGTCTTCTGACGGCAAAACTGTTTTTTTTACAGATCATCAGAGGTGGGGATTATAAAACTCAAGCTGATCGTCAATATGAACGTCCCGCTGGCCTAACTTTCAACCGTGGCAACATCTATTTCACCAACCGAGACAATAAAGAAATCTCGGCGGCCACTCTTCAAACCGGCTATTTGCTAGTAATAAATCCAATTAAACTGGAGAATCCGGAAACAGTTTACACTGCGCTAAACACTATTTACCCTCTTGACTATGTCAATTTCCTCGCTCGAGCGGGAAAAGATAATGACCCATACGAAGAAATTGGTTCGCATTTAACCGCCAATCAAGCCAAGGCCATTTCAACTCTTAATCTAAACGGTGTCGAGTTGGTCGAGCAAAAATGGCGCTTCTACCCCGGTGGAACACTTGCCGCTCACTTGCTCGGCTTTATGGGTTACCAAGGCAATGATTATTCCGGCCGGTATGGGCTAGAAAAATATTATAATGACCTCCTGCGTCGTGAAAAACCGCTTAGTTTCTCCAATTTCTTGGGACGTATTTTCCTAGGATTAACCGAGCCTTCTAATTCAACAAGCCAATCTGGCGATGTCGTTACTACGATTGAACCAACGGTTCAACGTTTTTTGGAACACGAGCTCGAGACAATTCAGGTCGACTGGAGTCCAAGCTTGACCGGTGGAATTATTATGGATCCTAAAACTGGAGCAATTATTTCGTTGGCCGCTCTGCCAACTTTCGATCCCGGGGGAAAACAAACCGACGTCGAACATCTGGCCAATCCATTGGTCGAGCGTGTTTACGAAATGGGTTCGATTGTCAAACCACTGACGATGAGTGCCGGCCTCGACGCTAAAGTAGTGACTCCGACAACTACTTATGATGACCGGGGAACTCTTATTTTTGGCGATCAGGAAATCGGTAATTATGATCGGCAAGCTCGTGATGTGGTCTCAATGCAAGAAGTCCTCAATCAATCACTCAACACTGGTGCCGTTTATGTCATGCAACAATTAGGCAGTGAGCGTTTCGCCAAATACTTCCAAGATTTCGGTTTACTAGGCGAAAAGACAGGCGTTGATTTGCCCAACGAATCCGGCGGGCTAGCTGATAATTTGAAAAGTAAACGAGCGATAGAATATGCGACCGCTTCTTTCGGCCAAGGTATCGCCAATACCCCACTTACCATGACTACGGCGCTTTCGGCTCTAGCCAATGGTGGCACATTGGTTCGCCCGTTTGTCACTAAAAAAATTATCTACGAAACGAAGCTTGCCGAAGAGACAAAAACGACTATCCGCCGTCAAGTGATCAGTCCCAATGCCGCCAGCACCACCACGGCCATGCTCGTCAAGGTGGTCGATCAAGCCTTGCTCGGTGGAAAAGAACGTTTGACCCGCTACCGCGTGGCGGCGAAGACTGGCACAGCCCAAATTCGCCAACCCGGTGGCGGTTATTATTCCGATCGTTATCTCCATTCCTTTTTCGGTTATTTTCCAGCTAGCAACCCACGTTTTTCGATTTTCCTTTACGCGGTTGAACCGCAAGGGGCCGAATACGCTTCAGCCACACTAACCAAACCTTTTTTCAACCTGACCAAATTTCTGCTAAACTATTATCAAATCCCACCGGATCGCTAAAAGCATGATTAAAGCTATATTTCGCCATTTGATCGTTTCCGTTTTGCGTTGGGAAGCAATCCTCGTCCTTCGTCGTTATCGACCAAAAATCGTGGCTGTGACCGGCAGTGTCGGTAAAACTAGCGCCAAGGATGCCATTGCTTTAACTCTGCGAACCATCGGCGTCGTTCGCGAAAGCCCCAAGAGTTACAACAGCGAAATCGGCGTACCGCTGACTATTCTAGGTGTCCCTAGCGCTTGGCATAATCCAATCAATTGGTCTAAAAATATCTTGCACGGCCTGCGCCTGATTCTTTTTCGGACGTCGTATCCGGAATGGCTAGTGCTCGAGGTGGGGGCAGATCGAGTTGGTGACATCCAATCACTTGGGCGTTGGCTCAAGCCAGATGTCGCTATTCTTACCAATCTGCCCGCTGTACCGGTACATGTGGAATATTTTCCTTCACCCGAGGCGCTCTTCGCCGAAAAAGCCTCGTTACTCTCGTCGGTAAAAAAGGGTGGTACGGTAATTATCAACGAAGATGACGAACGAGTGCGCACAACGGTAGATAAATTAATCAGTCAAAAAAAATTAACTGGCCGAAAAATTATCCGGATCGGTTGGGATAAATCATCTGATATCCGAGTTGGGAGTGAACATCTCTCGCAAAACGAAACTAATAAACCAAACGGCTTGGTTTGTAAAATTGATTACGAGGGTCACACTATTCCGCTTCGTTTGACCCAACTCTACGGTTCGCATCAGCTCTACGCTATTCTCGCTGGTTTCGCGGTGGGTCTGGTCGCCGGTGGCCCAATCCTACCCGTCACACAAGCTTTAGAAACTTATACCCCGCCCCCGGGGCGCGGGCGGCTAATTGAGGGGATTAAGGGCACTTGGATTCTAGATGATAGTTATAATGCTTCACCAGCGGCGATGGGCGCCGCCTTGGAGACACTCAAGAATTTCCCCGGTGGTGGGCGTCGAATCGCCATCTTAGGTGACATGCTCGAACTCGGCACTTACACCATTGACGCGCATCGCGAGATTGGCAAATTGGTGGCAAAAATTTGTGAACTAATTATCACCGTCGGCGTCCGAGCTAAATTTATTGCTGACGGAGCCAGGGAAAGCGCCTTCGAACCAAAAAAACTTCTGCATTTCGATAATCCGACCGAGGCCGGAAAAGCACTCGATAAACTCCTAACTTTGGGTGATATCGTTCTCGTTAAAGGTTCGCAAGCCGGACGCCTCGAACGAGTAGTCGAAGAAATTATGCTTCATCCCGAACAAAAAGAATCTCTCCTTGCCAGACAAGAGACTGTGTGGAAGAATAAATAAACGAAATATCAAACCCTGAACGCTCCTAGTGAAAATATCCAATGCTCAAATCACCTTTGTACGTGCTATTTTGTCGTGCCTGAGCCCTGTGTGTCGTATCAAGAACGTAGGTATTTACATCGGCAACGTTTTCCAAACACCTATTTATTTACGACCATGACCATGCTTCTGGGACAAGGCACTTCCTGCGACGGATTTGACGTGCGAAGATGAACGCCTGCTTCGTAAAAGTTTACTCGCCTTTGTCGCGACACGACCACTAGTTCTTTTTCTGTGAGCCATGTTGAAGTGTTATTTTTTAATTTTGCAAGACCAATTTGGATAATTGTCGCTCTTATTACGATTATTTTCCCATTGGAGCGGTTGCAAGTTATTCAGATCATCTGAACCTCCGAGAGAAACCGGCTTGATGTGATCAATTTCCCAACCCCATTGTTCCATGTTTCCATACTTTGTGTATTGCATACTTGCACAACATTTATCCTTCCGAAAGTCCGAGTAATCGAATTCGATTTTCCCTTTTTCCCAGACAGCCTCAATGGTGGCATCGTCGAAAACTTCACCATCGCGTCTCACACTATAGTTTCTAGCCATGTTGATTTTAGATTTAAGTGTTTATAATCCCTGTCGACCTAAAAGGATACATAAAAAAAATTAATAATCTAGCTCGAGCAATTGAAATCAATGAAGCTACGGAAGAAAGCCAAAACTTTATAGAAATTCCCTTGCTGGGAATGATAGCCGCTGGTGAGCCAATAGAAGCCACGCTCAAAAGAATTTACAAAGAAAAAAATGGCTTTAATCTACAACCTGCGAATGACAACTATAAACCAATTCATACAAAGGATTTGGAGATACGTGGTCTAGTTACCGGTATATTCCACTACAATTTAGGCCGTTAACAGAAAAATTGACAGGGGCATTTCAATAATTGGTTGTTCAATTTTCCAGCTTTCTTTTGTAACCAGAATGCCAAAACTATTTTGTTTTCCATGTGTTTCCAGGAATGCGCAAATTGAATCACGGTGACGGTTATCCGTCTGATTTTTATAAACAATTTCAATTGGCACCGCGCGACTTCCGACCCGTGCCACAAAATCAATTTCTTGTTGACCGCTTGGCTCACGATAATACGATATATCCGAGACACCGGGAAATAAACGAATCACATTATGGGCAAGTGTTTCCGCAATCCTACCACGCTCCTCGCCCTCAAGAGAAGTAACAATTTTTGTTATTCCTTGCATAAGCACAGGGTCTGCCGCATATAACTTGGCATGCGTAGAACGCAGACGCACCGGCTTTCCGGTAAAACGCTCAACCTTGCGAATCAATTCTGTCTGTAGGAGAAGTGGCAATGCTTCGGTAAGTGTTACACGCGTTGTATGAATAAGCGATGCTAATTCCTCAAGATTATATTCCTGGCCCGTTCGAGCAAAAGCATAACGCAAAAATTGGTGAAATATCTCTGGTCGTCGTATTTCTTTCACCAGGCGCAAGTCCTCTAATGTGACGCGTTCAACAAACTGCTGATCAATAAACGCAGAACGCTCGGCAGCATTGCCCATTATCCACAATTGAGGGAAACCACCTTTCTGGGCATATTCATCTGCATAACGATTCCATTTTCCTATTGCGCTTGGTTTTATTTCTTCGCTTAAACGTTGATTAAATTGGACAACCGAAGAGGCTTCACCAATATCTAAAACTTCTTCCGCCAGTTTGCTCAAAAAAACCCTGTATTCCGGATAATGAAAGCGAACAAATTCACGGAAAGTAAATGGCGGTAATGAAATATCAATCAATCTGCCTAGCAAACTTTCCAATGATTTTCTGAAAATAGTATGAGAGGCCGAACCAGAGATTATAAAACGGATTGGATACCGCAAATCAACATAACGTTTAATGTATAATTCCCAGCGCGGCAAACGCTGAATCTCATCAAGAAAACAATACAGTGTGTTCGGCGATGTTCGGAGTGCGGTGCCGGCAACCTGTGCCCACTGCGCGAGCAACGCTTCAAACAATGTACCCTGATCTTTCTGTGGCAACTGTTGGATCAATGGGTCATCAAGCGAGAAAAACAGAATTCTATTCACAGGAATTTTTTTTTCATCAATCAAACAACGGATAACCTGATTTATGATAGTTGTCTTGCCGACGCGTCTTGGACCGTTGATCAGTAAGGCGAGCCCGTGATTCGCCTCTGTATGTCGCATTGCCTGAATAAACGCGTCCCGTTTGAAATCGGGAACCCCAGGAACTGAAAAAGACCTTGTTTTCCACCAAGGGTTGTAGACGACTAGGGCTTGCCGTAAGTTATGTATACCAAGAGCTTCGAGGTATTTTTGTGGGTTTTTAGACATAATTTGTTATATTATAACTATGTATACTATACTATGCATAGCTAATTGGGTTGTCAAGAACCATGTTTGTGGATAACCGACTTACATTTTTCGTCATATTTTCGGTATAATGATATTATTGTGCTCATTAGCGCATATTTGATCAGTTAATTCTATGCCAATTCCAATTACAAAACGACAAAAGGAAGTCCTGGATTTTATAGCGAAATTTGTTTCAGAAAAAGGATATGCTCCTACGCTAGAAGAGGTAAAAAAATCACTGAAACTGTCAGCGGTTTCTACGGCTCATCAGCATATCAAAGCGTTGGAAGGCAAAGGCTACATCAAAAGATATCCGAATTTAGCAAGAGCCATTGAAATATTCAAGCTCAAGTAATAAAAATTTATGTCAATTCAAATTTTGTCAAATCTAAATTATCCAATTGGTAATATTGTTCAAGCCACTGAACATAGTTGACACTCAATTAGAGCAGTTTTAGCTTTG
>CAYIEL010000026.1:0-10271 GCA_964362425.1 uncultured Candidatus Saccharibacteria bacterium | reverse complement strand
CTCTAAATTCAATAAAGTTTTGCGTTTTTAGTTTTACACTTTGCGCTTTTAGGATGGAACCATGATCGAGTTCGGCATCGACAAGCATGAGAGTCACACCCATTTCTTTCGCGTCGTCGAGAATCGCCGTCTGAATCGGCGTCGGGCCACGATACTTGGGCAGAAGCGATGGGTGAATATTAAGTGTGCCATATTTCGGCAAATCAAAAATTGCCGGAGGAATAAGTTTGCCGTAGGAAGCAACCAGAAATAGCTCCACACTACCAAGGCCAGACCTTAAAGAAGTCTCAAGGTCTGGCCTTTTAAGAGAAGCGGGCTGGAGATAGGGTACTTTATTCCCTTCGGCCCAAAGTTTTATCGGCGGGGGAGTGAATTGCAAATATTTGCCCTGCGACTTATCGGGGACAGTCACGATTAATTCCGGTTTTACCCCCGCCTCGATTAAAACATCCAAAACCGTGACCGCAAACTCATCGGTACCAAAGAAAACAAAATTGGGAAAATTAGGCATGATTTTTATCCGGTTCTACCTCATGAAGATCCCGGGCTTGATCGGTAAAAAGTATTCCATCGAGATGCTCGGTCTCGTGTTGAAAAACTTGAGCCAGCAAACCAGAAGCATGTCGAACAAACTTCCGGCCATCGAGATCGTAGGCTTCCACGCTCACTCGTTCGTGGCGTTTGATCAAACCGTATTGGTTACGAACGCTAAGACAACCTTCGGGTAATTCCACCTTTTTCCGTGAACGGCGAATAACCGTTGGATTAATGAAGACCAGATCGCCCGGCCAAATTCGATCTTTATTATCAGTCGGGAAAGCCCGCTCACCGACGACAAAAACGCGCCATGATTGACCGATTTGTGGCGCGGCGAGAGCAACGCCGTCAACACACACAACCAGAGCCGCCGACATATCAGCCACCAATTTTTTAACCCACGGTTCGGTGATTTCGGCCAAGGGTATTGGTTTAGCCGTCTCACGCAAGACCGGGTCTTCTATTTGTCTAATTGCTAAAGGCATAAGATTGTTTTTCTCAAACTATTATAAAAGACTATCGGGATCAACGTCCACTATGAATTGCGGCGGTAAATTTTTCAAGCGTTCGAGAATTTCCGGATTTGGCCAGTCAGTAATTCGACGTTTGATTAAAAGATGTATCTGATATTCGCCCGCGACCACCGGCACAAAAGCGGGAAAAACTTCCGGTTCGTAAGCGGCCAATTCATCAGCCAACGCCTTCATCGCCAAACGGACTGGTCCACGTTTACCGCGGAGAGTCACTTTAATAAAAATCTGGAAGGGCGGATAACCATATTGTTTGCGTTCGGCGATTTCAGTCCGATAGAAGTCGAGTAAATTGCCCTTGAGCGCTTTCTCAAAAAGATCAACCTTCACATTCCTGGTTTGAATGATAAAACGTTTACCGGCTAACGCTCGAAGACGAATTAAAAGACTAAAAATCTTTTCGTTGACTCGATAATCTGGCAGGGCAAACAATGAATCAAGAGCAACCACGGCCACGTTTTCCACTCGTTCTTTAAGATAGTACAAGGCCATCTCGGTGCCCAGAAGCACGCTTCCCGGTGTGCCAAGGAAATGTTTAATTACTGTGAGCGGAATTGCCCCGCCGCGGACGCTATCGCTATCAAGTTTGAAAAGTCGCAGAACGGGAAAATGGTGTTCCAACTCGCGAGCGACCCGATCGATACCGATACCTAATTCCAAAAGACGCCAACCGCCGCAACGTCGACATTTCTCGGCGGCGCTCCGACGAGCGCCACATCGATGGCAAACGAAAATCGTCGCCGAGCCGTCAGCATTCTCGGTGGTCGAAGAAGCGGGGTGAAGAACGGTTGGCGCTTCGCAGTTGTCACATTCTACTGTATCACCGCAATCTTGGCAGATAACCACCGGCGCTAGTCCGCGCCGGTGAGTAAATAGAAAAATTTGTTCATTTTTTATTTGAGCTTCAGTAATAATTCGCAATAATTCATCACTAATTATTTGAAACTCGACCGACGGCACCTTCTTGAAGGGGATCAATGTTTGAGTCGCGTTGGAAGAGGCGTGGTGCTTGAGGGAAGCGAGCGGTTCCATTTCTCCCTGATCGGCGCGATAAGCCGTCTCGGTTCGTAAAACGTTATCACCGAGAACAAAAGTGGCCTGCATAGTTTTGGCAAGATATTCCGCAAACCGACGATAATCAAGGAAGGGACGTTGCGAAGCTTTGTAAGCCTGCGTATTTTCCCGATCAACAATTATTGTTCGAATATCTGTCCGCGGTAGAGAAAAGAAGGTTGGCGTAGCAATAATCAATACCGGATGATTGAGCTCAAGAGCTCTCTGCCATTCACGAATCAATTCGCGAGTCGAGAGTTGATGATGAAGAGCAATCGTGTATTCACTGATACCACGTTCGAGCGAAGTGACAACCCGTTTGATATCTGCCACCGTTGGCAGACACAGGAAGATTGAACCGTGTTTCGCAAACTCGGCCCGAATCAAACTTTTATAATAAGCTTGGCGCTCTTCATCCGGTTCTTGTAAGACAAAACGCCCGCCAGCTTCGTTTCTCAAGCTCGGCTCGGTCAATGGTGGCATCGTCAGTTTGGCTCCGAGAATAGCAGACGGGACCAAACTTTTAATCGTCGCTCCGAGAGGGGCGGCGAAATAATCAGCTGTCAAACGAACCGCTTCCATGAACGGAGCGGTGAAAAAATGTTCGTGTTTGACCCGAATGATCTTCTTAAGCGGATAGACGGCCTTCTTGACCGACAATTTGAGTTCGTCGGCTTCACGGACACCGCTAACCAGGGCCTCAATTGTCCGGCCACGCAAGGGGACCATCACAATCGCTCCAACCTTAATCGGCGAAGCGGTAAAGTAAGTCAGCTCGTCTCGAAACACGCCTCGAGAGATGGGGATAACATTTATCACTTTCACTATTTCACCTTAACATACTTTTGTACTATAATTCTACAGTGCGAGAAGACTACCCTAAGAAACGTTTTTTAGAAGCTGAATCGTTGGCTAAACGCGAATCATTTGATTCAACGCGTTTAATTAACTGGTGCGAGCTGGGAGATCTTAAAGCTCGACACATCGGCAAGCAATGGTTTGTCGATCTTGATGATTGGGGGAAGAAACACGCCAGTTTGATTACCGATTTTCAAACCGAGACTTCTTTAATTAAACCCTCACTCTTTTCTTCAGCTTTAATTGCTCTCTTGTTGATCGCGATAATTAGTTGGGTGCCTTTCGCCACTCGTTTCCAAACGGGAAGTCAAGTTCTAACTTCGGCCGTTGGCACCACCGTTCGTACCGCTTTCACACCCCAAGCCCAAATGCATTTGGCTTCGGTCTATGATGGACTTTGGATTCGCTTAGAGCGTCTCTGGTTTAATCTTGATCAATTTATTCAAACGCTCGGTGATAATTTAAGTTATTTTTGGAATCAAGCGACCGATGCTTGGGCTGGATTCGTTGGTGGTAAAAGCGCACCACCAGAGACAACCACTCCGGTGGTCACAGCCACGACGACATCACTGACGAACCTAACCCTCGATGCGACGAGTTTGGAAAGTCTGAAAGCGCAAATTAAATCTGAATTATTACGTGAATTGGAACGACAAGGGCAGAGCGGACAAACCATTCCTAATTCAGCGAATGCCGCTGGCCTTGTTGTTTTGCCTTCAAGTGGCAATCCGGCGCAAGACGCGGCCGTCAAACAAGAATTGAAAAACTCTTTCTCGGATCAGGTGGAAGTTAAGTTTGATCAAAGTGGCCAAGCCGGTGTAATTACACCAATCTTCCCTAGTGGCCGAGGTGATAATTATCTTTTTATTTTGACCCAGCTTAAACAAACGCCATGATTCTCAAGCGCATCTTTTTTATAACCACTATTATTCTTGTGCCACTCAGTTTCGGTTACCCTAGCTTGGGTGAGGCGAGCAGTGGAGCAATCATCGCCTCGCCAACCAAAATTGAAATCACAGCCAACCCCGGAGAAGAAATCCGACGAGAAATCACTGTCGCCAATCAATCAGCCGAGCTCTTGAATGTCTCGCTTCGTTTCGAAAATTTGGCGGCGGCGACCGATCCGCGCGACGGAGTCGCTTTGGCTGAAGGCACGACCACCCCGATTTTTCCACTAACGCCCTACCTCTCGGCCACTGAACGAAACTTCACCTTGCCATCAAACAGCCGAGTCGCTATTCCAATAATCATAGATTTACCGAAGGAAATTTCGCCGGGTGGTTATTACGGCGCCGCCGTACTTTCGATTTCTTCGCCGACAACACCAAGCATTGGCGGGGCACGAGTCATCACTCGTTTGACGCCACTCCTTTTCTTGCGGGTGACCGGGCCGACAATCGAAACCGGCGCCTTGCTTGATTTCAACTTGCTCGGTTCTCATTTTCGTTTGGCCACCGATCATCCAACCTTCTATCTCACTTATCAGAATACCGGCACAGTTTATCTCAATCCTTATGGTTTGATTAAAATAAAAAATCAAATTACCGGTCGGGAGATTAATCTGCCGGTTGATCCGTGGTTTGTCTTACCGGGGACAACCAGAATCAGAGAAATGAAAACCACCAATAATCTAGGCAACGGTTGGTATCAAGCGGAAGCATCACTCAATCGCGGTTATGGAAGTTCGACTGATCAGAGGATCGTTAATTTCATCATTATCACTCCGGTCATTCTTTCTCTGATTAGTCTGGTGGTGCTTATCGGTTTGTTTATTATCATTCGGCAACTCATTGTAATGAAACGTTCCGGGAGAATTTTGTTGATGTTGATTTTGATGATTACCATTATTGCCAGCGCCACTCATAATGCTTGGGCCATCGTTGCGAGTAGCGCCAATTACCGTCTACAAACTGACAGCCTAAATTTCGGCGGATTTCCTTCTAACTCAACTAATTATAAATTGGGAGATACGGTTGGTGAGCTTGGTACTGGCAATTTAGCCAGTTCGAATTATTCTCTCTTGTCTGGTTATCAGCAAATGTTTTCGTCGAGTATCAGTATTACCGCCCCCACCGATGCGACATTAAGTACTATCGATAATAACGGCATCTCAAGTGGTTCTGTCGCTTGGACAGTAACAACTGATAATTCGGCCGGCTACACGTTAAGCATCAAAGCCAGTTCTAACCCAGCGCTCGTTTCGGGCAGTGATAGTTTTAGCGATTATGCTCCGAGTGGCGCGGTGCCTGATTACACTTGGACGGTGGCGGCGAGTGCTTCGGCTTTCGGTTTCAGCCCGGAGGGAGCTGACATTGCCAGCCGTTATCTTAATAGTGGCAGTATTTGCGGGACAGGAGCCACTGACACGGCCGACCAATGCTGGGATGGTTTTAGCACAACTAATCGTACCATCGCCCAAAGTTCAGCCGGTAACACGCCGAGTGGTGTGGCGACAACGGTTAAATTAAAAGCGGAAATTGGCACCAGCAAAACCCAACCAACTGGCAGTTACGCCGCCACCCTAACGGTCACCGCCACGCCGAGGTAATCTGCTATAATAATCAACATGAAAAAACAAATTCTCATCACTCTCGTATATTTATATGCAATCAACTTTTGAAAAAATCTTGAAAGATGGCGAGCGAAAAGGATATTTTCGTTTGCACAATGACGGTGCAAAAATCGAGTATCTGCCGTCTGGTCATAAAGAAAATCTGAACGACCCAGAGGAAAAAGTCCGCGCCGAATACTATTTTGATCTTATCGAGAAATATGGCTATTTGCCGTCACACCTTGGTGTTGAGATAACGGTGCCTCGTCGTACTCCAAATGACAGAGCAGACATTATTGTTTACAAAGACGATGAACACAAACATCCATATATTGTAATAGAGTGCAAAAAAGATGGTATTACAGATTCGGAATTTATTCAGGCAGTAGAGCAAGCTTTTGGTAACGCAAATTCTATACGCGCTCCTTTTGCTGGAACTGTTGCCGGAAATACAAAAAGGTTTTTTGATGTCGCTGGGTATGCGCCAATAGAAAGGATTGATAATGTTATTGCCGACATTCCAATTTCTTATGGCAAAGTTGAAGAATTTCGCTATAAAAAAAGTGATCCAGTTTGGGACTTGAAAGCGGTTGATCAAGAAAGTTTAAGAAGAACATTTAAAAAATGCCAAGATACACTTTGGGCCGGAGGGAAAAGGGCGGCCACTCAAGCTTTTGATGAATTTTCAAAAATAATTTTTGTAAAGATAAGCGACGAGAAAAAAGGAAGGAAAAACGGAGAATATTATGATTTTCAAATAAAAACTCATGAAAAAGCGGTGGATGTTTTTAATAGAGTCCATGCTATCTATCTTGAAGCAAGAGAAAAAGATCCTGAAGTTTTTAAAGAAGATATGAAAATAGAACACGAGGAACTATACAGCGTTGTTGAACATTTACAGGCGATTTCTTTAAATAAAACCGACCTTGATGTAAAGGGTGAGGCTTTTCAACAATTTATGGAAGATTTTTTCAAAGGCGAACATGGGGCTTATTTTACACCGAGAAATATTGTTGAGTTTGCTGTGAAAATGATGGACATTAAAAATAACCAACTGGTGCTTGACCCGGCTTGCGGAAGCGGAGGTTTTTTGCTTCACGCGCTTAACATTGTCAGGGAGCAGGCAAAAGAATTTTATAAAGATGATGAAGCTGAAAAATTTCGTTATTGGCATGATTTCGCAAAAAATAATCTTTTTGGCATTGAAATTAACGATTCAATAGCTCGTGTCGCCAAAATGAATATGATAATCCACGATGATGGGCACACAAATGTTATCGGTTTTGACGCACTTGACGATGTAGAAAAAATGACTGGAAAAAATCGTAGTTTTGTCAAAAATCATTTTGACGCGATTGTTACGAATCCACCTTTTGGGGCGAACATAAAACGAAGCGAACATCCGTATCTTGAAAAATTTATTTTGGGCCACAAAAAAGACAAGAATAGTAAAGAAAAAGCACTGGACAACCAAAAAACAGAAATCTTGTTTATTGAACGATGCATTGATTTTTTAAAGCCAGGAACTGGCACAATGGCGATTGTATTGCCAGATGGCATCTTGACTAACTCTACTTCGCAATATGTTCGCGACTTTCTGATGGAAAAAACACAAATTTTAGCTATTGTAAGTTTGCCACAATTTACTTTTACTCATTTTGGTGCGGGCGTAAAATCATCACTCGTATTTGTCCGAAAGAAAGCTGACAGTGAAAAATTAGGGCGATACAAAATTTTTATGGCGATTGCCGAACATATCGGTTATGATGCGACGGGCAAGAAAGACGCCCAAAATGACTTAAATGAAATCTATGAGGAATACAAGAAATTCAAAAAATAACATGACTGGCAATATAAAACAACTCGAGATATTTCATATTTGGAGTGACGAAATAGAAAATCGCCTCGATCCTTTTTTCTATCGCCCACATTTTGAAGAACTTGAAAAAAAATTAAGAGGATCAAACTATACAGCAAAACCACTTAAAGATATCGCAGACTTTATTGCAGGATATGCTTTTAGCAGTAATGATTACAGCGAGGATGGCATGCCACTTATTAGAATTCAAGATATTACAGACAATGGAGTAAATTTTGAAACAGAAAAAAGGTTACCGTTTGATTATCTTGATAAGTTTGTTCGTTTCAAAATAAGAAAGGGAGATATTTTAATTAGTATGACAGGGGCTCTTAGGGGAGGAGGGCGTGTCGGTAAGATTGCGATAAGTGATCGGGACACCAATGCTTTACTAAACCAAAGGTGTGGCATAATTCGTTCGAAGTCAGAAGAGGTTTTACAAAATTATTTATATGCTTTTCTGAGTACGGAATTATTTAGAGAATTACTTGTAAAACACAGCGTTATAAGTGTTCAAGTAAATGCTAGCGAAACTGATATAAATTCAATCTTGATACCTATTCCGCCTCTTTCGGTTCAAAACGAAATCGTCAAAAAAATTCAAAAGGCGTACGGAGAAAAGCAAAAAAAAGAAGAAGAAATCCAAAAAATCCTCACTTCAATTGACGGTTATGTGCTCGATGAGCTTGGTATAGACATCGCGGGTGATGATTCACCTTAGAAATTAAATGCCTCGTCGTTCACTAACACTCCCGATCATCATTCTCCTACTTTTTATTTTAGTCGGTTTAGATTGTTTGTCGATTCAAAAAGTTTCCGCCGCGACGGATGCGGTGCAAGTGAATCTATCGGTTACTGCTTCTACTCCACCAAGTGGCGGTGGGCCAACGTCGGTTCCGGGTTGCACTAATCCATTGGCCACTAATTATAATCCGGCGGCCACGGTAGATAACGGGAGTTGTATCCTACCGCCAACTCCCGTTCTCGGTTGCACCAACCCTCTCGCCCCTAATTATAATCCGCTAGCGACGCAAGATGATGGGAGTTGTTTACCACTACCGCCCGAGACCATTCCAAACGTCACGGGCTTCGCTACCTCGTTTGCGGACCCCAATGTACATCTCACTTGGCAGAATCCAAGTTTCGCTACTTTTTCTGGTGTGCGAATTGTTCGCGGGACCGGAACTATTCCAACCAGTCCAACCGACGGCAATTTAATTTATGATGGCTCGGGTACTCAAGTAACTGATTCCGACGTAATTCCCGATACTCAATATTATTACGTCGCCTTCGTCCGAAATGCGAGTGACATTTATTCTTCCGGATCTCTAACTAGTATTCGTACACCGGCAACAAACGAAGAACTTCCGCCCGACGACCAATTACCACCGGATGAAAATCCACCACCCGGGACCGAACCAGACAATCCTCTGGTTGATAATGCTCCGGGGGGGAGGAACGACCCTTTTGCCAGTTTGCCCTCAATCACTCCAACCGATCCAATCACCCAACTAATTAATCTCGGCGATTTCATTTTCTATCAACCGGGCGAGCGACAGCAGTTTTTCGCGGGGAATCAAGACATTTCAGTTCTCGGTTTGAAACCGCTCTCGGTTCTAATTTCATCAGGGAAGTTACCGGAAGCGCTGAAAATCATCGGCTTAACAATTATTAATCCGGCAACCAATAAACCTCTAGGCACTTATTTACTCAAGGCTACGGCCGATGGCCGGAACTACACCGCCAGTCTTGGTAACGCTTTTCCGAATGGCATTTATCCGCTTTTCATCTCAATTATTAATTATAAAGATCAAACAATGAAACGTTTGGCGGGAAGGTTGGTGGTGAGTAATGGTTTGTTAGCTACGCCGATAGCCAAAACTATTGCCGTCGCCCAACAAGTGCTCTCGCCCGTTGTGGTAACGGTTGGTCTAGCGTCCGGTGTCGCCCAAGGGTTAGTTTTGGTCGATCGAGTCAGTTCGGTTTACGATCTCTACCTTATTTTTCTTCATGGTTGGGCCTTACTTTTACGAGCCCTCGGTCTTCGTCGCAAGGTGACACCGTGGGGTGTAGTTTACGATTCGGTGACGAAACGACCGCTTGATCCGGCTTATGTAATTATTCGTAAAAATGGCGAGGACACCGGTACAGCAATTACTGATCTTGACGGCCGTTATGGTTTTTTCCTGCCGGCTAATACTTACGATATTATTGCCAATAAAACGCACTATCAATTCCCGTCGAAAAAGCTCGTTGGTCGTGATCGAGATGAACTTTATAGCAACTTATACTTCGGCGAGTCCTTCACCACTCAAGAAGGGGAGCTCGTCAATCGCAATATCCCGCTTGACCCCATTGCTTTCGACTGGAATGAGTTTGCGAAACAGAGTCGCGGCTTTTTCATCCTTCACTCGCGCCGACAAACGCGCCGTCGTCGAATTTTCAATACTCTTTATGTGATTGGTTTTGCGATCGGGCTTTATAATTTTATTTTTCATCCCGGGAAATTATCGATTGTTGTTTTCGCTCTTTACCTTATTACTTTCTTGGCTCGGTACATTAAATACAAGACAACTCAACGCGCGCTAACAGTTAAACGTCAAACGGGCGAACCAGTGCCCTTCGCGATCATCCGCGCTTTTATTCCGGATGTCAATCAAGAAATTAAATCGGTGGTCGCGGACACTTACGGTCGTTTCTTCTTACTCACTCCGCCCGGCCGTTATTACATTACCGTGGAAGAGAAACTCCCCGACGAAACTTATAAAAAAATCTATCAGTCACCGCCAATTGATCTCAAGAACGGTGTGCTGACCAACGACTTGGTTGTTGTCTAACCTCACATACATATTGCACTCATTAATCCAATGGGCGCAAAGTGAGA
>CAYIEL010000025.1:0-11180 GCA_964362425.1 uncultured Candidatus Saccharibacteria bacterium | reverse complement strand
TGGACCGTACCGGATTCGAACCGGTCACCCCCACATTGCAAATGTGGTGCTCTACCAAATGAGCTAACGGCCCAAAGTTGGAACTACTGGCCCCTCATCGCCAATCCTATCACGTGATCAAGAAAATTTGGATAAGGACAACCAACCACTTTAAGCGCTTTGGGCAAAAGCGATTCGTCGGTTAAGCCGGGCAAACTATTTGTTTCCAGTAAATAAATCCCATGTGGCGTGAGAATAAAATCTGACCGCGAATAATGCCGAAGTCCGAGCGCCCGGTGAGCGGCGACGGCTAGGTTTTCAATCTCTCTTTTTTCTTCAGCTTTGAAATTGCCCGGGCAAATCTCCTCCGTCTCCCCGCTGTATTTATCTTGATAATCCCAAACCGGTTTGCCCGCGGGATGACGAATCTCAATCGGTGGCAAAGCATAATTCTCGGCCCCGCGGAACTCATCTACCACTCCGCAAGTCGCTTCGCGACCACGAAGGTAATGCTCGACGAGAATGGCCGGTGAGATTTCCCAAGCCATCATAATCGCTTGAGCTAACTCCCCCACCGACCGAGCGAAGAAGAGCCCAACCGACGAACCACGGTCATTGGGCTTCACCACCCACGGCGGAGAAATTGTCTGGAAAACTTCCCGAGCGACAATCCTCACCGCCTCTTCCCTCTCTTGCCCATTATTCTCTTTCCGCACCACCATTCCAGGCGGGACACGCAAACCGGCCCGGCGAAAAATATCCTTGGCCATCGCTTTATTCATCCCTAGCGCCGAAGGCGCTGTTCTTGAACCAGTATAGGCAACGGCAAGATTATCGAGAAGTTGCTGAACCCTACCATCTTCCCCATATTCACCATGAAGTGCGTTGAAAAAAACGTCTACCTGACGAGCGATTTGAACGGGCGGTGTCGGTAAACCGTTCCAATACCACACCCCCTGACGGTCAATTAGAATATCATGTCCACGGTAAACAGCCGGCAGATGTTTCAACACACTGCCACCGGTCGCGAGCGAGACTTCATACTCGTGGCTCATGCCCCCGCGCAATACGCCAACCCGAGCTCTAACCATAATACGAGCGATCTGGCCTTACTTGTCAGCAATCAACTTTTTGATCTTGCCAACCACATCGTCAAGAGTGAAATTCGCCTTTATCAAAAAGTCGTCTACACCGAGAGCCTTGGCTTTTTCGATATCTTCTTTCTGCCCAAGATTGGAGAAAATAATAACTGGAATCCCTTTCGTCACCTCCGTCGAACGAATCTTCTTAAGCACCTCGAAACCATCTTTCCCGGGCAGAAGCAAGTCAAGAAGAATCAGATCCGGTTTAATCCCCTCGACCGTCGAGATGGCATTCTCACCATCAACCGCAACCTCAATGTGGTAATTTTCTTTTTCCAAACGTTTGGCTGTCAACGAACGAAGAAACTCGTCATCTTCAACAATCAAAATGGTCTTTTGGCTACTATCTTTTTCCATAAAATTCTGTTTGTTTAATTATTTTGATAATCTATGCACTGGGATAGAGAAATGAAATTGTGTTCCCTTACCCACCGCGCTCTCGAACCAAATCGCTCCACCGTGCTTCTCAATAATGTCTTGCGAGATGAAGAGTCCGAGACCTGTCCCGTCGGTCTGAACCTTGATCGCGTTCGAACCGCGGAAAAAACGGGGGAAAATTTTGTCCCGTTCGGCCGGTGGGATACCGATACCACTATCAGATATAACCACCTCAAGATTACTCCGGGCACTGTTCATTCTATCATCACTCATTGAGACTGTCACTTGCCCACCCTGGGGAGTATATTTAATAGCGTTATCGAGCAAGTTTTCAAGGACCATACTTAATTTGATCGGGTCAGCGGCGACCGGTGGCAAGACCGAGGACGGTTTATCGAATTTCAAAGTAATCTTCTTGCTCTCGGCCTGATTAGTAAACTCGAAGAGGATACTCTCAATCAATGGCAGTAAATCGACCGGCAAGAAATTATAATCCGAACGATCGGCTTCCATATAATCAACATTCAAAAGGTCGTTGATAATCGCAATCATCCGTTGAGTGCTCTCGTAACCCTTCTCAATGAAATTATGCTGATCGGGTGTCGTTGGTCCGAGACTGCCTTGCAGAAGCATATGGAAGGTCCACTTGACCGCCGAGAGAGGGGTGCGCAATTGGTGAGTGGTAACGGAGACAAATTTCGATTTGGCTTGTTCCAAATTTTGCAAACGCTTGTTGGCTAGAGTTAATTCAAAGTCTTTATCGAATAATTGTTTGGCATAAGTCTCGAGCTCTTGATTCAATTTTTTGAATTCCCCCGCCCTGGCTCCCTCTTCACGCACTTGTTCGGCAAGCAAACGGTTACGTTCGCGATTCAACTTAGAAACATAGCCGACGAAGAAACCCATGATTACTAGATAAGCAATCACGGGAACCAGAAAAAGCAGATAAATGCCACTCTGGATCCCGGCGGCGTTGATTATTAAAATAAGAACAACAGTTAAAACAACCGTAATAATTCCCCAGAAAATAAGTGGGTTAACCGTTCGCCGGCTCAACTCGGCGATATGAATATGTCGAGACGCTTCCATTCACCTTTATTATACTCGATGACGTAATTTCTGCCTATGGTAACTAACAGCGAAACGGTGGGCTTCGTGATTGAGGTGCAGGATAAGCGCGCGATGGTTGACAATCATTTGTCTGTCACCGAGCAAGTCTTTCGGTCGGTGACAATCGTCTTTAATTACGGAAACAATCGGTATAGTAATTTTATTCTCGCTCAAAACTTGCTGGGCTGTTTTTAATTGCGCGGGACCACCATCAATCACGATTAGATTAGGCCGGAGCCATTCGGCGTGACGGAAACGGCGCATGAGTACTTCCCGTAAATTCGCCAGATCATCCGCGCCGTGAGCCACTTTAAATTTCCGATAGTCGCTCGGCTTGAACTCCCCGTCTTCCGCCACCGTCATCACGCCGACCGCCGAAGTACCGGCGAGGTGCGCAATGTCATAAGATTCGATTCGAAAATTCATATCATTCATGTCAAGGTTCGACCTTGACATGGGATTTGTGTCTTTAATTAAACCAACATCTTGAATGTGTTCGAGCGCGCGAATCTGATCGCGAAGTTGTGCGCTCTGCTCGAAATCTTGGCGCCGCGAAGCGGCGCGCATCTCACTGGTCAACTTGGCAATAAGTGTCCGAACTCGGCCGGACAACAAAATTTTCAAATGAATAATTTGCCGGCGATAAGCCGACCGAGAAATCGAATCGGCAGACATACATAGACCCGGACACAAACCGATTTGCGCATTGAAACATAACTTACCAGCATTGGGAGTACAACGATCACGATACGGAAAAATCTTGCGAATCAAGCGCAGCGCCTCACGCAGTTCGGCGCTGTTGGGAAATGGGCCGTAAATAGCTTTTAGGTTATAGGGGCTAGCTTTTAGGTTTTGGCCTCGGATCATTAAAACACGCGGGTACTCTTCTTTTGTGATCACGACATACCAATAACTTTTGTCGTCCTTTTCTCGCGCGTTATATTTCGGCTGATGTTTTTTTATCAGCTCTGATTCTAAGAGGAGAGCTTCTAAAACCGAGCCAGTTTTTTGACAACGAACGTTAGTGACCAGCGCCAACATTTGCACAATCCTATTTCCTCGGCTGGCTTCGAGTTGGCCATTAGCCGTGGCCGAGAAATAACTCCGCACGCGATCACGCAGAGACGTGGCTTTGCCAATATACAAAATCTCCCGCCCGCGAGTGAAAAAATATACCCCCGGCACATCAGGCAGTTTTTTAACTTTATTTCCGGCGATCATTTTATTTTTTCTTCAACACCCGTTTCAAATATTTCGCCGTGTGCGAGTGAGCGATGCCAGCGACATGCTCGGGCGTTCCTTGCGCCACAATTTTCCCACCGCCAGCACCACCCTCCGGCCCCATATCAATCACCCAATCGGCGTTCTTGACCACCTCCATATTGTGCTCAATCACCACAACGGTATTCCCGCGTTCAACTAATTTCTGCAAAATAATAATCAGATGCCGTACGTCTTCATAATGCAAACCAACGGTCGGCTCATCGAGCAGGTAGATCGTCCGTTCGGTCATCGGCCGATAAAGTTCCGAAGAAATTTTAACCCGTTGCGCCTCCCCGCCCGAAAGCGTCGTCGCCGATTGCCCCAATTCCAGATAACCGAGCCCAACTTCGTTTAGAGTTTTCAAACGATCGGCAATCGCCGGAATGTCGGCAAAAAAGGCGAGCGCTTCTTCGACGGTCATTTCCAGTACCTGATAAATATTTTTCTTTTTGTACGTCACTTCTAACGTCTCTTTATCAAACCGTCGCCCGCGACAAACATCGCACTCGACATAGACCGTCGGCAAGAAATGCATCTCCACGGCAATTGTGCCGTTACCCTGACACGCCTCACAACGTCCGCCTTTAACGTTGAAAGAAAAACGATTAGCCTTCCAACCACGCACGCGCGCCTCCTCGGTCGCGGCAAATAGATCGCGAATCCAAGTGAAAGCGCCGGTGTAAGTGGCCGGATTGGAACGTGGCGTTCGCCCGATTGGTGATTGGTCGATCAAGATTGTCCGACTAATATATTCCGTACCGGTAAACTCGCGACAATTAAAAACTTCATTCGTCCGGTAACGAAGTTCGAAACGACCCTGCAAATTTTTATGTAAAATCTCGTAGACCAGAGACGATTTGCCGGAACCGGAAACACCGGTCACGGCCACCAGTCGTCCTAGGGGAATAGAAACATTGAGATCGTTAATATTAAAAATTTTCGCGCCACGAATTCTGATCGAGCCGCGATCAGTGGTTCGCCGCGCCTCCGGTAAATGAATCATTTGATCGCCGCGCAGATAATCGATAGTCAACGAATCGAAATTATTATGTTTGGCCGTTAAAAACTTTTCGGTCTCACCGGTGGCCACAATGTGCCCGCCGTGCACTCCCGCCCCCGGACCAATATCAACTAAATAATCAGAGCTGAAAATTGTGTCTTCATCATGCTCGACCACAATGATCGTATTGCCGAGATCGCGAAGCTCTTTGAGAGTTTTTATCAAACGCTCGTTATCACGCGGGTGAAGACCGATCGTCGGTTCGTCAAGCACATAGAGCGTGCCGACCAATCGCGAGCCGAGTTGTGACGCCAATCTGATCCGCTGGGATTCCCCGCCCGAGAGCGTGTGGGCGCGCCGATCAAGTGTCAGGTAATCAAGACCGACATCGAGCAAGAATTGTAAACGGTGTTCGATTTCTTTCAGAATTACTTTGGCGATCTCGCGATCTTTGTCTGTTAATTTTGCAACGTTCATAAATTCTTGGGCCGAGGTAATCGATAGAGCCGTAAATTGAGCCAGATTAAGACCAGCCACCGTCACCGCCAAGGCTTCCGGTCGAAGACGCGCACCGACGCAAACCGGACACGGCTCGTCCCCGAAGAGATGCTTCGTCCCCAACCCGCGGCAAGCCGGACACGCGCCGTAAGGCGAATTAAAAGAGAAGAGACGCGGTTCAATCTCCGGATAAGAGAAGCCGTCATAGGGGCAAGCGAAACGCGCCGACATAATGAAGGATTCATCACCAATTTTTATACCCACTAAGCCCTCGGCAAGCTCGACCGCTTTTTCAATTGCTTCGGCCAACCGTTCGCGAGCAAAATCTTTGAGTGGTAATTCGTCAACCACCACGCTAATATCATTTTTCTTGTTTTTCTCGAGAATTATTCTTTCGCGGAGTAATTTTCTCACGCCATTGATCATTACTTCACGATAACCCTTATCAAGCAAATCGTAGAGCAATTGATAATGCTCGCCCTTCCGCCCGCGAACCACCGGCGCAAGAATTAGCACCGTCCCCTTTTCAACACTCGGTGTCTTATTGGGTTCAGACACCGAGTGTTTTCGCGCTATTAAAATCTTCTTGCTAATCAGCATCACAATTTCCGAGGGCGAAAGTTTCTCAATTAAACGACCGCAAGTTAAACAGTGGGGCTTCCCCACCCGAGCATAGAGCACGCGCAAATAATCATAAATCTCGGTGATGGTCGCAACCGTTGAACGCGGATTGCCGGAACGTGTTTTCTGGTCAATCGAGATGGCTGGTGAGAGGCCACTAATCTCATCCACATCTGGCTTCTGCATCTGAAGCAAAAACTGCCGAGCATAAGCCGAGAGTGATTCAACGTAACGCCGCTGACCTTCGGCGAAGATGGTGTCGAAAGCCAAAGATGATTTGCCCGAGCCGGATAGACCAGTGAAAACCACGAGTTTCCCGCGCGGGATCTCGAGATTAATATTTTTCAAATTATGCGTCCGGGCCCCTCTGATAACAATTTTGCCAGTGTCTTCTTTAATCATGAGCTCCGGATTTTATCACGCTAAACAAAATTTGACAACCATAATTAAGACTGGTAGTTTAAAAGTAGAAACAGAACCCTGAAATTTTACAGCCGTTTAACGGCAGGAGACGAGAAAATGACTAATGTGGGTAAAGTTGCATCAGCGTTAATACTGGGGATTGTTACGTTTTGGACCATAGGTCGCATCGCAGATTTTATTTCACCAGATCGGGAACAACACCAAGTAACTGCGAGTGCCTTGTCCTACGCCAACGCGCTAGCTAGTACAGACAATCCGCGAGTTTGGAGAGTGGTCGGGGCGGAAGTAGGTGCTAGCAGTGCTCATGTTGGGATTGTAGAAATGAAGGGATCGACAGAAACAAGTAATACTGTGGTCCTAGTGATTTTTCGTTCCCACCCCTTCTTCCACGAGTGGGTAACCCTACCCCCGACCAAAAAATCACTCTGATTGTCAGTGCCAGTTTTTCGCCAGACAACAGAAACGGCTGGTTATCCGAGTCATTTCTAGCTCCACGGTTACCGATCGTTGAAGAGTATCTCCAAGAAAACAAAGAAAATCCGTGGCTTTTGTCCGCCGCCCCGATGTTCAGAGGGGCGGCTTTATTTTTTATTTTTCTTAGTCGTCAAAAGTTTGAGTTCGTCGCGAATCAACGCGGCGGTTTCGAAATCCAATTCTTTAACCGCCTCGCGCATTTGTCGCTCCTTCTCTCTCACTATTTTCCGCGTATCTCCTCCATAGGCGGCACGGTCAAGCTTAACCAGATCAGCCAACGCTCGCTCGCGCTCGCTCTCAATTCCCGAACTGATATCGCTAATTTTTTTGATAATTGTTTTCGGCGTGATACCGTGTTTTTTGTTGTGAGCCAACTGTTTCTCCCGTCGCCGGTTAGTCTCGTCAATCGCCTCTTTCATCGACTTGGTGATTTGATCAGCGTAAAGAATCACTCGGCCTTCGACATTGCGCGCCGCCCGACCGATAGTCTGGATCAACGAAACGGTTGAGCGTAAGAAACCTTCTTTATCGGCATCGAGAATACCGATCAACGTCACTTCCGGTAAATCTAAACCTTCACGCAAAAGATTAACACCAACTAAACAATCGAACCCCTTTTTCACCCCGTTTGCCCCGTGACGAAAACTCGAGAGAATTTTTATCCGATCAATTGTTTTTATATCACTATGTAAATATTCGGCTTTAATTCCCGCCTCCTTGAGATATGTGCTTAGATCTTCCGCCATCTTTTTAGTTAAAGTAGTGGCAATGACCCGATGACCGCGCGCGATTTCAGCAGTGGCCTCTTTCACAAAATCCTTAATCTGGCCGGGGTAAGACACCTCACCCCCCGCCCTCTCCCAAGGAGAGGGAGCTCCTCCCCCTTCGGGGGAGGTTGGGAGGGGGTGGGAGACAATCGGTCGCACACTAATCTTCGGATCCACCAATCCCGTCGGTCGAATAATCTGCTCAACAATTTGACCGCTTATTTCCCGTTCATAATTGCTAGGAGTCGCACTGGTATAAATAGTTGAACCAACACGCTCTTTGAACTCCGTAAAAGTGAGCGGACGATTATCAAGCGCCGACGGTAAACGAAAACCATATTCGATCAAGGTTTGTTTCCGACTGCGATCGCCGGCGTACATCCCGCCGATCTGCGGGACCGTAACATGCGATTCATCGATAATTGTTAAAAAATCAGGCTTGCCTCGAGCGGAGTCGAGAGGAAAATAAGAAAGTAAAGTATCCGGCGGCTCGCCTACGGCTCGCCCCGAGAGATGTCGCGAATAATTCTCAATCCCCGAGCAATAGTCAACTTCGCGAATCAGCGCCAAATCATAATTCGTCCGGCGCTTCAAACGTTCAGCTTCCAATAATTTGCCGGTTTTGGTTAATTCTTTTAACCGCGCGGCCAATTCACTTTTAATCGAAATTATCGCTCGTTTCCGCGCCGACGCACTGGTGATGAAATGCTTGGCTGGAAAAAGAAAAACTGTTTCCCTCTCTGCCACGACCTCGCGGGTAATCGCATTTAATTCGGTAATTTCTTCGATCCCCGCCGGCCCCGTCCTGATCGCGTAGATCTCTCGCCCGCTCGGTGGGATCACTTCAATCACGCCACCAACCGCGCGGAAAGTGCCCGGCGCGAGATCAGCATTAGTTCGTTCATAATGCCCGCTGATCAAACTTTTGGCTAAATCAGTGCGCGAAACTTTATCGCCAACCATAAGTTTGAGATTCTCGGCTTCATAATCTTTTGGGCTACCTAGACCGTAAATGCACGAGACCGACGCAACAATAATCACGTCGCGGCGCGTGAGTAAAGCTTGCGTCGAAGCGTGACGAAGCCGGTCAATTTCCTCATTAATCATCGCGTCCTTCTCGATGTAAGTATCCGTCGTCGCGATATAAGCTTCTGGTTGATAGTAATCGTAATAAGAAACAAAATAATGAACTGCGTTCTCGGGGAAAAAATCTTTGTACTCTTGAGCGAGTTGGGCGGCGAGCGTTTTGTTGTGGGCAATAACGAGAGTTGGTTTTTGAAAATTAGCGATGACATTGGCCATCGTGAAAGTTTTGCCCGAACCAGTAACACCGAGAAGCGTTTGATGCTCGAGCCGACGCGTGAGACCAGCCGTAAGAGCATGAATCACCGCCGGCTGATCGCCAGCGGGCTGAAATGGGTTATGCAATTTAAAACCGCTATTTGACACGTTGTCACTGTACCCCGCCCACCAAACTTTTTCAAATAAAAAAGGAGGCTCCTGCAGATGGTGATGCAGAAGCCCCGTGGTAGAAAGCACGCTCGAGTGACAGAACAACGAGCGGCCAGCAAAAGACAAAACAATCAAAAGAACAAAAGGGGTTGGCAGACACATTGAGGCGGACACGCACAATACTGCTCTTTACATTTGGAGACCGCCAAGGGTCGTGAATCCCGTCCTAACCGTAATGATGGTTCGGACTTTTGTGTCTGCCAACCCTGTTAACGAGACTGAATTAAGATTAACAAAACTAGGCTACAAATGTCAAAAATGCAAAGTGGATAAATAACGAGCCAAAAATTGCTGGCGGAATAGCTCGAAATTGTCCTGTAAAATTGACTCTCGAATTTGTTTTAAAAGTGTATTGAAGAAAAATAGATTGTGAATCGAAGCTAAAGTCGTGGCCAACATTTCTTTTGATCGAAACAAATGACTAAGATAGGCCCGTGAATAATCGCGGCAAGTTGGGCAACCGCAATCAGCTTCGATTGGTTTGAAGTCGGCAGCGAATTTGCCGGAAACCAAATTGAGCCGACCCTGTTTCGTCTCCACTGTCCCATGTCGACCCAAACGCGTGGGGGTGACACAATCGAACGTATCAATTCCATTTGCCACGCCAGCAAAAATATCTTCAACTTCACCGATACCGAGCAAGTGCCTCGGCTTGTCGAGTGGCAATTCGCGATTAACTATTGCGACCACGGCTCCGATATCTTCTTTATTGAACGAACCGCCGATGGCAAAACCATCAAAATTTAATTTACTAATTACTTGCGCGCTCTCGATCCGTAAATCTGAAAAACGACCACCTTGGACAATCCCAAACAACGCTTGATTTCCACCAAGGCGTTTGTGTTCATCTAAACTTCGCTTGGCCCAAGTATGCGTGCGAGCAAGCGCCTCTTTCTGATATTCATACGGCGCTTGCGGTGTCGTGCATTCATCGAAGGCCAAAATAATGTCAGCGCCTAAATCATGCTGGATCGCGATGGAAGATTCCGGTGTCAAACGATGAAGCGAGCCATCCCGCGGTGAGCGGAAATTGACGCCGTCGTCGTCTATTTTGACTAAGGAACGAGCCCCAGCAAAATTTTCATCCGCGTCGGTGGATCCCAAGGACTGTCCTTGGGGTATCCTCTTAAGGACAGTCCTTGGGGGGGCCGTCGCTAAGTTTTCAGAGCTTGCCACTTTCGACACTCCTTGACCATAAGCCGCGCCAAGAGAAAAAACTTGAAACCCGCCGGAATCGGTCATGATTGGCCCTGACCAATTCATAAACTTGTGAAGCCCACCGGCTGATTTAACAATCGCTTCACCGGGTGAGAGATGAAGGTGGAAAGTGTTGGAAAAAATTACTTGCGTGCCGAGCACTTTGGCCGTCTCGGGCATAACCCCTTTGAATACCGCTTGAGTAGCGACCGGCACAAAAGCCGGCGTCTCAATTACACCATGAGATGTAATAATACGCCCTGTCCGAGCTAACGCGCCGGACAAAGCTTTGTCTACCGTAAAACCAAATTTAAGAGACAGGGTTGCAGGCACGGCAAATACCAAAGTCTTCAAGACGATCGAGATATTGAATAATGGTTCGGACATACTCGGCGTGGCTCCAGACCAGCGGCGAAACCGATAATTGCTCACCGGTTGCCGGATTTAATTGCTCGGACAAAAGCCCGGATCGCGTCGCGTAACGCGCGCACCAACGAAGTTTCTCTTTTACCGACGCGAGACCCGCTTCGTCGCGCGCCACCTTGATCTCGTGCTGGGCAAACCAGAGGGTGGTGATAAACCAGGGATTGCCGGTATAAATATCATTGCTTTTTTGATAAGCATCACCTTGATAACGGGCTAGACCGCCAATCCCCTTGCTAATCGTGAGCGCCGCTTCGGTGTCGGCAATTTCTTTTATTAAACGCGGATCGTCTAACGGTAAAATATTGAAAAGTGAAAGTCCGTGTGCCGTTGAGGCGTCAATCGTCATATCATAGTGAAGTTCGTCGCCGGAGAAATTAAGAAGTTTGCAAA
>CAYIEL010000024.1:0-11271 GCA_964362425.1 uncultured Candidatus Saccharibacteria bacterium | reverse complement strand
GCGAAAACTTTGATTGCGAGTGGCGAATACGATTATTTTAGAGTGATACCAACTGTTGATCCTCAAATGCTCAAGACACCGGAAACTCTCTTGCAGACTATTGCCTTACTCGACGGTCTCTCGGAAAGTGATTTTACGGCTGAAAAAGTGAAGGCGATTCTCTGGCCCTATGCCGAGAGTGCCGGTCGATCGGCGGTGCTCTGGCCTCTGCGTGTGGCGTTGACCGGCCGCGAACGTTCACCGGACCCTTTTACGGTGGCCAGTATTTTAGGCAAAAAGGAAACTCTCGCACGGTTGCGTCTAATTTTTCATGAGGCTAAGTAGGGGAGTAAGAATTTTGGCGGGAGTTGCTCTCTTCGCTTTTCTTGTTGGTGGGCACCTTTGGGCTGCCACCGCCGACGAGCTTCGTTTACAAATCGATAACCACTCGGCCGAAATTAAACGACTCGAGGCCGAGATTGCCGGTTATCAAAAACAACTTACGGCCACTAGCCAAGTGGCTTCCAGTTTACAGAGTGAGATTACTCGACTTGAAACTACTCGCAAGAAGCTCGCCGCTGATATCAAAGTCACGGAAAACAAAATTGAGCTGACTGATCTGGAAATTGAGAAATTGACTAATAATATCGGCGAAAAGAATCAAACAGTTAGTGAGCGTCAAGCGGCGCTCGGTGAGAGTCTTCGCGAGTGGCGCGATCGGGATAATGAGTCGCTGATCGAGACCATGCTTGGTTACTCGCACCTGGCGGATTTTTGGAACGAGCTTGACCGGCTGAACGCTGTGCAGAAGCAGGTGCAAGATAACATTGCCACCCTACGCTCTCTCCGAACCGAATTAGAAACTTCAAAAAAAGAAACCGAAACACAACGCCAGCAATTGGCAACCCTCCGGGCTCGTCTCGCCGATCAGAAAGCATTGGCCGAAGAGAATAAAAAAGAGAAAGACAATTTGCTCAAATTGACCAAAAACCAAGAAGCCAATTACCGCATATTGCTTACTCAATCCAAAGCCAAGAAGGATGCTTTCGAAAGTGAGATGTTTAATCTTGAAGCCCAGTTGCGAATTATTATTGATCCGAAGAGTATCCCGCCGGCGGGGAAGGGGATCTTAGCTTGGCCGTTAAATGAAATTTTTATCACCCAGAAATTTGGCAAAACGGTTGACTCTAAACGCCTCTATACCTCCGGTACACACAATGGCGTGGACTTCCGCGCCGCCGTGGGGACACCGGTCAAGGCGACGCTCGATGGCACGATTACGGCGACGGGGGATACTGACAAAGCTTGTCCCAACGCCTCTTACGGCAAATGGGTACTGATCAAGCATTCGAATGGTTTGAGCACACTTTATGGCCACCTATCGCTTATCTCGGTCTCGGCGGGAGAGACGGTTAAGACTGGTCAAATGATTGGTTACAGTGGCAAGACGGGATATTCCACTGGCCCTCATCTTCACCTAACTGTCTATGCGACACAGGGAATGAAGGTCGCTGAATACAACTTTAAGTCTTGTTCGGGAGCAAGAATTAGTATGCCGGTGGCCGACCCGGGGGCTTACCTTGATCCTCTGATCTATCTTTGATAAAATTAGAAGCATGTTTAAGTTTCTTTTCCTAATAATTATTATTGCTATTGTCCTCTTCTATTTCCAGATTGACTTGCGAGCCATTGTTGACAAGATTTGGTCAATGTTGTGAAACTGGACAGGGGAGTCAAAGTATGCTAGGTTAGGGATGGTGTTTGGTATGGTTGATTTAGATTAGCCAAATACCGTTGCATTATAAAGCTAAATTGACAGACTAGGCGCACCGCCTAGTCTGTTTTACTACTATTATATCTTTCAACACTATCGGTCTGACCGGTTTGATGGCGATGTCCCAACTGGCCAATTTGGCCACTGGTGGCAATCCCGTCATCGTGCCCGACAGCTCGTTAAACCAGATTACGGTTACGCAAGTTCGTGAGTATACCGTTCCCGAGCTAATTAAGGAGCTTAGTGGTCATTATGACGTCGATTCGACGTTAGCCCTTGATATTGCTCGTTGTGAGAGCCGTCTTCAGCAATTTTATGAAGACGGGACTTTGGTGCGGGGTAAGAAAAATGCCCACGATGTTGGAGTTTTCCAAATCAACGAAGAATATCATTTGGAGCGGAGCAAGACCCTGGGTTTTGATATCTACACGACGGCTGGCAATATTGAGTACGCCATGTGGTTAATGAAGCGTGAGGGTGATCGCCATTGGCGTTGGAGTCAAGGGTGTTGGGGTAATTAAAAACTAAGGCAGGACGCAAAAGATATATTGTGCGACACTCTATATCCTTACTTCCCTATCTACAACCCAGGGCAGTTGGTGGCCGGTGTATACCCCTTCCCTAGCGCTTCTTCTTTGGTCGCAAACCAAATTTTATTTTCTTCCTTAATGCGCGAAGCGCCGGCACAACGCGGGTAATAATATTTCTTCCCATTTTTTGACGCCACGAAATTTTTCGCCGAGGGCGAAGTGGCTGAAGTGACTACGGTCGGAGTATTGGTGGCAGTCTCCCCTACCGGAATCGGATTTTCGATTAGAACCGGAGTTTTGCTCTCCTCAATTTTTGACCAGCGCCCGAGGCCAAAAGCGAGCGTCCCAACGAGGACAAGATTAATTGGCCAGAGCCAGGGCTTGATCTTTTCGAAGCGTTCAGTTAGACTCATATACTATATGGCCCATCGTAAAGCCGGCGGTACAGCTAAGAACCTTCGTGATTCGAACCCCAAGTACCTGGGGGTTAAGTTGGCGCATGGCGCCACGGCGAAGCCTGGCGCAATCATTGTCCGTCAACGCGGGACTTACTTCACGCCTGGTAAGAATGTTGGTATCGGTAAGGATCATACAATTTTCTCGCTCACTTCCGGTGTCGTCAATTTCAAAACCAAGCGGAAGACGAACTACGACTCGAATAAGCGTTTGGTGAAGGTGGTTAGCGTTGCCTAGTCTCTCTCTTACTCTGCCTCTTTTTTACTCTTGGCTTTCGCTTTTTTCGTTTCAACTTTTTCCTCCTTTTTCACTTCCGGTTCGACAACGAGCTGGAAGCTTGTTTTCACCTCATCGTGGCTGACAGGAATGGTGTGCGAGCCGATCTCCTTAATCGGATGGGCCAGAGTGATCCAGCCGGTTTCAACATCGAAAGAAGTTTGGGCGCGTAGCGCTTCGACTAAATCATTTTCATCAATGCTATCGAATAAGTGTCCGAGTCCGTTGGCTCGGCGGGTGAGCTTAACGGTCGCCTGTTCGAGAGCCTTGGCCTCCTTACTTAGCTTATCGCGCTTCTCACCCAGCGTTTTGTTTAATTCCAAACGCTTAGTTTCAGCTTGAGCGAGAGCCGACTTAGTGGCGATCATCGCCAAATCTCTGGCAATCAAAAAATTCCGACCGTAGCCGGGCTTCACTTCTTTAATATCATATTTGTGCCCAAGCTTGGGCACGTCCTGCAAGAGTACGATTTTCATGGCGGTAACTATATCCTATTTTCCCTCCCCTGCCACTATTGACAAGCAAGAGTGACAAGTATCTAATATGTCTAGTGCCCTGTTCTTTTTATCTGGCCAAAAAGGAGGTGATGGATGAAAGGCATTTGCGAAGTTTGTGGGAAAACTAAAACGGTTCATAAAAATCAAAAGACTGGTAAAACTGTGTGCGGAGTTTGTTGTCGGAAAGACCCTGAAACACACCAAAAATGTTTTGGGTGCAAAGAGAAAAAACCAGTCGCCGCATATAATGATTCCGGTGAACCGCTCTGCAAAAAATGTTATCACCGAGATCCCACTCTATACGAGAAATGTTTTGGTTGTGGCAATGACAAACCCGTGCATACTCGTGACAAGATTGGTAGACCTATTTGTCACACTTGTTATCAACCACGATGGCGGGCACAAAAAAGCGCCGTTTAAACTCCCCTGCTATCAGCGGCTCGGGAGTTTTTATTTTTTATGTTTCAAGAAATCAATGGCCCTCAACATCACAGGGTCGGTGCTTGTCGAGGTTGTCGGTGTACTGGTCGCCGCCTTGACCAGAATATCCGGCTCAAGACCATTATCCACCAAACTTTTTAATTTTGGCGTTAGCCACTTGGCGACGGTTATCTTGAGCGAGCTGTCGGGAGTGACTTCCACCAATTCTTGCACCGAACCCTTGCCGAAACTCTTCTCCCCGATCAAAGTGGCGATGTCATATTCGGATAAGGCGCCAGCCAGAATCTCCGAGGCCGAAGCGCTACCGCCATCAATTAGAATGGCGAGTTTCAGTTGATCAGTGAAGACATCATAACCATAACTGCGATAAATTTTATCGGTTTCTTTGGCGCTGTGTCGTTCGATGACTATCGGTTTGCCGCTGGGCAAGAACCACGAAGCCATATCCACGGCGGCGTCAAGGAGACCGCCCGGATTGCCACGCAAATCAATAATTAATTTGTCGGTTTTTGCTTCAATAAACTCTCGCAACGCTCTGCGGAAAGCATCTGTCGCGTTAGCGTTGAAATTATAAAGTTTGATGACGAAGACGCCATCATGTGTCTCGGTATCAAGCGTGGGGATTGAAATTCTCGCTCGAATTATTTTGATTGGTTGGTCTGATTCATCCGCGCGATGAATCGTGACAATAACCGCCGTACCGATTTCCCCGCGAATTAATTTGACCGCTTCGGTCAGAGTAAGTGCGCCAGTCTCACGGCCATCAATTTTAAGAATCTGATCGCCCGGTTTAATCCCCGCTTCTTTGGCCGGTGTATTTTTGAGAGCGGAGACAACAGTTAAGACATGATTTTTTACATCAATTTCCATTCCCACTCCGCCGAAGTTGCCGGTGATATTTTCTTCGAACCCTTTTTTCTCTTCTGGCGGGAGGAAAACGGTATAGGGGTCACCCAAGGCATCAGTCATCCCACTGATTGCTCCCCAGACGCGTTTCTCGGCCGTTGAGGTCGCGGTGATGGTTGAAGTGCTGTGACTATTTACAAATTTGTCATCAAGGATTTTCCACGCTTTCCAGAAAGGAGCGAGATCAACATTGGCTGGCGACACCGAGTTGGCTGGCGACACCGAGTGTTGGGAATCTTGAACACTCGGTGTCTGCCAACTAAGCCCAGTAAAGATTCCGCCGCCGAAGGCGGCGGCTAGAAACAAAATGGCTAAAAATCCGACCAGAAAATATTT
Source organism: uncultured Candidatus Saccharibacteria bacterium (assembly GCA_964362425.1). Classification (GTDB taxonomy): domain Bacteria; phylum Patescibacteriota; class Minisyncoccia; order Phycocordibacterales; family JACOZG01; genus JAGVGK01. Next base: position 6,076 of record CAYIEL010000024.1, on the reverse strand, counting down.
AAGACGATTAGACATAATATTTAAGTATATGATATACTGAAATAACTTCAAGTATGCTTACCCGTCGCGATTATAAAGGATTAACTTGGATTGACCTCGAATCTCCTACTGATTCAGAGCTCAAACAGGTCGCCGAGGAATATAAGATTCATCCTTTGGTTGTCAACGAATTAAACCAACCCAGTTTGCGCTCCAAGGTTGATCTATACAGTGAATTTATTTATCTGATCTTGCACTTCCCAATTTGCCAGATTTGTTATGGCAAACAGGCGGTTGGTAACCCCGACACGGAAGAAATAGATTTTGTTATCGGCCGAGAGTTTCTGGTCACTGTCCATTATCAGCCGGTGGTTGGGATTGGTGAATTTGCGGCCTCTTTCAACCCCAATCATCTTGAAGATCGAGGTAAAGACAAAACTCATGCTGGTTTGCTTTTCTATCATTTGGTTCGCCATCTTTATAGTGGCCTAACTACCAGTCTTGATTATATCAATGGCGTTTTGAAACAGGCGGAACGCAAAGTGTTTGCTGACCAAGAACGGGCGATGGTTAAACTTTTAGCCGAGGTTAATCGCAATCTCTTGGATTTCCGTTGGGCGATTAAAAATCATCATAAAGTTCTAGATTCGCTCCAATCAGTGTCCCGTGAATTTTTTGATGACGGTTTTCACAATTATCTTGGAGCGGTAATTGGCGAATATAATCGGATTTGGGCGATGCTCGAGAGTAACCGCGAAACTTTTGCTGATCTGCGCGAAACCAACGAATCACTTCTTTCAATTAAAACCAACGAAACGATGAAGGTTTTTACAGTTTTGGCTTTTATCTTTTTTCCGCTCTCGTTGCTCACTCAATTTTTCGGTATGAATGTCGCCTTACCTCTTGCAGATTCACCATACAGTTATTATTTTGTTCTCGCCTTGATGCTTGCCATGCTTCTCGGCCTCGTGGCTCTCGCTAAATATCGTCGATGGCTCTAAAACTTTATAATACTCTGGCCCGCGAAGTGATGCCATTTCAGTCGCTTAAAACCGGTATGGCGACGATGTACACTTGCGGGCCGACGGTCTACGCGCCGACTCATATTGGCAATCTCCGCACTTTCGTGGTGAGCGATTGGCTTCGCCGCACGCTCAAGCGGAATGGTTATCAAGTACAGACTGTGATGAATGTGACTGATGTGGATGATAAGACAATCAAAAATAGTCAAATAGCTGGCCTCCCTCTCTCAATTTTTACTAACCAATTTGAAAAAGCTTTTTTTGCTGATCTTAAATCTCTGAATGTTGAATCAGCAAATCAGATACCGCACGCCACTGAATATGTAAAAAATATGATTGAGATGATTAAGATTTTGCTCGATAAAGATTTTGCTTATCAAGCTGAAGATGGTATCTATTTTCGCGTGGCCAAAGCAGACAAGTATGGTGGATTGGCTCAACTAAATCTCGAATCAATTAAGACTCAATCACGAATTAAAACTGATCAATATGATAAAGAAACGCCAAACGATTTCGCGCTCTGGAAATTCTGGCAGGCATCTGACGGCGAAGTAGGTTGGGACGCGGACTTTGGGGAAGGTCGTCCCGCCTCTGCTACGCTTCGGCGAGGCAGGCCCGGTTGGCATATCGAGTGTTCGGCAATGATTAGCGCCGTACTCGGCGCGACGATTGATATTCATTTGGGTGGTATTGATCTCATCTTTCCCCATCACACCAACGAAATTGCCCAATCTGAAGCGGTGACTGGCCAACCACTCGCCAACTTCTGGTCACATGTTGCTTTCGTTAATATGAACGACAGTAAAATGGCCAAATCCGAAGGCAATGTTATCACTCTGGCTGATCTTGTCGCCCGCGATTTCTCCCCTCTTGCTTATCGCTACTGGCTATTATCAGCTCACTATCGCACGACAATTAATTTCTCGTGGGAAGCACTCGAGGGCGCGGCCACGGCGCTGAAAAAATTGCAGAACCATGTTGCTGATCTTGCCTTACAAACTCAATCTGTGCGACATTCGATGTCGCACAACCAAGAGTATTTAGATAAATTTACGGAAGCGATAAACAACGATCTCAATTTACCCGTCGCCCTGTCAATTGTTTGGCAATTACTCGACGATCAAGCCGTTGCCCCGGCCGACCCGTCCAAAGAGTTTGTCCGGGCAGGCACTCTTGCGACTATTCTCGAGTTCGATAAAGTTTTAGGGCTTGATCTTATTTCGGCAACCAAACTAGCCGATATCCCAGAAGAAATTAAAAATTTACTCACCGAACGCGAATCAGCGCGCTTAGCTGGTGACTTTCCTCGTGCCGACCACCTCCGCGAGCAAATCACCACCACCGGTTACACTATCGACGATACTCCCACTGGACCCAAATTGAGAAAAATCTAAAACATTGACAACTTATGTTTAATTTGCTACTCTCGTAAAAAGATAGGTGTTGCACTGAACAAAATTAACCATTTCTGGAAAGGAATAAGCGATGAGCTCTTTCACAACTCTAAGCGTTGTTTTGGCACTGCTTTTGTACGTGCCACTCTGCGTCCAACTTCTTCAAGGGAAAGCCAAACAAAATCTGGCGACCTGGATTATGTGGGGTTCGCTTGACCTGATTGTCACAATTACAATCATTGTCCAGCACGGAAACTATTTTCTTCCCGCCGCGTACGTTTTGGGATGCGGTATCACACTTCTGTGCATGATTAAATTCGGGGATCTGGTTTGGACCAGCTTTGAGAGTTTTGTGGCTTTTTTGGTTTTGGTTTGTCTAATTGTCTGGGGATTTTCTGGATCCAAGATTGCCACTGTCGCTAGCACTCTCGCCATGGCTATCGCGGGGATTCCGCAATTGATCGACTGCTACCGAAGACCTCACGGTATGCCGTTTCTTATTTACATCGGCTATACTGTCGCCAATCTTTTTTCGGTTTTGGGTGGCAAAAACTGGTCGATCGAGGAGCGGTTCTACCCGATTATGGCGGGAATCTATTGTCTTTTGTTTTCAGCCCTAGCCTCCCGCAAGTTTTGGGTAAAACAACCAACGTGATCAAGAATCTGAAAGTTCGAGGCTGGTCCTTAATTGGATCGGCCCTCTTTTTTTGTCCCCAAATCATCCCCCGCTGATCCCCTTTTGGGTCTTGCTCGAACAAGGGCAGCTGTTTTGGGGTGTGATACAATCACCTCCATATGGCGACCACTACTGCTCCGTTTATTAAGCCCGCTCTGCGTGTTCCGCCGCAGGATCTCTCGGCCGAGCAGGCTTTGCTTGGTTCGATTATGGTCAAACCGGCCGGTTTGAACGATATCGTGACGATGATTAAGCCGGATGATTTCTATGCCGAAAAGCATCGCCGGATTTATAAGGTGATGCTCAAACTTTTCGATAAAAACGAGCCGATCGATCTCGTCTCGATGACTTCGGCTTTGCAAAATGTCAAACAGCTCGAGTCTATCGGCGGCGCGGCCTATCTCGCCGAGATGGTCAATACCGTTCCCTCGGCCAGCAATCTCACCTACTACGCGACGATTGTTCAGAAGAAAGCTCAACTTCGCAACTTGATTGAATCAGCCGAACGAATTTCCCAACTTGGTTATGACGAGAGTCAAGATATTGATAACGTTTTTGAGTCGGCCGAGAAGGCCATCCTTGGAATTATTAGTTTTACAAAAAAAACTTTCACGACGTTGAAAGAGAGTTTGGCCGAAGCTTGGGAACGTTTCGAACGTCTCCATAAATCGACCAACAGTCTTCGTGGCGTACCCACCGGTTTCAAACAACTTGATGACAAATTGGCGGGTCTTCAGAAATCTGATCTGATAATTCTCGCCGCTCGACCGTCAATGGGAAAAACCTCACTCGCTTTGGATATTGCTCGTAATGTGGTCAAACAACAGATTCCCGTTTGTGTCTTCTCGCTCGAAATGAGTTCGCAACAACTGGTCGACCGTCTGATCGCCGCCGAGAGCCATGTCGATTCTTGGAAACTGCGCACCGGCCGTCTCTCAATGGACGATGAATTCTCGCGAATTCGCGATGCCCTTGATGTCTTGTCTAAGGCCCCGCTTTTTATTGACGATGACGCGTCTAACAATATTACTAAAATGAAATCGGTGGCTCGGCGGCTTAAGGTTGAACACAACCTCGGTTTGATCGTTGTGGATTATCTCCAGCTGATGATTCCGCGGCGTGATAGCGATTCGCTTGTCCAGCAGGTAACGGAGATCTCGCGTTCGCTCAAAGGTCTGGCGCGTGAGCTGGATATCCCGGTACTCGCGCTTTCCCAGCTCAATCGAGCGGTGGAACAGCGCGGTGGCCGGCCGCGTCTCTCCGACCTTCGCGATTCCGGTTCGATCGAGCAAGACGCCGATGTGGTGATGTTTATTCATCGGCCGGATAAATATGATGAATCATCCGATAAGAAGAATGTCGCCGAGATCATGATTGAGAAGCACCGCAACGGGCCGACTGGTATGGTCGAACTTTACTTCGACGAACAGCGCGTGAGTTTCAACAGTATTGAGAAAAATGAAAGTGATTTCGGCGCTTTCACTTAATTATTTTTCTGATCTATGCCCGACAATATTGTTGAACGTCTAACTGATACCTTCCGCCACTTCCCCGGCATCGGTTCGCGGCAGGCGCGCCGTTTCGTTTATCATTTACTACGCGAAGGACGTGGTTCAATCGATCATTTCATCACCGACTTGCGCGAACTTCACACTTCGGTGGCGCAATGTAGTCAGTGTTTCCGTTATTATCCGTTAAGTCACCCGACCCTAAACCAACAAAAGTTGGTCGGGTTAACCCAAATTTGCGATCTCTGCCAAGATGCGACGCGTGATTCCTCACTGCTCATGGTGGTGGAGAAAGATGCTGATTTGGAAGCGGTTAAGCAGTCGGGCACTTATCAAGGACGTTTTTTCGTCTTAGGCGGGATGATTCCAATTTTAGAAAAAGATCCGAAGTCGAAAGTTCGTCTCCGCGAGTTGGCGGTGACCTTGACCAAACGTCTGGCGAGTAAAGAATTGAAAGAAGTGATCGTGGCACTGGCCGTTAATCCCGAAGGTGATCATACGATTGAACTCCTCAAGCAAACGCTTAAAGAATTCACAGACAAAGGGCTGAAGTTGACCGTTTTGGGTCGCGGGCTCTCAACGGGGACGGAGCTTGAGTATTCTGATGCCGATACGCTTAAGAACGCGCTAGAGAATCGATCGTAGCGATTTTAACTTTAGTGAAGTGCTGACGATGGCCGCGTTTGACGCGGTAACGAACCTTAGATTTAAATTTAACGACGACGACCTTCTTCGATTTCCCAACAGCGGTCACTTCGCCGGTGACGGTGGTACCCGGGATAGTCGGTGTGCCCAACACGGTTTTCTCTCCGTCGTCAGTTAGCAAGACCTCTTTGAAGATCACTTTACTCCCGACGGCATCGGGCAATTTCTCGATCGTTAGAGCGTCGCCTTGGGCGACGCGATACTGTTTCCCACCCGTCTTAATTACGGCAAATTTCATGTGCATAATCCTAGCTTATTTTTCTCTTTTTAACTACTTGACAACCAAATTTGGTTATGCTAGCTTAGGCATCGGTGTTGTACGGTTGTGAACTAGTACTTTAGGAAGGAGAATTTCCATGGCGGTTATCGGTAAGTTCGTTGTGACAATTTTTTTGTTGGCGGGTGGCACTTCATTGATCGTTCTCATTGATTCATGGAACGGATTAAACTTGAGTTCCTTCTCGAAAATCCAAATAGGTATTCACACAATGATGTGGATGTCGTGGGGATCAGTTCTGTCTGGATCAATAAAAAAGTTGTGGCGGGTGGGGGATTCCTTAACCACTGATTGATACTATACTGACAAGCACGCCACCGGAATAACTCTCACGAGTTGCCGGTGGCTTTTTATTTCCAAAACAGCATGGTCTTAATTAACAAACGGTCGTACGCTGTTTAAGACCAAGCATTTTTTGTCCAACACTGAGTGTTGGACAACTCACGAAATCAACGACCGTGGTATTCCCGTATTAATTCTGTTGATTTCTTCCATTGCAAGTGATTGTTTGTTTT
>CAYIEL010000023.1:10361-11865 GCA_964362425.1 uncultured Candidatus Saccharibacteria bacterium | reverse complement strand
CGATACTCGGCACTACGCTCACATCGACGCTCCCGGCCACGCTGATTACATCAAAAACATGATTACCGGCGCCGCCCAGATGGACGGTGCCATTATCGTGGTGGCGGCGACCGACGGCGTGATGCCCCAGACTCGCGAACACATTCTCTTGGCTCGTCAGGTTGGTGTGCCGAAAATCGTTGTTTTCTTAAACAAAGTGGATATGGTGGATGACCCCGAACTGATTGATCTCGTTGAAGCTGAAGTGCGCGAACTTTTGACCAAGCATAATTATGATGGCGACAAGGTGCCGGTGATCCGCGGTTCCGGTCTCAAAGCTCTCGAGTCCAAAGACGTTAATGACCAGTGGGCGAAGGGAGTTCTCGAGCTTGTCAACGCTTTAGACACTTACATTCCCGAGCCCAAGCGTGAAATCGACAAACCATTCCTAATGCCGATCGAAGACATTTTCTCGATTGAAGGCCGAGGTACGGTGGTAACTGGACGTATCGAACGCGGCAAGGTAAAAGTTGGCGAAGAAGTGGAAATTGTTGGTATCAAACCGACGGCCAAGACAACGGTGACAGGAATTGAAATGTTTAACAAGTCGCTCGACGAGGGAATCGCGGGTGATAATGCCGGCGTTCTGCTCCGCGGGACGAAGAAGGAAGATGTTACGCGCGGTCAGGTACTAGCTAAGACCGGTTCGGTTACGCCACATACCGAGTTTGAATCGGAAGTTTATATTCTTAAAAAAGAAGAAGGTGGTCGACATACGCCCTTCTTGACCGGCTATAAGCCACAGTTCTATATCCGAACGACTGATGTGACAGGTGAGGTTACTCTGGCTGAAGAGGTTAAGATGGTTATGCCCGGCGATACGGTCACCTTCAAGGTTAAACTTATGGCCCCAGTTGCGATGGAAGAAAAAATGCGTTTCGCCATTCGCGAGGGTGGTAAAACAGTTGGCGCTGGTGTGGTGACCAAGGTCATTGCTTAAATATGGTACGTGCCGCCAAAACGAAAAAGGTTGAAGAGCTTGCGCCGATCCAAAAGATTCGTATTCGAGTCGCGGCCTACGAGCATAAGATTCTTGATGCTTCCGTGAAGCAGATTGTCGACACGGCGCTTCGTTATGATGGCAAAGTTGAGGGGCCGATTCCATTGCCAACCGAGATCAAGAAGTACACGGTCAATCGCAGTTCTTTCGTCCACAAGAATGCCCGGGAACAATTCGAAATGCGGATTCACAAACGTTTGATTGATATCCAGAATCCATCACCGAAAATTATTGAACATTTAACGACTCTCAATTTACCCTCCGGCGTGAATATTGATGTCAAGATGATATGAACTCCTATGTTGTCGGCACTAAACAACGAATGACCCAACTCTTCGACGAGAAGGGTGTTGTCCGTGGCGCGACAGTGGTGAAGTTGGAAGTCGGACGGGACAAAATTATTACCGCGAACCAACGGGGGGGGGTTTTTGTGGGGGGGGGCGGGGGGGGGGGGCCCCCCCCCCC
>CAYIEL010000023.1:0-10351 GCA_964362425.1 uncultured Candidatus Saccharibacteria bacterium | reverse complement strand
TTGTTCTTGCCGTAAACACTATTTCCCCCCCCCACTGCCAACGGGGTGGAGTTAGTGGTCGGCGATCGAGTAGCGGTGAGCGGGGTTTCGAAGGGCAAAGGTTTCCAAGGGGTGGTTAAGCGGCACGGTTTTCACGGTGGACCACGGAGCCACGGTCAGAAACATTCCGAACGTGAACCGGGGGCAATTGGTGGTGGGGGTGGTCGCGCCGGCGGTCGCGTTGCCAAGGGTATTCGGATGGCTGGTCGAATGGGTGGTGACCGAGTGACAGTCGGGAATTTGATGGTGCTCGCTGTGGATGAAGCTAGGGGGCAAGTGATAGTGAGTGGCGCGATCCCCGGCCGACCCGGTACCCGCCTCGAGCTTAAGAAGCTATAACCTAAAAGCTATCCCAATATGGAAGCAAAAGTTTACAATCAGTCGGGGAAAATTGTCAGTTCGGTGAAGTTGCCACCGGCAGTTTTCGATGTACCGTGGAATCCCGATTTGGTACATCAGGTGACGGTCGGGATGCAAGAGGGTCAACGTTTGAGTCTCGCTCACGCCAAGGACCGGAGCGAAGTGAGTGGTGGCGGTAAGAAACCATGGCGACAGAAGGGGACCGGCCGGGCACGCCATGGCTCCACTCGTTCGCCGATTTGGCGGAAAGGGGGTGTGACACATGGTCCAGTGGCCGAACGGATTTATGGTCAGAAGATAAATAAGAAGATGAAAAACCAAGCTCTCTGCACGGCGCTCTCGGCCAAATATCGCGACGGTGAGCTCATCTTCCTTGATCGATTAGACATCAGCGCGCCGAAAACTAAAGAGGCAGTGGCTGTGCTTAGCCAGCTCGCGACCGGTGCGAAGGCACCGTCGCTCATTTATCGTCGTGGTCACCGCGCCTTGATTGCTTTAGCCAATTCGAATCCGACGGTGGTAAAAAGTTTCCGTAATCTCAAACCGATCAGTGTGGACGAAGTCCGCAATCTCAATCCGCTTGAAGTTCTTACTTACAAATATTTGGTGCTGACTGAACCAGAGCAGAGTATCGCGTCACTTGTCGGTCGGCTGGCCCGTCCGAATGGCCCGGCCGGGCGGACTGCGAAAAAATAATCAAATGTCAACCTCAACCATCAAACAGAATAACAAATCACTTCCGTTGGCCGGCGGACTTCGCCGACCACTGGTCACGGAGAAAACAACGGACGGTATCTCGGCCAAAAGGCCGGTCTACACCTTTGTCGTTGGACCTACTGCCAACAAATTTATGATTCGACGGGCGATCGTCGAGCAGTATAAAGTGACCCCTACCAAAATTAATATAAGTGTAGTTAAGCCCAAAAAAGTTTTTACTCGCGGTCGAGTTGGTTCGCGCGGTGGTTTTAAGAAGGCCATGGTTTATTTAAAGCCGGGTGACAAAATCGAATTGTAAATATGAAATCATATAATCCTACCAGCCCCTCGCGTCGGTCAATGACCACCCTACCATATCGGGAGCTTTTGTCGCACGATGTGCCGAAGAAATCTCTGACTTATGGTCGGAAACGCGCCGTCGGCCGGAATAATTTCGGGCGAATTACGGTTCGTCATAAAGGCGGCGGTCACAAACGTCGCTTCCGCGAAATTGATTTCAATTATGACAAAGTTGGTATCGAGGCGAAGATCGAGACCATCGAGTATGATCCCAATCGCTCCGGTTTCATTGGTCTCGTGCTCTATCGCGACGGCGCGCGGCGTTATGTGCTCTTGCCCGGGACACTCAAAGTCGGGGACACCTTTATCGTTTCCGAAGAGGCGCCTTTAACTCCCGGCAATCGTTTGCCACTCAAGAAGATTCCCGTCGGGACATTTATATACAATATCGAACTGCAACCGCGTGGCGGTGCCAAGCTGGTGCGCTCGGCTGGCAGTTTCGCCCAAGTGCTTTCCAATGACGCCGGTTACACCAGTGTTCGTTTGCCGTCATCGGAAGTGCGGAAGGTGATCGAGAGTGCTTGGGCCTCGATTGGGATGGTTTCTAATGAAGAGCAGAAGTTGGTCTCGCTTGGAAAAGCTGGTCGCTCGCGGTGGCTCGGCATTCGTCCGACGGTTCGCGGTTCGGCCATGAACCCGGTGGATCATCCGTACGGTGGTGGTGAAGGCCGTCAGGGTCGTGGCACCAAACGCCCGAAGACGATGTGGGGCAAGGTCACCGGCGGTCGCAAGACTCGCCGCGCCAAGAAATATTCTAATCGCTTCGTGGTTACTCGAAGAACTAAGAAGAAGTAATTAGTGGTATACTAGGGGTATATGAAAAATAGAAAATATCTAGTCGGTCTCGCTTTGGCTGTGGCTTTTATTTTAATCCCAATGTTTTCCCACGCCCAAGCGACGACCACAATTACCGTCCTTTCTCCTAACGGCGGAGAGTTCTGGCCGCTGGTTGGGAGCCAAACCATTCGTTGGAGTGCGCCGAGTTTGCCAACGAGTACGACAATGCAAATTGAACTGATTCCCGTGGCTGGCGCGACAGTTCAATGTCCGAATTATGCTTACACTACCTCTCTCCCCGGTATCTTAAACACTGGCCAATATACTATTCCAGTTAATGTCCCCAGCTTTTGCCGTGGGCAATACGTGGCTCGAGTCGGAGCCTGGCAGTCTGGTTTTATCTCTGACACTTCCGATTTATCATTCACAATTTCCGAAACGCCGGCTATCGCGATCACTTCCCCCAACGGTGGGGAGGTGTGGCAATTAGCCAGAACCCATTCAATTCTCTGGTCGCCTTATAACCCGGGCTTGGTTTACAATGGGACAAACTATGTTTATCATCCCGAACTAGCTATCAATCCGGCTTCGACCACGGTCGCTTATTTGCAGCAATTAGTTAACGGCAATTTCGTGACCGTTGGTAAAATTGTCGAATCAGGTAAGGCTTCCATATATTGGGATGGATATTTGGTGGGAGAATTCCAAGAGCCGACACCACATCCTTTATATCCCGACGCCTACATTTATAATGATCCGCCACCGTTTCTGGCTACCCCCGGCCAATACTATGTAAAAATAGTTAATAAAATAACTGGCGCATGGGATAGAAGTGACCAGCCTTTCACTTTGGCCCCCGAGAATTCTGTTTGGGCCGATCTAAAGATTAATGGCGTTGATGTTAATGGTTATAGTTCAACTATTGTCCCAACGGGCCAAGCCGATACTGATTACCAAGCTTCTTGGACGTCAAACTCTTCAGAAAAATGCACTCTGACCTATCAGTTTTTTTCACGCGCATATAATGGTTTACCCTTCGACCAAAGTGAAATTGTGTACGGAGTCACAGAAAACTTGCCAGCGAATAGCAGTATGGTGGTTAGGGTATTTCCACTTTCAAATACCCAGCCCGGATCGGTTGGTTGGATCTATGTTAATTGCCCCACCTCTATGTCCGGCAGTGGCATTGAGGGTATTGGATATGAAACTAATACTTTATATTACGAATATGTTACTTCTGTTTCCTCTGCTAACGGATCGAATTTTGTTAAAGTTACCGCCCCTAATAATGGGGTCGGAATCAGTTGGTCTAATCCGTATCAAATTACTTGGGAGGTCTCGGCTGATGTCGAAAATGTCTCCATTGCCCTGTATAAAAATTCCGCTTTCTACAAATGGATCGCCCGCGACTTGCCGGCCCAGATCAAGAATTATCGCTGGACGCCGTCTATGACAATCTTGAGTAGTGAGTTGGGGGCTAATTATCAAATTTCTCTGATCGGACGTAAACAAATACCGACCGGCGTAATAATTCAAGATAAAAGCGACAAGCCGTTTTCTTTGGTCAGTTCAATCCCCAGGGGTGGTGGCACCGGCGGGCCTTATCAGAATCAGATCGATAATGGCCGCGATTTAACGGCCAATGCTCTCTCGGCCCTAAGTACGGCCCTGCGAAATCTTCAGAAAGTGCTCTTGCTTCGTTTCCGCTAGGTAATAACATGTCAAGGCAACGCCTTGCCGGTGGCAAGGCGTTGCCTTTTGTGTTAAATTAAGAATCATGGAAATTGATCGGGAGAAAATAAAAGTCGTCGCCGAAAAATACGATTTAGAATTCGTGGTGCTTTTTGGTTCTCAAGCAACTGGCCAAACTCATCCGAAAAGCGATGTGGATATTGCCTATTTCCCACCCCGGAATTTCTTATTCGATCAAGAGTCCAAGTTATATTTGGATCTGATTGAAGCCGTAAGGAAAAAGGAAATCGACCTAGTTAATCTTAAGCAAGCATCCCCGTTGCTATTGAAACAAATAGTAAGTAAAAGTTTGCTGTTATACGAGAAGCACCAAGGAAGTTTTAATGAGTTTATTTTATATGTATATAGAATCTATCGCGAAACAGTTAATTTGCGTCGACTGGAGAAAGAATATGTTCTTGGTAGGACGAAAGATTATGCGCTAGAATTAAAACAATGATTGATACCGAGTTAATTTCTCGAAAGTTGAAACTGATTTCCGGTTATACCGCCGAACTCGAGGAAATTTTTTCCTCCAGTACTGACAAAGAAATACTGGCTGATTCACTGAAGTATCATACTGCCGAAAGACTATTCCAATTGGTGGTGGATGTGATGATTGATCTCAATATCCATATTATCCGGGATAGGAATGTCGCCCCGCCAGACGATTTAGAAAGCGCTTTTATCGCGCTTGGTAAGCAAGGAGTTTTACCCGATGACTTCGCGATTCATATTGCACCGGTAGTTGGGTTAAGAAATCGGGTGGTCCACCGTTATGAGTCACTTCAACGTAATCAATTTGTGGCCGAACTTAGAAAGAATCTCTCCGATTTCAAGCAATTCGCTGTTTATATTGCGAAACTACTCAAATAAAAGAAAGGGGCATGTGTTGTGTTGACAGAGCCGTAGCTTATTTGCTAGTATCTTCAGCATATAAATCAAAGGTGACACCTTTGAATTCAGAGGTGTCACCTTATGGTTATTATTTAATTATTATGACGCGATCGCTCAAGAAGGGTCCCTATGTGGACGCCAAATTATTGAAGAAGATCAATGGCAAAAAGCCCGCCGCGGCGGGCGTGGTTAAGACGTGGGCGCGGCGGAGCCAGATTAGTCCGGAGATGGTCGGCTTCACCTTCGGCGTTCATAATGGCAAAGATCATATAGAAGTGTTGGTAAGCGAGGAAATGGTCGGTCATCGTCTCGGCGAATTCTCGCCGACACGCAAATTCGTGCGTCACGGCGGTAAGATGCAGAAAGAGTTGGAGCAGAAAAAGAAGGAGGCCGAGATCGCCGCCGCGAAGACTGCCAAAGAGGGTCCGACCACTACAACCGCCGCCGCCCCCACGTCAGCGGCCGGCAAAATTAAATAATTATTCATAGATTAGTATGAAAGCTTCACTCCAAAATTATCATCAAACTCCCCGCAAAGTTCGTCTCTTGGTCGATCTTGTCCGTGGCAAAAAGGTTGAAGAGGCGATTACCCATCTTCGTTTCCTGCCCAAGCGGGCGGCTCTCCCGATTGTCAAACTCATTCAGTCGGCGGCCGCCAACGCGATCAATAAAGATGGCAAGGTTAAACGTGAAAATTTGTATATCAAAAAGATTGCGGTGGGGAAGGGAATGATTTTCAAACGTTTCCGAGCGGGGGCGCATGGTCGAGCTTTCCCGATTCGCCGAATAACCAGTCACATTGATGTGGTGCTCGGTGAGAAAACTATTTAATTATGTCACACAGCGTTCATCCTTATGCTCATCGCCTCGCCACGATTCGTGATTGGCAATCTCGTTGGTTCGGCGTGCGCGGGCAATACCAACTTTATCTCAAGGCCGATATTTCAATTCGCGAATATCTTGAGAAACGTTTGCGTGGTTTCTTGGTTGACCGTATCGAGATCGAACGCGGCCCGAATGTTTATCGGGTGATTGTGAAGACGGCTCGTCCGGGTTTGATCATTGGTCGGAATGGCGAAGGGGCGGTCAAGCTTAAAGATGATTTGCTCGCGCTTCTGCGCCGGATTAAAGTGCCGATGCCAAAAGAATTTAAACTTGATATCGAAGAAGTCAAACATCCCGAGACTCACGCCGCTTTGGCGGCCCAGATGGTGGCCGAGGGACTCGAGAAACGTTTGCCTTTCAAACGTGTGGTCAAGCAGGTAATTGAGAAGGCCATGGCTAGCAAGTTAGTTTTGGGAGTGAAGATGACCGTCGCCGGTCGCCTCGGTGGCGCGGATATCGCTCGCACCGAGACGGTCAAGAAAGGTCGTTTGCCACTCCAGACTCTGCGCGCCGATATTGACTTCGCGAAGGAGAAAGCGTACCTTGCCTACGGTGTGATCGGGGTAAAAGTTTGGATTTATCGCGGTGATATCTTCGAAACTCAAAACGCAAAATGAAAAACTCAAAACAGCAATTACTTTGCGCTTTCAACTTTACGTTTTAAACTAATATCATGCTTTTACCTAAAAAAGTTAAATTTCGCAAATGGCACACGATGCGTCGCAATCCGCTTCGCAAGAAGTCGGAGACGCGTGGTTTGGAAGTGGTCTTCGGCTCGCATGGTTTGATGGCCGAGACGCCGGGTCGGGTGCGGTCCAATCAGATCGAGTCGGCGCGAAAGGTGATTGCTCGCGAAATGAAGAAGTCCGGCAAATTTTGGATCCGGATTTTTCCCGATCAGCCCTACACCGCCAAACCGGCGGAAGTGGGCATGGGCAAAGGCAAGGGTGACCCACAGGGGTATGAGTTTCAAGTCTGGCCCGGCCGTATCCTCTTCGAGGTCGACGGCTTAACAGAAGAAGATTCTCGTAATGTTTTGCGCAAGGCGGGGTCGAAGCTCCCGCTCAAGACGGTGGTAGTTGGCCGAAAATAATCAAAATTATGACTCCTATTTCTAAACCTAAAACTTTAAGTGGCGTGGTGGTCTCGACTAAGATGAATAAAACCGTTGTCGTGGAAGTGGAACGGCTGGTTAAGCATCCGGTTTATGGTAAGTATCTTCGCCGGCACAAACGTTATTTGGCTCACGATGAGACGGGTAAACATCAACTGGGTGATAAAATTCAAATCAGAGAAACTCGCCCGCTGTCCCGTCGGAAATCGTTTGTGATAGTGTAAAACGTAAAATGAAAAACGCAAAACAACAACTTAAAATTCAAAACTTAATTTACTTTAATCTTTTAGCTTTAAGTTTTAAACTTTTAAAATGATTCAACCACGTACCATCGTAAAAATCGCCGACAACACGGGCGCCAAACTCGGCCGCATTTTCAAAGTACTCGGCGGCTCCCGCCGCCGTTATGCGCGGATCGGTGATTTGGTGATTATGTCGATTCAAACCGCCGAACCCAAGAAGGCAGTCAAGAAAAAGGATGTCGTTCGAGCCGTGGTGGTTCGCCAACGTCAGCCCTTCCGCCGGCCGGATGGTTCTTATCTTCGCTTCGATGAGAATGCGGTCGTGATTATTGAGAAAGAGAAACTCGAGCCGATTGGCGGCCGCATTTTCGGACCCATTCCGCGCGAGCTGGCCGAGCGCGGTTTCCAAAAAATTGCTTCGCTCGCTCCTGAAATTGTTTAAAGCGATGCCAATCAACGAATACATACGAATATGACAAATAAAATTATAATCAGAAAAGGCGATACCGTGGTAGTGAGAGCCGGCAAAGACCGGACAAAAGTCGGCAAGGTGCTGAAAGTTTTTCCGGCGGCTGGTCGCCTCGTCGTCGAAGGTGTGAATATGCGCAAGCGCCGAGAGAAGGCGCGAAGCGCGGGTAAACCGGGCCAAGTTATCGAATCGCCGGCCCCACTCATGTCTTCGAAGGTGATGATTGTTTGCTCTAGTTGCGAGCGGGGTCGGCGGATCGGGCACAAGTTAGACGGTGATAAAAAAGTTAGAGTTTGCCGAAAATGCGGCCACGAATTCAAATCATGATTACCCTTAAAGAAAAATACGAAAAGATTTTACCAACACTCGGAGTCACGCTCGGGACGAAAAATCGTTTTGCGTTACCACGTCTCTCTAAGGTGGTGATCAATGCGGGGACGGGCAAACTGCGCGAGAAGAAGCAGGCGGCGCTAATTGTCGATCGTCTTGCTAAGATCACTGGTCAGAAACCATCACCGCGCGGAGCGAAGAAGTCCATCGCGTCTTTTAAGGTTCGCGAGGGGGAGACGATCGGTCAGATGGTGACGCTCCGTGGCAAACGGATGTATGGTTTTCTCGATAAACTTATCAATGTCGCTGTCCCCCGCATGCGCGACTTCCGCGGTTTCGATGAGAAGTCGATGGATGCCACGGGCAATCTCACCATCAGTATTCGCGAACACACAATTTTCCCCGAAACGGCTGACGAAGAGCTCAAAGATGTTTTTGGTTTTGCTATTACCATTGTGACGACCGCCAAGAACCGCGACCAAGCTCTTACCTTCTTCCGCACCCTCGGCTTCCCATTCAAGAAATTTTAATTTTCTTTTTGCAAAGAAAACTTTAGGTGTTATAATTAGGAGCAATGTTTCTCCTGAAAGCTACCAGAGGTTTCACTCTCATTGAACTTCTCGTTGTCATTGCGATCATCTCTCTTTTGTCGAGTATTGTGCTTGCCTCGTTGGGTAACGCCCGCGTGAAAGCACGAGATAGTAAACGGATTCAGGAACTATTGCAAATAAGAACGGCCTTGGAATTATACCGGGACACCGAGGGTAATGGTAAATATCCTCTTAACCCATTATTATTGTCTAATCCCTCGCTTGCTTATTGGGGAACGACTTGCTGGGATTGTGATCCAGGCTATGCCCTCAATGATCCAAATAAATTAATTGCGCTGGCTCCATACCTGCCTCAACGACCGCAGGATCCAAGTGGTCCATTTCCTCTTTCTCCATCTAGCCTAGCCCGACGAGGATATCGTTATAAAGTTAGCGACTTGGGAACACATTATAAAATGGCGATACTTGGTTCAGTGGAAAATATGAACAATGTACCAGAACTATTAAAAGATACAAATTTTTATGTATTTCCTGCTGAACCCACCAATACTAATCATATTAGCGTGTATTCAGACGATTTTTCTAAAAGCTGGACAGCCTCTAATTGTTGCACCTCAAATTCTAATTGTTCCATTGGCCCTTACAAGATTTTTTCGATGTGTGATTAGGTAACTTTGCCTCCGGCAAGGATTCTCTAGCAAGTGGCCCATGTCAAGGCGTCGCCTTGACATGGGTTTGCCCGCTGATTTGTGTGTAGATTAGGATATTTTTGGGTAGATTTGGTGGATAGTTGTGTAGATTTAGACGGCATGATATGATTTTGATATGGAAGAAAAGTTGTTTACAATCAGCCAAGCCGCTGAATATCTTGGCGTTTCTTTAAACACGCTTCGTCGTTGGGATGAAAATGGTAAGTTGGTTGCGATCAAAAAAGATGGTGGCACTCATCGATATTACCGGGAAAAAGATTTAGAAATCTTTGCCAGCGATTTGATCAAATTTTCCTCGGAATGGATTCAAGATGGTGTTGAGTTCCCTAGCAGATTTTATTGTCCGACAAGCTCGATTTTTAACGCCAGGCTGACGAAAATGCAGAATGTACTCATGCAAAAGCCAGGGTTTGGGAAATTGTATTCTTTAATCGTCTTAATTGCCGGAGAGATTGGCGATAATTCGTTTGCCCACAATTTAGGGAAATGGCCGGATACACCGGGAATCTTTTTTGGTTATGATCTTGACAAAGGAATTATTGTGCTTGCTGATCGCGGATTGGGTATTTTAGAAACACTGCGCCATGTGCGTCCGCAACTTCCTAGCCATGTAGCGGCGGTAGAAGTTGCCTTCACAGAATTTATTTCTGGCCGGGCGCCGGAGAAACGTGGGAATGGCCTTAAACTTGTTCGCGAGGTTGTTACTGATCAGCCAATCGATCTGTTTTTTACCAGTGGCGATGCCGAAGTGAGAATGAAAGGACCGGATAAGATTTTTCGTGTTACCCGTGGCCAGCATATTGTGCGAGGATGTTTAGCGAAGATAGAATTCAAATAAGTCTGAAAAAATATATGAAATTACAATTAGGAAAATTTGGCAAAACATTAATATCACGGGAATTGGGAAGCGAGGCTTTTAAGGCATTTCAGCCTACCTTGCGCGAGCTTTCCAAGGAAGAAGAACTTGAAATAGATTTTTCTGATGTATTAACGTTGTCACCATCATGGGCCGATGAATTTTTAAGTCCGTTACTCAATCTCATCGGAAATCGTTTAACTCTTTTGCCGAGTAATAATCTTTCGGTGCACGCGACTCTTAGAATCCTTCAGGAGGCGAATAAGTGCGAGTTTAATTTTGTCTAACCTCACATACATATTGCACTCATTAATCCAATGGGCGCAAAGTGAGA
>CAYIEL010000022.1:0-11933 GCA_964362425.1 uncultured Candidatus Saccharibacteria bacterium | reverse complement strand
GCGCCTAATTGTGTTCAGTTATTGAAATATGTAATTAAATCACCTAGCCAACGAGCGGCTCGATATCATTATATCAAGTCCGTTATTAGCCGAATGGCGAAAAATGGGTTAGTAAGTTTTGGTAAAAATAATCGAGGCCAGACCGTAGTATGCTTGACTGACAATGGCCGGGAAGAGTTGAAGCTTTACAGTCTTGGCCCTCAAACAATTTCTAAGCCCCAACGATGGGATGGCAAGTATCGGTTGATCATTTTTGATATTAAAGAATGGAAACGAGGGGTGCGCGATGAGTTACGTAATTGGTTGAAACAGTTGGGATTCTTACCGCTTCAACGGAGCGTTTGGGTTTATCCCTATGAGTGTCGCAAAGTAATTGTTTTGCTCAAAGCACATTTCAAAATTGGTCGCGAAGTACTTTATATTACAGCTGATGAGATCGAGAATGATCGATGGTTGAAACAAGAGTTTGGGTTGGGGTAATTTGTCATATGCTAAATAATTTACGATCGTGTGCTATTTAGTATAGAGAGGAAAAAGAAGAGAAAGGGTGATTTTACAATTTTTTTAACCTTCTTATTTTAGAGAAAACAAAAAACCGCCCGGCGCGTTGACGTTTCGGGCGGTTGGCGGGAGGACAAATTTCAAACATCATCACATTCCAATCCGTGATAGAGTTCGTCGGAATCCGGCGTTGTCGGTCTCAGGCAAACCTGCAACATCTCCCCATCTTCTTGCATAAGTTTGAATATTTGTTTGTCTCCCTCTGATGGCAGGCAGACAACATCGAGCGCAATTATTCTCTCAACGCATCTTCCCGACGGAAACCTCTCAACAACCATAACCTCAATCGTTTTTCGCGATGAGTATTTTGAGTCTTTGAGGTTGCGCGACTGTGACCCCCAACATAAAGCACAGATCCCATTTTTAACTCGTGTGTCTCTTCCGCACCCAAAACAGACCTGAACCTCCGGCGGTTTATTGCGGCTTTTTGCCATGTTCCTCTGCCTTTCTCCCTAGGTAAGGGAATGAAAAGACCTTTTCGATCTAACTTGTAGGATGTTATCATTATGTAGATCATTTGTCAAGCAGTGGTCGCTCGGTATTTTTGTTATAATAAAGTTATGCTCGATATCAAATTTATTCGGGAGAATGCGGATTTAGTGAAAGATGCGATTCGGAAGAAGCACATAACTTTAGATTTAGATGAATTGTTGAAGATTGATGCGGAGCGGTTGGAAATTCTTGGTAAAGTTGAAGCCGCGCGAGCGCGGCAGAATGTGGTTAGTCAAGAAATTGTCAAAGCGACCTCCGAGACGCGCGCCAAATTGATTGCCGAGATGACGCAACTCAAAAGCGATTTCAAGGGGAACGAAGATAATTTGGCAAAAGTGATGAAGCAGTGGCAGACCCTGATGCTTCAAGTGCCAAACCTTCCCGATATTTCGGTGCCGGAAGGAGCGGATGAGAAAGAGAATAAAGAAGTGCAAACGTGGGGCGACAAACCCAAGTTTGATTTTAAACCCAAAGATCATATCGAACTGATGCTCGGTCTGAAAATGGTTGATCTCGAACGGGGGACGAAGGCGCACGGCTTCCGTGGTTATTTCTTGCGCGGTGACGGGGCGGAACTATCTTGGGCACTGATTAATTGCGCGCGAGATTTTTTCGGCAAAAAGAATTTTGTGCCCTTCATCGCCCCGGCGATTATTAAGAAAGAATATTTTTACGGTACGGGGCATTTGCCGCGCGAGGCTGAAGACCTTTACAAAACTCAAGATGACGATTATCTCTCCGGCACGGCGGAAGTGCCGATGATGGCTTACCACGCCGACGAAATTCTTACGGCTGAAGAATTACCGAAGCGCTACTTAGCTTTTTCGCCGTGTTATCGGCGTGAAGCGGGGAGTCATGGTAAAGATACGAAAGGCTTGATTCGCGTCCACGAATTTTTCAAATTGGAACAACTGGTTTTGTGCCGAGCCGATCATTCCGAATCAGCGGCGATTCACGAAGAACTCAATCGCAATTACGAAGAATTTTTGGAGTTACTGAAATTGCCCTATCGTCGTCTCTTGATTTGCGGCGGGGATTTGTCTTTGAGCAAAGTTAAACAATACGACACTGAAATTTGGTTTCCCTCGCAGAACGTTTATCGCGAAGGCTCAAGTGCTTCTTATTATCACGATTTTCAAACGCGACGTTTCAACATTCGTTATCGCGGAGAAGATGGCAAGACTCGCTTCGCCCATTCTCTCAATTGTACGGCGGTAGCCACTCCGCGTCTCATCGCTGCCTTAGTTGAGAATTGTCAAACGGCCGACGGCTCGATCACTCTTCCGGAAGTCTTGTGCCCCTACTTCGGCGGGCGGGAAGTGATTAAGCATGGCGTCGCATCGTGAGATTCTAAAGGCCAATCGTCGCGCGCGGCGGAAACGTTATTTTCGTCGGTCAATGACCGTTGGTTTTTTAATCTTGCTGATTTTATTGTTTGGTAGCTGGTACTTCTGGAACTCCTCGTTTTTTTCTCTGACAAATATTGCCGTGACGGGAACCGAGACAATCTCGATTGAACGTTTGGTTCAGGCAGTGAATAATGTTTTGGGTGAAAAGTATCTCAACCTTTTCAGCCGGCGAGTTAATTGGTTTTATCCGCGAATGAAACTTCTGGCGGAACTCCATCGGCAATTTCCGGGATTGCTGGAGATTAATGTCACCAATTTTTTGTGGGGGACATTACGAGTTGAGATATCCGAACGCCAACCAGTGGCGCTCTGGTGCGACGGAGATTGTTACTATTTGGATTCGACCGGTCTCGTTTATTCACCCGCCCCGCAATTTTCCAATAATCCTTTTCTCTTGCTGACTGATATTGCCTTACCGACACCACTTGGTAGTCGCCCGCTCGCGATTTCTGATTTTCAGCACTTGCTTGAGGCGCGGTCGGCGCTTAATCAATTATTGCAAACGGCGCCCGAGTTTACTGGTCAGACAATTGATGCCGTCTCACTAGCTGAACCAGTTGATTATGCTTTCAACGTGCGGAATGTCCGTCTCGCACCAACCGGTTGGCGGTTACTCACGGCGCGTCAAGACTCAATCGAGACGATTGTTTCGCGTCTTGTGGCCGCTTTCTCGACCCCGTCTTTTCTCACCGAGTATCGCTTATCAAGTACCACCCTTGACTATCTGGATATCCGCTTCGACCATAAAGTTTTTTACAAATTTATGCCATAATAATAGAGTATGACCTTCTTCTCATTTTTCGGTCGATATCTTGCTTGGCATTACACGGGTGGACTTCTGGCTTGCCTACGTCTCTGGGGCGATTTCCTCTGGTTCATTTATAATTTTTTCTCGGTGCCGATAATTGTTCGCACTTTATTCGCCCCGTGGCGACGTTTGGGTGAATCCTACCGTGGTGGTTTCGATCCCGGTCGGATGTTTGAGACTTTTATCGTAAATATTTTGATGCGTCTCTTTGGTTTTGTCGTCCGTATCTTTTTCTTATTTGCCGCCCTATTGGCGCTACTTGCTACTTTCATTCTTGGTTTCTTTCTCTCACTGATTTTTTTTCTGGCGCCATTTCTAATTTTGGGCTCGTTTATTATCGGTTTTTATCTCCTCTTTTTAAGTTAAATTTAAATTATGAACCCTTTCCGCTCACAACTAACAACTAGCCACGCTTATCCGCTTCTGCGACTCGACGGATTGATTGGTCACCGCGAACGCCACTTGCTTCTGCGGATTCTCACTTGGCTCACGCTTCTCTTAGTTCTCATTTTGCTGGTGGCCAGTTTGTCAGCGGTTATCCCGAGCTTAACGGCTTACTTTGCCTTTTTTCAATCAGCTGTTCCAAAAATCGTCGGCGGCTTGTTTTTTATTTTTTCAATTTGGTTTTCAATTTATCTTCTCGAAGCTTATTTCCGCGATCATTATTTTTCTCTGCTGACGCCGGAGTCCGGTGATTTATTCACTTTCGAAATTGGCCGACTACTTTATCGTGCCGAAGATTCCGATCCGTTGGTCGCTTGTTTCGCTTCGGAAAGCGGAGCAATCATCGCGCTTCGTCTGGGGATTAGTCAGTCGGCGTTGCTCGGTTTCCTAGAGACTCATCGCGGCACAACGGACGCGGCTGCGGCTATTCCGGCTTTGCCGATTGAAGTTGGTAAAGTGCTGACGCTTGAAGTTTTGCTTGGTTGGCTTTTTGACCACTATCCAGATTTTTCGAAATGGTTATTGCAGTTTGAAATTCGCCGTGACGATCTCACTGGTGTTGGAGGTTGGTTGGCGCGCCAGACTGTTGGCGAGCAAATGTCTGAAGCTTGGTGGTCGCGCGAACGTCTCGCTCGTATTCCGGGTTTGGCCAAGGACTGGTCTTATGGTGAGACAGTTCATCTTGATCGTTACGCCAGCGACTTGCGCGTTTCGCCCGAGACGATTTTGCAACTGAATGATTTACTGGTTCCATCGCCGGCCGCTTTGCAGGTGGAAACTATTCTCGCTCGTGATCAGGAAGCTAACGCTTTGCTGATTGGTCCGGCCGGCGGGGCCGGTTCGCGGGCGATTGTCACCGAGTTAGCAAAGTTGATTAAACGCGGGCGCGTCGTGCCGGTTCTCGAGCACCGCCGGCCGGTTCTTCTTGAGACGGCCCGGCTTTTGGCTGCCTCTCACGATGGAGCCGGACTGGAGAAAGAATTGTTAACCATTGTTCATGAAGTGGTGGAGGCGGGCAACATTCTGCTGATCATTGATGATTTGCCCGCCTTGATTCTTGGCGCGCGAACACTCGGCGCGCCGATTGAGAAATTGCTCGATCCCTTCTTGGCTTCGGCGGCGGTGCCTGTTCTCGCTCTGGCAGACACAGAAGCTCACCATCGCGTGCTTGAAGTTTTGCCCGAACTGATGAACCGATTCGAGACGGTGACGATTACAGATACTGATCCGAATACTCTACTGGCCATATTAGAAGATCGCGCCCTCATTCTCGAACGACGTTATGTTGTTGTTTTTACCTACCAAGCTTTGCTCACCTTGCTCGATTTAGCCAATGAGCATGTCACCGCCGGTTCAGTCGAGAACGAAGCGATTGATTTGCTTCTCGAGCTTCCGACTTGGGCTCGGACCAATCGATTAACTTTAATTGACAAGAGAGAAGTGCTGACTTATGCCGAGAAAAAGTTGAAAGTGCCGGTTGGTCCGGTGAGCGGGGCCGAGCGAGAGAAATTGCTTCAGCTCGAAGCTCTGCTTCAGGCGCGAGTGATTGGCCAAGATCCGGCGATTGTCGCGATTGCCGGCGCGATGCGCCGGAGTCGGGCGGGGATTAGAAATGTGAAGCGGCCGATCGGTTCCTTCCTCTTCCTCGGGCCAACCGGTGTCGGTAAGACCGAAACGGCCAAAACCTTAGCGGCAATCTTCTTCGGTTCGGAAGAATCATTCCTTCGTCTCGATATGTCGGAATATCAAGGGGCCGAATCTTTGTCACGTTTAATCGGCTCGCGGGCGTCGGGTGAGCCAGGTATTTTATCCAATCTTGTCCGCGAGAAGCCGTATAGCGTGCTCTTGCTCGATGAGTTTGAGAAATCCGATATGGCTCTGCGCGATCTCTTCCTTCAGATTCTCGATGAAGGTTTTTTCACCGATGCGCGGGGTGAGAAGGTTAACGCTCGCCACTTGATAATTATTGCTACCTCGAATGCCGGCGCCCCCTTGATCTGGGATATGGTCAAAGCTGGTCGTCACCTCTTCGAAGAAGAGCGAACCGTGATTGATGCGATTATCAAACAGGGGGTTTTCAAGCCGGAATTGATCAACCGTTTCGATGCGGTAATTCTCTTCAACCCCCTAGGCAATGATGAGCTTCGGTCGGTCTCGCAATTAATGCTGAACGCTCTAGCCGAACGTTTGAAAGCCAAGGGAATTATTTTGAAAATTACCGATGTCTTGCTCGATCGCTTGGTGGAGCGGGGAACGGATCAGCAATTTGGTGCGCGGCCGATGCGTCGTTTCATTGAGTCAGCGGTGGAACAAATGGTGGCCGATGAAATGTTGGCCGGCCAGTTAAAAAGTGGACAGACGATCGAATTTGTCCCCACCGCCACCGATACGAAAGAGCCGTTTACTGTTACCATTACTGATTAAGCCAATGTCCAAAAATTATTTTTTTGCAATTAAAATTATTTTTCCGCCTAAACCCTAAACAATGAAGCGTGTCGCTCTCGGCCTTCTCATTTTCTTCGTGGCAATGTTTGTCTGGCTTTTGCCTGATGAACACGGTGATTATCCGGCACCGATCACTCGTCTGGTCAGCCAAGTTTTCCGCGAAACAGTGACGCCCGAGAGTCTCCGTGCGCGCTATGCCGATAAAACTTTTACCATCTTGCTGGTGCCCGGGCACGATCCGCAATATTCCGGCGCTATTTACGGTGGTCTCCGCGAAGCGGATTTGAATCTGGCGCTCGCGGCGCGGATAAAAGCTGATCTCGAGAAGGTTGGAACGTGGCGCGTACTCTCGACTCGTGATTTTACGACCGGTCAATACCAAACCGACTTCGCCTCTTATTTCGAACGCGAACGTTTAGCGATTAATTCTTTTCGTTCAAAACTACGGCGGGAATTCGCTTCGCTGGTCGCCAGTGGTGATATCACGTCGCCTACTCAAGCGGTTTATCACAACTTCGCGCCAGCCGAAGTGGCCAATCGTCTTTATGGTATCAACCGTTGGTCTAATGACAACCAAGTTGATTTAACTTTGCATATTCATTTCAACGATTATCCGGGTCGGCGCGGGGTAGGGAAGTATAATGGTTTCTCAATTTATGTTCCCGAACGGCAATTACCAAACTCGCGGGCTAGCCGCGAGATTGCCGAAGCCGTTCAACGTGAGCTTGTTAATGTAATGCCTATCTCCAACTTGCCCGGCGAGGCGGGTAGCCCAATCGAAGATCAAGAATTGATCGCGGTCGGCGCTAACGCTTCGCGTGTCTCAGCTTCCTTCCTCGTTGAGTACGGTTATTTGGCCGAGAGTCAGTATCATTATCCTGAAACTCAAGCGGCAATGCTCGCTGAATTGTCCCGGCGGACAGTGCGTGGTCTTGCCACTTATTTCACGACACCGACAACTCTGCCAGCCACAACGCTCCTGCCCAATGTTTGGTCGGCACCACTGCAAGTGGGAATGAGGGGGAGCCGAGAAGTGCTCGCTTTACAAACCGCTTTGCACCGCGATGATCTCTATCCACCGACGGGGAAAGATTTGCACAATTGCCCGATCAACGGCACTTTCGGCCCGTGTGTCGAAGCATCCGTGACAGATTTTCAAATAAAAAACAATCTCACGCCCGCCAACGGCATCGTGAACGGCGTCACTCTGGCCAAACTCAATGCTCTTTACAGTAAATAAAGCGTAGTACTTACAATAACGACGATCGCATTTTTGTTAAGAACGAGGTCGGGTTTGTCTATACCACAGAATTCACGGTCGTGAAAATTGTGAGATAGGAATTTGTGCGTTAAGCTGTGAAAATGAAAAGTTTCTGGGATAAGTTGCCGAAACCATTTTTTTGTCTAGCGCCGATGGCGGACGTCACCGACGCGGCTTTCCGGCGGATTATTGCCAAATATGGCCGACCGGATGTGATGTGGACCGAATTTGTCTCGGCCGATGGTCTGTGCCATCCCAAGGGGCGCGAGAAATTATTGCCCAGTCTTTTATATTCCAAAGCCGAACGGCCGATTGTAGCGCAACTCTTTACCGCTCATCCAGACAAAATGGAAGAGGCGGCGCGATTAATTCAAAAACTTGGTTTTAACGGTCTTGATATTAATATGGGTTGCCCCGATCGCGCTGTGGAGGGTCAAGATGCCGGTGCGGTACTAATGAAGAATCCCAAGCTAGCGCAAACGATTATCGCCGCCGCTCGCGTCGGCGCACCTAAACTCCCAATCTCGGTGAAAACGCGGCTTGGTTATAGTTATGACCAGTTAGATAAATGGCTGCCGGCGCTACTTGAAACTGACCTTGCCGCGATTATAATTCACGCTCGGACGCGAAAAGAAATGTCGAAAGTGCCGGCGCATTGGGAAGCCCTAATTCGTGCCGTGAAGATTCGCGATGAGTTGAAAAGTAAGACTTTGATTATCGGCAATGGTGATGTCGCCAATCTCGTCGAGGCGCGCGAGCGCGCCGAGGAGACTGGTGTCGATGGTGTCATGCTCGGCCGCGCGATTTTCGGAAATCCATGGCTATTTAGTGAGAACTGGAAAGCAATTGCCTGCTCCCGGTCAGCAAGGGGAAGTCGCGACCAATTACTTTCCAGTTCTCCTGCCGTTAATCAAAGGTTCGACCTTAAAAACCCGCCAAGGTCGAACCTTGAAATTCGTTTGCGCGTTCTCGTCGAGCACACCAAACTGTTTGAAAAACTTCTCGGTCAAACAAAAAGTTTTGCTATCATGAAGAAACATTTTAAGGCCTATGCAACTGGCTGGGGTGGGGCGATAGATCTTCGTCAGGAATTGATGGGAGCACCTAACGGAGCCGTAGTTAGGCAAATAGTTGACAAATACCTAGCGAATATGCTATGATGCCGAACAGAAGTCAGGGTTTTGAAAAACTCTGGCAAGGTAAGTTTCTAAGCCTTTTTTCTTTGAGAGGAGAAAAAATGACATTCGGGTTCGGATTGTTGCCAAATGTGTTAAAGGTTACCAAAACTGTCGAATGCCTTCACTGCGGAGTACAGACTCCAACGCCGAGCGAGCTCCAAGGAAAACCGCACGGCGAGATGTTTTGCACACATTGCGAACGCTCATTCACGGTGTTTTTTTGGATGATGGCAGAGCGTTGAACAATTCTCAGTACACAGCTTTTCTTGACGCCATGCATGGGACAACCTAACGCGTCTTTTTCCCCGCCACAATCATGACCCCGCTCGTCCGCCAGTCGGCAGACTCGCGGGGTCTCTTTTTTTCCATCATTTTTTCCGCTATACTGGCCTTAATGTCCGAATTAGCACTTTATCGTAAATATCGGCCGAGTGGTTTTGCTCAAGTGGTTGGCCAAGAATCGATTGTTCAAGTGCTTGAAGGTTCAATCAAGCAGGGCGCGGTGGCGCATGCTTATCTCTTTGCTGGTTCGCGGGGGACGGGTAAGACTTCTATCGCCCGGATTCTCGCTCATGAATTAGGGACCTCAAAACATGATCTCTATGAAATAGATGCCGCTTCAAGCCGGGGGATTGATGAGATCCGCGAGCTCCGCGAAGCGGTGCAAACTTTGCCTTTCGAATCCAAGTACAAGGTTTATATCGTTGACGAAGCGCACATGCTGACCAAAGAAGCTTTCAATGCTTTGTTAAAAACTCTGGAGGAACCACCGAGGCATGTCATTTTTATTCTGGCCACAACCGAAGTTCATAAATTACCCGAGACAATTATTTCACGTTGCCAAACTTTCACTTTTCGCAAACCCGGGCTTGATGAATTACGGACAGTGATCACACGAGCGGCTAAACAGGAAGGACGGAAACTGGAGCCGGCGGCGACCGATCTGATTGCGCTTTTAGGCGACGGTTCTTACCGCGATGCCCTCGGCGTTCTCCAACAAACTTTCGGCGCGACGGCCGATAAATTAATTACCGCCGAGTTGGTAGCGTCGGTTAGTGGCGCACCAGCTTATAATATCGTTACCAAATTTATTGATGGTTTGGTTGGACAAAACATCGAGCAGAGTCTCGGGGCGATCAGGCAAACAAGTGAACGGCATCGCGACCCGCGCGTTTTTCTCAAACTCGTTATGCGCACGGTGCGTTACGCGATGTTTCTGAAATTCGCACCGACGGTTGGTAGAGAATTAAGCGCGCCACTCGGCGAAACGGAACGGAAATTCGTTGAGGATCTTGCCGGGCGTAAAGAATCTGTTTCGCTCTCGCTCGTTCTCCGTGAGTTGCTCGTCACTTACGACGAACTCGGTCACTCATATATTCCGGAATTGCCACTCGAGCTTGCAGTATTGAGAATTAACGGTTTACTCGCCAAACATGTCTAAATTACCACTCGTCTGGGATCTCTCGCCATTGGTGCCCGGTGATGGAAGTGAAGAAGCTTTTGACAAGTCTTTGGCCGAAGCTAAACGTTTGACCGAGGAATTCGCGGATCGTTGGCGGGCGCGTGAGGATTATCTCGTCGATCCGGCCGTCCTGGCGGAAGCGTTAAAAGAATATGAGAAGTTGGAACGGGCCGGCGGCGATGATGAGTCCGATGAAGGTGGTCGGGCGATGTCTTACGTTTATCTCCGGAGCCAGCAGGATATGCGCGATACAGCTACGCGAGCGCGACTCGCGCGAGCAGAGAAGGTATCGCAAGAAATTTCCAATTCACTGCTTTTTTTCGCTCATCGACTGGCGCGAGTTGATGCGAAAACACAAACTCTATTTCTCGGTGCACCAGCTCTCGCGCCCCATCGGCATTTCTTGGAACGGCTTTTTGCCGATGCCCGTTATCTTTTGCTAGAAGGGGAAGAAAAAATAATTAATCTCTATTCCGGTTCGGCTTGGGGTGATTGGGAACGCCTGCTCGACAAACTTTTGGCGCGCGAGGAACGCCAAGTGTTGGTCGCGGCGGGCCAAGAAGAGGTAAGAAGTTTTGCCAGTATTCTTAGTCTCCTTCATTCGCCGGAGCAAGCTGTGCGCGATAGCTCCGCCCAAGCGCTTAATCAAATTTTCGCGACGTACGTTGATGAGGCCGAAGCGGAATTGAATGCCATCCTCACGACCAAGCGGGTGAATGATGACTTGCGCCAAGTGGCGCGTCCGGACCAGCTTCGTCATCTTGCCGATGATATCGAGACGCCGGTAGTAGATACGCTTGTTTCGACAGTGGCCGAACGTTTCGACCTCGCGCGTCGCTATTATGCGCTCAAGGCGAAATTATTGGGAAAAAAGAAATTAGCTTTCCATGATCGCGTTGCGCCGATTGGCCAATTGCCAGCCGGCTGGACTTATCCCAAAGCGGTGGTGACAGTTGGCGAAGTGCTCGGCAGTCTTGATCAAGAGTTTGGTAAAATTTTTCAGTCCTTTGCTGACAACGGCCGGATTGATGTGGCTTCGCGACCGGGCAAGGCTTCCGGAGCTTTTTGCTGGCACGGGCTAATCACCCAACCGACTTATATTCTTCTCAACCATAATGATTCGTTTAATGATGTTCTCACTTTGGCCCATGAAGTTGGTCATGGGATTAATAACGAATTGATCCGCGAAAAGCAAAAACAGAACGCGCTTTACTTCGGGACGCCGACCTCAACGGCCGAGGTGGCCAGCACCTTCTTCGAAAATTTCGTGCTCGAACGTTTGATCGAAGAGACGGACACGGCCGGCCAGCTGGCGATTATCATGGCCCAGCTCGATTCTGAAGTGGCAACGATTTTCCGGCAAGTCGCTTTTTACCGTTTCGAACGCGAATTGCACGCCACGCATCGGACGACGAGTTATTTGTCGAGCGACGCAATCAATAAACTTTTTCTAAAACATCTTGGCGATTATCTTGGCGATGCGGTGGATCAACCGATCGAAGCGGGTCGCTGGTGGATTTATGTGTCGCACTTCCGCTCGCCCTTCTATGTTTATTCTTACGCGAGTGGCCTACTGATTTCCAAGGCTCTCCAAAAGCTGGTACGGGAAGATAAAAGTAAAGTAAAAGAAGTGAAAGAATTTCTCTCGGCCGGTCTGTCCGATTCGCCCCAACGCATTTTTGCCAAACTCGGGATTAATATCAGCGACCCGGCTTTCTGGCAATCCGGCCTGGCCGAGTTCGAACGCTTGCTCGCGCGAGCGGAAACTCTGGCGGCGAAGACCAATTTGCGCTAATCTTACGTTGTAAGTTGATAAACCTTGCCGGCTCGTCTAATGGTAGGACATCGCCCTTTGGAGGCGAGTATTGGGGTT
>CAYIEL010000021.1:0-12204 GCA_964362425.1 uncultured Candidatus Saccharibacteria bacterium | reverse complement strand
TCAATCGTCATATCATAGTGAAGTTCGTCGCCGGAGAAATTAAGAAGTTTGCAAAAACGACTGGTTGATTTATCGTAAAGATGTTCGAGAATTGCCCGACGAATTGATTCGGCAGTTTCTTCGTAAATCACTTCACTCTTTTTCTTGCCGAGAAGGTTAGCAAACTTGGCCGCTGAAACCAATGCGCCAGCGACGCTCGACGCCGTGAAGGTAGCGATGCCAAAATGTTCTTCCCATAAATCGTAACACGGTTTCGGCAAACCGGTTCGTTCATCGCGATAGAGGACAAGGAAGTCGGCCGTCTTTTTGATCAGTGAATTGTAAACTGACTCGACAAATTCCAAATCTTTAGAAATTTCGTAGTAACGCCAGAGGGTGTGAAGAATCAGGGCTGTTCCATCTTCTTGAATCGGTAATTGGAATTGCCCATCGCGCAACCACGGATGCCAAGAACTGCCCAGTGATCCATCGGGACTATACTTGTGCATGAAATAGCCATCGGCCGAAATAACTTTATCGCAAAAACCGAAAAAGAGCTTGGCCACGTGAGTATCGCCAGCTTCGCTTAGAGCGAGGGCGGTAATCGCCGCGTCCCGCGGCCAAACATAACAATAAGTATCTTTACCCTTCTGCAAAGTATTCGAATCACCGGAAGCGATAATGGCACCATTGCTACTCACATGCGCCCGCATAATTAAAAGTGATTTCTGGAAAAGATTGACCACTTCCGGTTCGAGACCGTGGAAGTTGAAATTCTGACGTAAAACCCAGGCGTGCCAGAAGTTGCGTGTCGTTTCCACCAAGTGTCCGGGCCCATGCTCAATAGTGTATTCATCAAGTGCCTTGACATTGCTAATCGAGTCGGCCACCGCCAGCCAATAATAAACAAGCTTTTCTTCGAGTGGCTGAAAATCGGCCGAGAGGCCGATCACTGAATCTACTTGCCCGTGCTCGATATTATTCTTAGCCAAAACGCCGTCCTCGGCATCCTTATGAGTTCCCTCTTTGCCTTCCGCGCCAAAAACGCCAGTTGAATATTCATCGAAGCCCAGGCCATCAATCAGAGCATTAACCAAGAACGCCCGCTGATTGCGATAATGAATAATTACTTTGCGTAGCGGATCATAATAAGCGGTGTGAGCCATGTGTGACTCATACATTTCAAATTGTTGATTGAAAAAAATTTTAATCGAGCGACTAGCATTCGGTCGGGCGTTCTTAATCAGCACTTTCCTCAAAAAAATATTCTTCTCGTTGTAAACCAAATCGGTGATAGTCAGCGAGACACCAAGACGCTTATTGACCGCGCGAATATTGCCGGCCAAAACCGTGTCTTCCATACCAATTTTAATTTCCCAATCTTCAGACGAGAGCCACGACAAAACTCCATCGGCAAAAACACCGATTCGGTGAACGAAATTGCCACCAACTTGATTCTCAAGACCAACGTAGGGAAAATAGAAATCACGCACCTGGCCGAGCTGGTCCAGATTAACGAGAATACTGCCGTTGCCGAGAGCAAAAGCTTTAGACATTGTAACGTTTGAGAGCCTTGACGACAGCTCCGCGAGCCGTCACAATCGTTTTCGAGGCCTCAAGCGCCCGTGCACACGTCTTATCGCCCAAGATCGCTCGAACCCATTTGGCAAAATCATTGCCATTCCGCTCCGTGTGATAATGGAACTGCTCGGCCGTGATGATTGTGAGAAATTTACTCAAATCAAGCAGGTGACGAAGTGCCGGACCATTATTAACCCAGAAGGCTGCTCCGGTAGGAGCAATCTTAAGTGGAAGAGTTTTCGAACGACGACGAACAACTAATCTTTTTTTCAACATACCATTTTATTTTACTAGAATCGGCGACTGTGGGGAAGGGAGGGGAAGGGAGTTATCCACTCCGAGGCGGAGGCGCAGATCGGTCGCCGCATTTATAAAAGCGATGAAAGCTTCGTAGGGCGAGCGATAGGGATTAAAGTAGGCGTGAACATCACCGTCGGCAAACCATTTGGTACACATATAATAGAAGTGGTCGGAGGTCGTCAGTCGGCGCCAAGAATCAATCAAGACCGGATCACCGGAAGCAAGCGCCAATAATTCGAGATCGTAAATAGTATTGAGCGCGGAAGTTTGGAGATCATTACCGGTCCAAGCGGAGAGATCGCGTTCGGTGTCGGCCCAAGTCACCACTTCCGGCGCATCCACTTCATCGCGGACCGGATAATTACGCGCCGCTTCTTCGACCGTGACAAAACTGTTATCCGGATGCGCCAATACTTCAGATGGTAACTGGCGAAGAAAATTAAAAATACCAGTATCTTCCCACTGGTGTTCGCCGAAGGTTTCGTAATCCATAAAGAGGTTGACGAGATCACCCGTGCCGTTGACGGCCGAAACCCACTGACTAAACTTGGGAGCAGTAAGCGGCCACTCCAACCACGTCTTCTCGGAGAAACGGAAGGCGACGTCATCGGACATTTTATAATTCTTGAGTAAAAGTTTGATTCGCTTCGCCCCTTTCGGTCGGTAGACGAAGTTGGGACTGCGCCAACCAAGAATTCGTCCCCAACCTTCAGCTAGCACCGCCTCGTAGCCATGCTTGTCGGCCCACAAACCTAAATTGTTGTTGTAAGCAAGTTCGGTGTTACGGAAAACCGTTGGCTTGACGCCAAAAATTTCTTTCACCTTTTCACGATGCAACTTTACTTGTCTCTCAAATTCGGGCAGTGAGTAGAAAAAAGCCAGAGAGTGATGATAGGTCTCGCCAAGAATGGAAACTCGGCCGGTATCGACAAGACGGCGAAAAGAATCAAGCGTTTCAGGTGAATACTTCTCCAACTGCTCAAGCAAAACACCGGAGAGGGAGAAGCTAACTTTGAATTCCGGATGACGATTAAGTAATTCAAGAAGAAGCGCGTTGGCTGGTTGATAGGATTTGCCGGCGACCTTCCGAACAATTCTCGCGTTATTAAGGTCAGTTTCCGATTCGTCATTAAAATAGTTATGATCGTGACCAACATCAAACACGCGGTAGCGCTTGACTCGATAGGGCTGATGGACTTGGAAATAGAAACACACCGCGGGCATGGAACTATCCTAACATAAAACAAGCAACTAATCAGTTTTCAAAACGAGATCGGCCTGTTGTTCTGGTTTATATTCTTCTCGATATATCTACTTCACCGGAATCGGCATTAAAAATTGTGGTTCGATAAGGTGCATTAGAAATTCGAAAGGTGTTGATTAATTTTTCAATCTGCCCACTCTTTTATTTTCTTGTTTGCTTTTTCAGCTAATTCTTCTGGCGACATGGATATACTTTAACATAAAATAATCAGAAACAAAATTCTCTTAAAGTTTCCACGACCGTAAATAGTTTAAGAGTTTAAAAATGTACAAGTTAATTCAAACCAAAAAATTTCCTGAGCCACTCATCATTCTCTAGATAATCGGCAGTGAGATATAAAACTTCTTTGCCGAGACGAAAATTGGCTTTCAACAAAACGATTATCTCACGACAATCATAAGGGTAAGCCCAAACACTATTTTGCAAACGGACAAAACCGAGGTTCATCAGCCATTCGCGCAACTTGTCTCGGGAACTCCGTTTCCATTCTTTTATATCAAAAATGATTAAACGAAATTTACCATCCCATGTTTTCGGCTTAGTGATCGAGACCACCGCTTGTTGGTAACGCTCCAACTCCCTTTTCCCTTTTTGAGTTAACCGAACGACTTGTTGTCCTTGTTGGTTTTTTGAAAAGAAAATCAGGCCTTTAGCCACCATTTGTTTCGCCACTGATTTAACATAATAGAAACGATTTTGTTTCTGGCGATCATTGTTTATCAAATACCCAAGACGCCGAACAGCATTGGGAGCAATAGCGGCTAAGATTAAAGTTCCAGCGAAACTGACGCTTTCCAAAATAGCCTCTTTGACTTTTGTCCTATGTTCAACCCTCATTCGCAACATTATAACTCTTGCTCTTAAACTTTCAACGGTCGTAAATAGTTTAAGAGTGAAAAAACAAAAAGGAAAGTTGCCCTATACTTTTGCAAAATTAGTTGCTATATTTACAGAAGCCTTGGGCAGATGTTTGTCAAAGGCAGAACGGATTCGATCTTTGAAAGGGAGGAGCTGGTTATGCAAATGCAAAAGTTCTTTTTGTTTTTGAGTGGAAAACATACAGACGAGGATGGGCTTGAATATCGAAACGCTGGAAGAGTTCATGGCCCGTTTACCACTGATTCAGAAATGGAGGAGGCAATCAGTAAAATCGCAAGAAGAAGAAACTGGAACGGAGAAACAATCGTCTTCTTGAGATTTGAAGGATTGATGACTGACGGCCCGATTAAGTTACCGTCACCGACAGAAACAATCTCCGAACGACAAGAGCGAGAGTTAGTCTCTGCGTAAAAACCACTTCTCAAAACAAAAACTTAAGCCCCGGCAAACCGCCGGGGCTTAATCATACTCAAAATTTTATTTTAATAGGCGCGGGCGGAGAGTAAGTTGTGATAGAGACCGAGGCACTTCTCGGCGGAGGCGGTCCAGGTAACCTTGCGGACTTCTTCACCGCCATATTGTTTCAGAGTGCGATGCAGTGATGGGTGGCGCAGGACGGTGATAATTTGATTGGCTAATTCTTCGGTGTCCCAGAAATCTACTTTGAGCGCGTGGCGAAGAACTTCGGCCACGCCGGATTGATAAGAAATAATTACCGGCGTGCCGTTGACAAGCGATTCGAGCGGTGTAATTCCAAATGGTTCGGAAACTGACGGCAAGACATAGAGATCAGCCGACTGGTACAGAGCGTCGAGCTCGGCCCCACGGACAAAACCGGTGAAGATCACGCGATCGGCGATGCCGAGGGCCGCCGCTTCCCGCAGTACTTGGCCCTCCATATCACCGGAACCGGCAATCATAAAATAAACTTTCGGCTCAAGTTCGAGCACGCGCTTGGCGGCGCGGACAAAATAATCGGGTCCTTTTTGCAAAGTGATCCGCCCGACGAAAAGAACTATTTTTTCTCCCGCTTGTTTGAGCGCGACCAATCGATCTGGCAAAAGCCGATAATCCGCCGCGTCGATGCCATTGTGCACCACCGTCACCTTCTCCGGCGGGACACCGTAGTGGCGAACAATTAAATTCTTGGTCCACTGACTGACCGCCACAATCGCATCAGCAAAACGCATCCCTTCACGTTCGATATGATAGACGTCTTGATTGACACCCGTTCCACCGGTCCGATCAAACTCGGTAGCGTGAACGTGAACAACAAGCGGTTTACCCGACACCTTTTTCGCCGCGACACCCGCCGGGAAAGAAAGCCAATCGTGAGCGTGAATAATATCAAAAGATTCAGTCGAAGCAATCTCGCCGGCGAGCAAACCATAACGACGAACTTCGTCAATCAAATTAAGACCATAAACCGGAGGCAAGCCCTTGCGCTCGCGCGCATAACTCTCGTTTGTGATATAGGGATAGAGATTGGCAACTATGCCACGTCCAGAAACCTCTGGTAAATCAGCAAAACACATTCGGAGCCAATCGGCACCGGCATTGACCCGCTTAGGCAAAACGAAAGTAATATCCGCGCGCGAGTGCGCGAGTGCGCGTGTCAAGCCAAAACAAGCCGTTCCTAACCCACCGCTATTATGCGGCGGGAATTCCCATCCGAACATTAAGACTCTAACCGACATTATGACATTAGATTATTTTTGCCTTGTATAAAAGACTGCTTTATAATACCAAAGTTTCCTAATTATTATAACTAGCTCTAAGTGCATAACATTTACGTTCGAAGCCGCCCCGGAATAGAGAAAAAAGCCGACTACGCAAAGTAATCGGCTTTAGAAATGTTCTATCACTAACCTTCAAGGAGATTGATTTGATTGACTTTACCTAACAGACGGAAAACAGTTTGACCGTCTGACTCGGAGCAAACCGCTACCACTTGACGATCAACAGAGACGACTGGCGAGATCGCGTGGGCATATTCCCGAAACATTGTCCACGAGAAACCATTTTGCCTCACACGTTGATAATCTTCGGGCTCGGCTTGAGCTGGGATTAAACGATCAAGTTTAGTTTCCTTGTCCCGATTACTAGCAAAAACCGGAGTATCCTCGATCGAGCCGATTAGTCGATAGTTGGGCAACAACTTTTTGTCGCCGATCCGTTGCCAGTAAAAGGATTTGTTTTTACCTGTTCGCCGCTGAATCCATCGCGGTGGCAGACCAGCTGGTATTTCACTATCCTGCTTAAAGACAAAGCGAGCTAAACTCTGACGGGCCAGGAGACGTCCACAATCACTCACTACCAGCTCATAGATTGATTTACTGAATGCTTGCCTTGTAATCTGATCCGCTACCCACTGACTCCTTGCTCTGCTCGATGACATCGAAGCATCCAGGAGATTAATCATTAACAAGCTAATTGGCTGTGACGAGAAGATCGAAACCGACCTCGACCCCAAACTATCCTTCTCCAACGATGTCTGGCCAGACGACATCAAGGACCAAAAACGAAAAAGCTGATCGGCCAACAGATCACTCTTCCGGCATTCTGTTCCCAGTTGACCTTCGAGCTCCATCAGCCTGATCTTGCCTCGTTCGTTTGTTCTCATGGTTTTCAAATCTGCCAACCAGTGCTCTTTTGTCTCCGAGTCAACTAATGCTTCATGGGCCTCCTGGATCTGGCGGAAGCGAGCAGTGAACTTTTCCCCACGACGATCAGGATGGACACTTTTTGCCAACACCTGGTAGTGCTTTTTAACCAAGGTGTCCAAATCCTCCGCGGATACTGTCTTGGCGATCTCCGAAGTAATTCCGAGGACCAGATAAGGATTGCTAGCCATTATCGTTTTCATCTGTATCATGCCTCCACAATTGTCCGTATCCCCGTCTTTTTTCCGGATCATTACGATCTTGCCACTGTCGACGATCAAGCACTGCCTCTATCGCTGTCCCCACCTCGACACAACCAAGTGATTCCTGTGCCGCCAGCACCATTTTCAAAATAGTGTCCGGATATTCAATGAAGGGGAACAACGGACGCAACGTTTCGAAAATCTCAATTAGTTGTTCCGACAAATGGACTGGTTCGGCCAAATCCATGTCGGGGAAAGCGCGAGCGAAACGCACAATCGTTGGTAAGCTGATTGTCAAAACATTACTCCCTTTTTCCCCGCCCGCAAAATTCTCATTGAAGTCCTGCCTCACTTCATATAATCTGACAACCTCACCAGCGGTCAAACCACGCGTTAACCATTTACTTACGTTGATTAGAGAGGCACCGTACTTTTGCCTGGCAAAAATAATAGCATCAGTTTCTTCCTTGTCTAAACCATGTTTCTCAACCAAGCGGATGGCATAAGCCAGGCTAACCCCCAAACCCACTAAGTTCGGGCCAAACTCTTTTCTGATTATCGAGGAAATCTCGTTGTGTCGCGTTTCTGGAACATTCTTCTGTGGAACTATCGCCCCTTGATTCACTGACTTCGCTACCGTTGACTTTGTCATTTCTCTCTCCTTGATTTCAAAGACCAACTGAATCAGAGTAACCAATGTACTCTTTCCATCACGAATACTAACACAATGATATTAATAATGCAAGGTTTAGGAACAGGGGGTGCGGGCTTCAAGCGCGCGGGTTTGGAACTCTTCAATCCTCAATTTCATCGCTTGGGGGTGGGCAACGTTTTGGATTATAAACTCCCGCCGTTCGCCAGCCGATTGGACGCGCAAATCACCGAAATCAAAAATGGTGGCAAGGAAGCCACGGGTATCAATGGTAATATCTTGAATGTTTTCGAAACGCACCGACGCCTCATCGCGGTGGAAAAGACCTTTTTGTTCAACATCAATAATCCGGCGGTCAGTCACTTGCCAGACGTCAAGATAATAATCTGTCCAAGCGACGAAGAAACCGACCCACAAGGCGAGAAACCACAAGAGGTAGAGAAAAATGCGTAAATGCGGAGTGACTGTTTCGTTAATAGTAAGTGGCAAGAAAGAGAGACTGAAACCGACCGTCACTTCAAGCAGAAGCGGTAAGAAAGCGAGTGCGAGGAAGCCGAGGGCCGGACCGGCAATCATTAGCCAGTGTCTCCGGATTCTTAAAACGACAGTTTCGTCGGGAGCGAGAAGGGTTGTTTCCATATTTTTACGGCGCCACGAGGGCGGTGAAGGCCAAGGCGATCAGAAGCGCCGAGATTAAAAAATAAATTGTCTCCGCCACCAGCACGCCATTATTCCCCGGCCGATATTTATGCCAGTGATAATTGAGAATTAAACTCATAATCGCAAAAAGAAAAAGAGTGGCTAAAAAAATAATCCAGAGATGCGCGGGAACAATCGTAACTGCTTTGATAAAAGACGTCCGATTCACCCTCTTAGTATATCAAAAATAATTTATTCGACAAAAGTAAGCGCCGAGCCGGAGGCGGTACCACGGCCAGTCCGACCAATCCGGTGGACATAATCTTCATAAGTGGCTGGTAAATCGAAGTTGATAACATGGCTGACATTGGCAATATCGAGACCGCGGGCGGCGACATCGGTCGCCACAAGGACTTGAATCCGGCCCTCTTTGAAAAGTCCGAGTGAGCGTTGGCGCTGATTCTGGCTCTTATTGCCATGAATCGAGTCGGCCTTGAACCCGCGACGAACGAGATTAATCGCCAGTTTCTCTACCCCATATTTAGTCCGACCGAAAATCAAAACTTTTTGGAAATCGGGACGGATTAATAAATCATGCAAAGCATCAAGCTTCTCCTGACCGGCCTTGAGTCGAACAATATCTTGATCAATGTTGTCGGCGGTGGCACGAGTGGTAACAGAGATGTGAACGGGCTCACGCAAGAAATCTTGGATAATCCCCTTCACGTCAGCCGAGAGCGTCGCCGAGAAAAAAAGAGTTTGCCGCATGGCCGGCAACTTGGCCATGATGAAGCGCATGTCGGGGATGAAACCCATGTCGAGCATCCGATCGGCTTCGTCGAGAACGACTGTCGTCGTCCGCGAGAGATTGAGCACTTGACGATTAATTAAATCTTTCAGACGACCAGGTGTGCCAATCACAAAATGGTTTTGCCGACGCAAGTCGCGAATCTGGGGCGAGATGTTCGTCCCGCCAACACAACAAACCGAGAAGAGCCGGAGGTGGGAAGCAAAGGCGACAAACTCTTGGTTGATCTGAATCGCCAGCTCGCGCGTCGGGACCACAATCAACACTTCCTCGCGCGGGTTCTTGAGAATTTTATTGATAATGGGAATTAGAAAAGCGGCGGTTTTGCCCGTGCCGGTATTGGCAATCCCAACCACATCTTTACCCTGCAGAATATGCGGAATGGCTCGATCTTGAATCGGCGTGGGGTTGGCGTAACCCTTACTGATAATATTTTTCTTCAGCCGCTCGTCAATTTGAAAACTGGCAAAGGAATGTTCGGGCAGGAAATGTTGTTCGGTCTCCTCGACCACTACCGCTTTATTGATAAAAGCGCTGATGTCTAGATGTTGCCTGCCCCGAGCGAAGTTGAGGGGACCACGATGACCACCACCGCGCCGACCACCGGTAAAAGCGGGGCGCGGAGCGCCACGACGGAAGGGCGGTCGAGATCCACCACGTTGAAAAGGCGGGCGAGAAGCGCTATGTTGAGAATGCGAACGTGGCCCGTGCGAAGAGTGAGATGATCCGCGTGAAGAATGGGATGATGGTTGACTTCTCGGTCGATAATTCATAAGTTACCACCCTAACATTATTCAGCAATAAAAGCAAATGTAGTGTCAAATTAAGAAAGGTTGCATAAAAAATCACAATGTGGTACGGTAAAAGAGGATCGCCGAGGTGAGAATAACCGATGTCTAATCTCAAACGTCATTGGGCTTTGGGGATTGAAGCGGGAGATCTGGTCTATGTCCGAGGCCAAGAGGATCGGATGGCCAAGGTAATTGAGTTCATTCCAGAGCTGGCAGATGAATTCTACGCCGGACAAGTGCCTGTCATCTTCCTCCGTCAGCCGGAGAAATACGGGGTTGTTTGGGTACCGGCCGACGATTTAGTGCAAATCAATGTTGCGCCAAATGCTTAAGCTGCAAAAAATAAAGCCGTCCGAGCATCGGGACGGCTTTTCTTTATGATTTCAGGGTATCGGTATCAGGTTGATGTGTCGGGCGGGACGTTCCGATCAACAATTTCGGGAACATCCTGCGACTTGAGACCCGCCGCCTGTTGATTTTCTCGCTTGATCGCGTCGTAAACTTCTTTGCGATGAACTTGAATATGCCGCGGCGCCGTAATCCCCAAACGAACTTTGTCGCCCCGAATATCCACGACGGTGATCTCCACCTCATCACCAATCATGATTGTCTCATCACGTTGTCTTGAAAGAACCAGCATGGTTCACCCCTTTCCGAGCCATTCCATTAGCTCTCTAAACAAAGAACAAGCACCATCTCGATACTGGCAGAATCTACCAAACTTGTCAATCAAATGTGAACATTAAATATTCCCAACACCCGTGATCGGAACCGTTTTGCCCAAATACTTCGGCTCACGTTCCAAGACAATATTAAATACCGCTTTCACATCGGCAAACACTTCACGAACATAATTCCAAGCCAAATAATTGCCGCTGTCGGCGCTCATTCCGTAGGCCTCAACGCCCAGTGCCCGCGCAATGAAGATCGCCCGCGGGAGGTGGAAAGATTGGCTAACCACAATCATCGAATCGGCCAGGAAAACGTCGCGGGCGCGATACATACTGCTGTAAGTATCGAAGCCGGCATGATCAAGGAAGATGTCACCGGCAGGGATCTTATTCTCCAAAAGATAATCCCGCACCGGATTAACTTCATTATAGTCAGTGGTAGCATTACTCCCCGTTACTAAAATTTTCTTAACTTTGCCGGCCCGATAAAGCTCAATCGCCTTGCTCGCCCGATCTTCTAAAACCGGTGACAAATCGCCACTCTTTAGAATCGCCGCCCCCAAGATCATTGCCATCTGCGCCTTCGGTACCATTTTCCTATCGCGGTAAATATACGGATCAGTTTTAACCTTAATAAACAGAGAAACCGCCAGAACGATAAGCAAGGCGAGACAGAGGGTGAAAATTAACCAGCAGAAAGTTTTCTTCATCTATTCAGTCGTCACGCCGTCGAATTCCGGACCATCGGCTAGAGCCAGGGCGCGCGACGCGCGCACCACTCCATCCCGATGATGAGCCGGGGCATAAATCGTATACAGTTTCAAAACTTCCGTTGATGAAGTGTTGATCACATTATGCCGGGCTCCGGCTGGCACGATAATCGCCTCACCGTCGCGGACCGCATATTCAGTATCATTGATAACCACTTTCCCCGCGCCGGCTTCGAAACGGAAAAATTGATCGTTGTCCGAATGAACTTCTGACCCAATCTCCTCGTTGGGTTTAAGCGACATTAGAACCAGCTGGCAATGTTTGGCCGTGTATAAAACTTTTCGAAAATTATCATTCTCGAGCGTTAATTGTTCGATGCTTCCGTGGTAACCTTTTTTGTTGGTGTTAGTCATGACTCAATTCTAGGCCTGATTTCGTTTAGAATCAATGGCAAGGACAGTCCTTGCCAACAGCCAAGAAACCCCCGTTTCG
The DNA here is from genome assembly GCA_964362425.1 of uncultured Candidatus Saccharibacteria bacterium. GTDB lineage: Bacteria > Patescibacteriota > Minisyncoccia > Phycocordibacterales > JACOZG01 > JAGVGK01. The sequence goes on along the minus strand of CAYIEL010000021.1, from coordinate 571 downwards.
GTTTTTACGTCCATTTTTTCCCTTTCCTTTCATCAATTGAGAACGAGCTATCTGCTATCAAGTTAAAGGATATTAGGGGTTAAGTCAAATTTTGCTGATTACGATCGTGACGGAAGTCCGACTTCCATCAGTCAGCCCAAATTGGATAATTTGGAAACCGTTTACTAGCGAGGACTATCCTTGCCAGTGGACAACTATCTCCTTAAAAATTACCGATTTCCTTTTGCTCGATTGTGCGTCTTACACAACATCTCACAGTTTTTTATTGAAGTCGCACCACCCTTACTCCAAGCCGCTACATGGTCGGCGTCCATTTCACCAAAACTCCAAATTTTACTCTTGTTAGCGTCATGCCCAATTGCACAATGCGAGCAATTTGATTTCTTTTTCTTTTCAGCCGTGGTAGTTTGCGTCGCGTAAACTGATTTCTTTGTTGCTTCATCAAAAATTCGGACTTCAAGTAATTTTGTATCTGATGAACCGCCTAGAATATATTCAAAAATACCTTTGCGGTTTTTAACGTATGGATCAGCGTAGAGCTTTTGCACTTCGGCTGACATTTCCGTGTGAT
>CAYIEL010000020.1:0-12314 GCA_964362425.1 uncultured Candidatus Saccharibacteria bacterium | reverse complement strand
TGTCGCCCGGTACACCGCAAAGCTGAAACTGGTTATAAATTAGACGGTGTAGATCGAGTGCGCCACATCTTGTTTCGCCACCAAAGAAACAGTTTTGCCCATAATGCAGGGCGACATGCCGGTTCCTTTTTTTGTTGAACGGGCCGTACTGGGGGTGGTCAGTCGGATGACGGAATTCCATTGGTCCAATTCCACAACAGGAGTAGACATCGATATGGGTAAGTGTCTGCTGTCCTAAGGCCGAGAAACGCGCACAGATCGCCCCTACCACACTTTCTGGTTGACGTTTGGCTTGGCCGTTTTGTAAAGCTCCTTCGTCAATCAACGAAGCTCGTCCGGCGTGAGCGACAATCATTTCTCTGGTCATACTGTGGTAAGTGATGATTGTCGGACAGTCAGCTGTGCGGAGCCAGACTGTGTCGTCTTTACCCATCACACCCACTCCATCGGCCAGACAACCGGAATGAATTGTCACCCCATCTCTGCTGGTTTCATCTTCAAGATCTACCTTGTTACAGATTCTGGCATTGAAGGTGTGAGTATCTGGATGATAGATGTGCTTAAGTCCCAAATCTCTAGCAATTTGAAGCACATGATGTTCTTCCAAACAGCAGGATGATTTGCCGTAAATCAATACTGTAACCCTACCCCCGAATAGTTCATAGGTCGTTGCCGGTTTGATCACCATGGTCTCCTTTCTTGTTTCTTGTCTTGAGTTAAAGATCAATGCTATTCTATTTCTACTCTATGAGCATTAATTTGTCCAGCATTCGAAAGCTCCACTTTATCGGCATCGGGGGTATCGGTATTTCGGCGATTGCTCGCCTTTTTATAAGAGAAGGCCGGGCGGTCAGCGGTTCGGACCGCAATGTTGATTCACCGGTGATGAAAGAATTAAAAAAGTTAGGGGCCAAAATTTATCGTGGACATAAAACCGGTCAAGTGCCGGCGGATGTCGGATTGGTAGTTTACACGACCGCAGTTGGTCCGGATAATCCCGAATGGGCCGAGAGTAAACGGCGAGGTCTGCTGATGTTTTCTTATCCTGAAATGTTGGGTCAAATAACCGCCGATAAATATACTATTGCGGTGGCTGGGACTCACGGTAAGACCACTACCACCGCGATGCTTGCCGACATCTTGGTGACGGGGAAACTTGACCCGACCGTGATTGTCGGTAGCTTGCTGAAACCTAAGAATAAAAAAGCGTCGCCGACCAATTTGATTATCGGTCGAAGCGGGTTTTTTGTTGTTGAAGCTTGTGAATACAAACGGGCCTTTCTCAATCTTCTTCCCAAGATTTTGGTGATTACCAATATCGACAACGATCACCTCGATTACTACCGTGATCTGGCTGATATCCAAAGTGCTTTTGCGGAACTCGCGGCGAAATTACCGGCTGACGGTTATCTGATTTGTGATAAACAGGATCCGCGACTCAAGCCCGTTTTGTTAAACACTCGGTGTTTAACAGTTGATTATCGCCAGTTTGACAGTCAGGCAAACAAACTCAAACTTCGCGTTCTCGGTGTCCACAATCGCTTGAACGCCGCCGCCGCTCTCGCGGTGGCGAAGGTGTTGGAGATTAGCCCCTCAATTTCCCATCAAGCATTAGAAAAGTTTCGCGGCACTTGGCGGCGGTTGGAATATCTTGGGCGCACGAAAACCGGGGCGCGCCTCTATGATGATTATGGCCATCACCCGACCGAGATTCGCGCGACGCTCACGGCCATTCGTCACGACCTCAACCCCAAACGTTTAATTGTCGTTTTCCAGCCCCATCTCTATAGCCGAACTAAACTTTTATTTAAAGATTTTGCCGCGAGTTTCGCCGATGCTGACGAGATATTGGTTTTACCGATTTACGCGGCGCGCGAACCCAAAGACAAAACTATTTCCAGCCAGAAGTTGGCGGCGGCGATCCCGCGGGGCACCTATGTGCCAAACATGGCCACGGCCGCCAAGCGGCTTTTGAAAACAACCGGTCCCAAAGATCTTATCCTCACCCTTGGCGCCGGCGATGTGTTTGTCCTTGGCGAGAAGTTGCGCTATAATTGTTGAACTATGCGCCCCACTAGTACTAGTACCTCGGCCAACGCCAGCAATGCTCTCCTCGGACTTCTGGTGATCATCGTGCCCTTCCTCGGCTTCCCTTCAGGAGTTAAAACTATCGCTCTAGTTATTCTTGGTCTCTTAATTATTATTTTTGCTTTAGCGAGCAGTAATTTCGGCCAGCATGGTTCGACTGAAGAAGTCAAGAACTAGCTTAGGCGACCGGAGGTTTAGTTCGACCTTTGTCGTCGTCTCACTTGTTTTGTCTGTGGCGGTTTTGTGGGGTGGTTATTCTATTTTTATTCGACCGTTTTACAACGCGCCGCTTCAATATGCCGCGGTCGTTCAAGTGCCGACACAACCAGTCAAGCCGATCGTCAGTCATTTACCCACCCCAACACCAGTCAAGGCCGCTTATATGACCAGCTGGGTGGCGGGGACGCCCTCGATTCGCAATCGTTTGATTAATCTAATTGATACGACCGAGCTCAATGCCGTGGTGATTGATGTGAAAGATTATTCCGGCCGGATTTCTTTTGCCGTCACTGATCCAGAGCTATTGGCTTCCGGCGCGGTCGAAGTGCGAATTCCAGATATCCAAACTTTGATTGCCGATCTCCATCGCCGGGGCATTTATGTGATCGCTCGCGTTTCAGTTTTCCAAGATGCCTATTTCGTCAGTCGCTATCCGGAATACGCAGTACACCGACTATCTGATAAGGGCGTGTGGAAGGATAAAAAAGGGATTGGCTGGCTCGAAGCCGGAGCCACACCAGTTTGGGATTATGTAGTTAAGATTGCCAAGGAGAGTTATGCGGTCGGTTTCGATGAAATTAATTTCGATTACATTCGCTTTCCCTCCGATGGCAATATGAAAGATATTAGTTACAAGTATTTTAATAATAAGACCGAAACGCGGGCGCAGGTGATGAAGCGTTTCTATGCTTACTTATCGCAAGAGCTCTCCTCACTTTCCGTGCCAATTTCAGTAGATCTTTTTGGTTTAACAACCACTAGTAACGACGATCTTGGCATCGGGCAGGTGCTAGCCGATGCCGCACCGTATTTCGATTACATCGCGCCAATGGTTTACCCGTCGCACTTCGCTTCCGGTTATCTTAATTTCTCCACGCCAGCGACGCATCCTTACGAAGTAGTGAAGAACGCGATGACCGCTGCCCAGCAACGTCTGGCCGATTTATTTTCGCCGACTGCCACTAGTTCTCCGATTGCCACTTCGACCGAATCTTCGACAACACCGAGTGTTAAAGATACCCAACACTCGGTGTTTACTCGCCGGGGTGAACTCCGCCCGTGGCTTCAAGATTTCAACCTCGGCGCCACCTACACCGCCTCGATGGTTCGAGCCCAAATTCAAGCCACCTACGATTCCGGCCTCACCTCGTGGATGCTCTGGGACCCGAACAACAGATATACTCGAGAAGCATTACAGAATAACTGATTGGTGTATAATAAAGTCACTATGCCTGAAGGGATGAAGCCGGGGGTAACATACTTTGCCGAGACGGATTTTCGCGCCCGGCGGACTCGTTTTGGGATTAAAGATCTTGATCGTGCCCGTCATGTTTATGTGATCGGGAAAACGGGCATGGGTAAATCGACCGCGCTTGAGAACATGGCGATTCAGGATATTCAGCACGGCAACGGCATTGCCTTCATGGACCCGCACGGTTCGACCGCTGATAAGTTGCTCGACTATGTGCCACCCGAACGAATTAAAGATGTTATTTATTTCGCGCCCTTTGATCTCGACCACCCGATTTCTTTCAATGTAATGGAAGATGTCGGTAAAGATCATCGCTATTTGGTGGCGAATGGTTTAATGAGTGCCTTCAAGAAGATTTGGGTTGACGCGTGGTCGGCGCGAATGGAATATATTCTTAGCAACACCTTGCTGGCTCTGCTCGAATATCCCAATGCGACCTTGCTCGGCGTTAATCGGATGCTCTCGGACAAAGATTATCGGCGGAAAGTCGTTAATAACATTTCCGATCCGGCGGTCCGCTCTTTTTGGGTTGATGAATTTGCCAAGTACACGGAACGGCAGGCGGCCGAAGCCGTGCCGGCGATTCAAAACAAAGTTGGTCAGTTCACTTCCAATCCTCTGATTCGCAATATCATCGGCCAATCGCGTTCCTCGCTTGATTTCCGCCGAATGATGGATGAGAAGAAAATTCTGATCATCAATTTATCTAAGGGGCGATTGGGTGAGGGGAATGCCAACCTATTGGGCTCAATGTTGATTACCAAACTTTACCTCACCGCGATGTCGCGGGCCAATCTCTCTGGTGCCGAACTTCGGACTTTACCACCTTTTTATTTCTTCGTTGACGAATTCCAATCTTTTGCCAATGAATCTTTTGCCAACATTTTATCTGAAGCGCGGAAGTACAAACTCTCGCTCACTATTGCCCATCAATACATCGAGCAAATGGCCGAGGAGGTGCGCGCGGCAGTGTTTGGCAACGTCGGCAGCATTCTCACTTTTCGGGTTGGCCCATTTGATGCCGAAGTGCTCGAGAAAATATTTTTTCCGACTTTTACCAAAGAAGATCTCGTCAATCTCGGTTTTGCTCAAATTTATTTGACGTTAATGATTGACGGCGTTGGCTCACCTCCCTTCTCGGCGATTACCTTACCCCCTTTTCCTCTGCTGCAAGAATCTCACCGCGATGAAATTATCGAACACTCGCGACGGACTTACGCCCAACCGCGGGTCACGGTCGAGCAAGAAATTGCCAAATGGCACAGCGAAGCATCTTTCCCGGCGGGGAGTAATTCCGAACCCGCCCCAGCTGAACGTTCCATGTCCAGACCGCAACCGCCACCGTCTCCTTCCTTTACTCCAGACGCCCCCAGAACCCCGCCAGCGACCCCTATCGCTAGCCGGCCGCCCAAGTTGGCAGTTTCTCTGGCGGTCCTCCGGCCGATGCCGGGGGCGAGTGGCAAGAAACTGATCAGTGAGACCGAGAAAGTGAAATCCAAAGAGGATCTTCGTCAGTCACTCGAAAAAATTATGTCGAAAAGTCAACCGGTGACAAGTAATCCTACTCCTGCGCCGATCGCTCCAGCTAAACCAAGTGCGGAAGTGCCGCGCGAGGTGCTCGAGAATTTGCTTAAAACCAAGTGAAGAAAATATGACGCGGCCGCGGGTTCTAATTTTTTCTCTAGCTTACTTCCCATTTATCGGCGGGGCGGAAGTGGCGATTAAAGAAATTACTGATCGAATTTCAGAATACGATTTTGATTTAATTACTGTCAACCTAGATGGCAGACAAAAGTGTGAAGAGAAAATCGGCAACGTTTTTGTCCACCGTTTAAATCAAAAATATTTTTTCCCGTTTACAGCTCTTCGTTTGGCTAGCCGATTACATCGGCAGAATAATTATCAAATTATTTGGGCGATGATGGCCAATCAGGCGGGGATAGCCGGTGCGTTTTTCAAGCACCGTTTCCCGGCCATTCCATTTTTGCTAACTTTGCAGGAGGGAGATGAATTAACAAGTTGGGCTTATCGTTTCCGGCTTCTCGCCCCGCGTTTTTTCCGAGTTTTTCAACGAGCCGACCAGATTCAAGTTATCTCAAATTATTTGGGTCGTTGGGCACGGGTGATGGGAGCGACTTGTCCGATTACAGTAATTCCTAACGGAGTTGATCTTGATAGTTTTCAGCTCAAAAACCCAAGGTCCGACCTTAATCAAAAAATTATTATTCACACCGGAAGATTAGTAAAGAAAAACGGTGTTGATGTTTTAATTAAATCTTTACAATTTTTAGCTCCTAAAATAAAACTCCAAATTCTCGGTGGGGGAATCGAAGAGGAAAAATTAAAGCTACAAGCTACAAGCTACAAGCTACAAGCTCGAGTCCAATTTTTAGGTCACGTGTCGCCCGATCAGGTGGCTGGCTATTTGGCTCAAGCTCAAATTTTTGCGCGGCCATCGCGGTCTGAAGGTCTCGGTAATTCTTTCCTCGAAGCGATGGCCACCGGCGTGCCGGTTGTCGGCACGCCGGTTGGGGGAATTCCGGATTTTTTGAAAGGCGATGCCTTGGCGGGTTCTAAGGCATCGCCTTTGATCCAAACGGGCTGGTTCTGCGAAGTTGATAATCCAAAAAACCTAGCCGATAAAATTCAATATATTTTAGATCCCAATCATCGAGATGAAGTCGGGTGGGTTGTCAACAATGCTAAAAAACTTGTTTGGGAAAAGTATAATTGGAAAATTATTGCTCAAAAAATGGCTGAAATTATTGCTAATTTAGTAAAAAAAGCGTAGGATTTAGGTTATGAAGATTCTGATTGCCACTGGTATCTATCCACCCGACATTGGCGGACCAGCGACTTATTCGAAACTACTTTTTGACGAGCTCCCCAAGAAGGGGGTGGAAGTTTCAATTCTTTCTTTTGGCGAAGTACGGACTTTACCAAAAATAATTAGACATATTGTTTATTTTTTAAAATTGTTAAGGAAAACCTGCGGAGTGGATATTGTATTTGCTCAAGATACGGTCAGTGTTGGGTTGCCAGCCCGCTGGGCCTCAAAGATTTTACGAAAAAGTTTTTTTGTGCGCGTGCCGGGTGATTATGCGTGGGAGCAGGCAACGCAGAGATATGGGGTAACAGATTCCATAGATGAATTTCAAAACAAGAAATATGGCTGGCGTGCCGAATTTTTAAGAAAGATTCAAAAACTTACGGTAAATGGGGCAAATGTCGTAATTACTCCGAGCATGTATTTTAAGCAGTTAGTATCAAAGTGGGTGAAAAATCCCGAAAAAATTTCCTGTATTTACAATGGTATAGATCTTTCTGCTATTCCAGAGCCGCCAGGTATTTATGAACCACAGACAATTATTTCGGCTGGGCGACTAGTTCCGTGGAAGGGATTTGCCACTCTCATAAAGATTATGAAGCATCTCCCCGGCTGGAGATTATATATTGTTGGCGATGGCCCCATGAAAAAAGAACTTGAGGACCTTGTCGTCCAAACGGGAGTTAGAGACAAGGTATTTTTCTTGGGTCAGATACCCAGAAACGAGCTGATCAAAAAAATTCAAAGTTCAGAAGTGTTTGTTCTGAACACATCTTTTGAAAGTTTTTCTTTCCAAGTTGTGGAAGCGATGGCGGCTGGTACGCCCGTTATTACCACTAACATCGGGAATTTGTCGGAAATCATTGATAATGGGGAAAGCGGAATTCTTATTGTTCCGGATGATGAACAGGCTTTGGTATCTGCCATCAAACATCTTTCATTGGATAAGCTTTTTAGGCAACGAATTATTGTCGAAGCACAGAAAAAATCCCGACAGTTTTCAATAAAAAATACTTTGGATAACTTGCTTATCCATCTCAAAACATTATGAAAATCCTAATGTTTTCTACAGACAAGAAAATTTTTGAGCCGAGTAGTGCTGTTAAATCGCGGATGCTCGGCTACGCCTCGCAGGCTGACGAATTATTCATAATTGTTTTAGGAATTAGCAAAGATTTGCAAACTGATACTGACGGTCGATTAAAGATACTTGGTCTCACTCGTTTCAACGCATTCTTTTGGCAGTCAATCGGCAAATTTGATTTGGTGACCAGCCAGGATCCATTTGAAAACGGTTTTATCGCTTGGCGATTGACCCGCCGGTTAAAGGCCAAGCTCGAACTTCAAATCCATACTGACATCGGTAGTTTTTACTTTCAGCATGAATCTTTTAAAAACAGATTCAGATATTTTTTAGCTAAATTATTGTTACCTAAAGCAGATAAAATAAGAGTGGTGAGCCAGAGAATCAAAAATTATTTGGTTTCTAATTTAGAAATTTCTGAAACTAAAATCTATGTTAAACCAATTTTTGTTGACATTGAGAAAATTAAAAAAGTGCCAATAACTGTTGATTTACACAAAAAATATTCGCAGTTTGGTCAGATTATTTTAATGGCCTCGCGTTTAACTAAAGAAAAAAATATTGGTTTGGCAATTAAAGCCATGTGCGAAATCGTAAAACAAAAACCTAAAACCGGACTAATTATTGTCGGTTCCGGCCCAGAAGAGGGCAGGTTGAAGCTTTTAGCTTCTAGCTTTCAGCTTTTAGATAATATAATCTTTGAAAAATGGGTAGCGCAAGAGACCCTAGTTTCTTATTATAAAAGCTGTGATCTTTTTCTCCTCACCTCGTTGTATGAGGGTTATGGCCTGACGCTTGTGGAGGCGCAGGCATCTGGGTGTAAAATTGTTTCCACCGATGTTGGCGTGGCAAAAGAGATTGGGGCAAAAATCGTTGATTGGAATTCTTCCAGTCTGGTTGAAGGTATAATCGAATCACTGAAATGAAACTTCTAATTTTAACGCAAAAAGTAGATAGGAATGATCCAGTACTCGGTTTCTTCCACCGTTGGATTGAAGAATTTGCTGAAAATTATGAAAAAGTGACTGTGATTTGTCTGCAAAAAGGGGAATATAATTTGCCGAAAAATGTGAAAGTTTTGTCTTTAGGGAAAGAAAACCAAGGTCTGACCTTGAATCGGGGAAAAGGTCAGACCTTAATTCTTCGTTCACGATATGTTTGGCGTTTTTTTAAGTTCATTTGGCGCGAACGGAAAAATTACGACGCGGTATTTGTGCACATGAATCAGGAATATGTTTTGTTGGGGGGAAAATTGTGGTTATTGCTCGGGAAAAAGGTTTTTATGTGGCGTAATCATTATGCTGGTAATTTTCTTACTAATATGGCCAGTGTTTTTTGCAGTAAAGTTTTTTGCACTTCTAAATATTCTTACACGGCAAAATACAAAAAAACCGTTTTAATGCCGGTTGGAATAGACACTGAAATTTTTAAACCGAATCTTTCGCTAAAAAGGACACCCAATTCCATTTTATTTTTAGGTCGGATTTCACCATCGAAAAATGTTGACGTTTTTGTTGAAGCACTTGGTTTATTTAAAAAACGGGGGATTACTTTTTCAACCAGTATATACGGTGATGCCTTGCCAAAAGATGCGGTCTATTACGAAAAATTAAAATCCCGTGTACAAGAACTTGGTTTGAAAAATATTCTTAAATTTCATGCCGGTATTCCTAATCATAAGATTCCAGAAATTTATAATCAACACGAGATTTTTGTAAATTTGAGCTCAAGCGGGATGTACGATAAAACGATTTTTGAAGCCACGGCTTGCGGTTGTCTTGTTCTTGCCTCGAATAATAATTTGAGAGGGCAAATCGATGAGCGACTGGTTATCAAAAATCGGAGCGCGGAGGAAGTGGCCGAAAATCTGGTGATGGCAATGTCTTTACCGGAAGAAGAAAAAAAGAAACTGATTGGGGAAGAAAAAATATTAGCGGACACAAATAATTTACAAACGCTTTCCGACAAGCTTTATGCGGCCATATCAGTATGACTATTTGCTGGTTCGGGATCTACGATCCTGATTTTGGAAGAAACAAAATTTTTATACAAGCTCTTGTAAAAGCCGGGCATATTATTATTGAATGTCGGGACAATTCGCCCGGATTAATAAAATATTTTTATTTGTGGAAAAAACATCGGAGAATCAAAAATGATTATGATGCGATGGTAGTTGGTTATCCCGGGCATATTGTTGTGTCGTTTGCAAAGTTGATCTCTGCGAAAAAGGTGATTGCCGATGCGCTGGGTTCGCTTTATGACGCTGAAGTTAATTCGCATTATCCAACATTATTTAGAAAAATAAAGAGTCGCTTGGTTGATTGGTTAATGGTAAAATTTGCTGATAAAATTTTATTAGAAAGTGAAGCTCAAAAGAAGTTTTTTGAAAAGAAGTTTGGGTGGAACGATAAATACGAAGTGGTGTATACCGGGGCGGATGAGATTTTTAATGATACGAATATACGAATGGAAGATAATAAAAAATTTACGGTCTTATTTCGGGGAAAATTGACGCCGGAGTCGGGAATTATGCATATCTTGAAAGCGGCGGAAATTTTGAAAGAAAATAAAAATATCAGTTTTAAAATTATCGGTTCTGGATATTTTCTGGAAAAAACAGAACGATTTATATACGAGCATAATCTTGTTAATGTCAAATTGACATCACGGTATCTGTCTGACGATGATCTTATTGAGAAGATGAGAGAAGGTAGTTTAATGCTCGGTCAATTTGAAAATAATTCACGTCTCAATCGCACTATTCCCCATAAGGCTTTTGAAGCGTTTGCTATGGGGATTCCTTATTTAACTGGGAACGCGCTGGCGATTCGAGAAATTGTCGAGGAGGGGATTAATATTTTTTTCGTGCTATTGGCAAATCCGACAGCTATCGCCAATAAAATTGAATCTTTGATTGGACAACCGGAACTTCTTGATCAAGTCGCAACGCGCGCTAAAAAAATTTTTGAAGAAAAATTTGCATCGGCGCCGCTGGTAGAAAGATTAGTAAAAATAATGTTATGATGCCACAATGGAAAGGATTAAAAGAATCACGTTGGTGGTTTGGGGGGAGAGGCACAAAATCTTGAGATACCTATTTTCGGGTGGCATCGGTGCGACAGTGGCTTTCTTCTTTTTATACACCTTGACTGAATGGTTAGGCTTTTATTATCTTGTTTCTACGATTCTTGCTTTTGTTCTGGGCGTCATTGTTAGTTTCATTCTTCAAAAATTTTTGACATTTCAGAATTATTCTCGAGATAATATGCGCCGGCAAGTCTTAATTTATATAACGATTGCCATTTTCAACACCAGCCTTAATACTTTGCTGGTGTATCTTTTTGTGGAATATCTCGGTTTGCACTATCTCGTGGCACAATTTTTTTCCAGCGGACTAATTGCGTTTGAGAGCTTTTTTATCTACCAAATTTTTATTTTTAAATCAAACACTCCGACAGTATGAAAATCTCCAGTCTTATATCAGAACATCGCCGAGTTGTAATATTTGGCTTCGCTTTTATTCTGTTGTTTTTGATTCTTCGACTTCCCGGCGTTTCTTTACCTTATTATCAGGATGAATGGAAAAATGTTTCCGCCGCGGCGACTGTTGACGGAGCCGGTTCATTTTTCGCTCATCCACCCCTGATGCAAATGATATTCGTGGTCGCCTATAAAATGTTTGGCCCCGATTATTTTAGGTTATTTCCTCTTTTGGTCGCTCTCGCCTCCGCGGCCTTTTTGTATTTGGTTGTCAAAAATCGTATAAACAAAAAAGTTGCACTTTGGTCTATCGTCTTATATACCATAAGTTTTTACGGTATTCTCGGTTCGCTAGTCCCGGATGTGGATGGAGCAATTCTGCCTTTTTTCTTTTTGTCGTCTGTTTACACATATGATCAGTGGATAAACTCTCAAAAATTAAAATGGTTTTTACTACTTATCGGTTCACTGCTTATCGGCTTTCTCATAAAACTAAGTTTTGTGTTGGTAATTGGAGCATTGGTTGTTGATTATATTATTGGTCACTGGAGGAATATGACTTTTCGAAGAGTCACTCTGGTTCTTGCTACTTTGGCTAGTTTTGGTCTTGTTTATACCTTCCTACTTTATCTAATCCAATTTTTATATCCCGCTTTTGATATTGGTATAATGTTTGGCCATGCCAATCAATTTGCCGATAATCTTGGCCGCGATTGGACGCAAGTGATCGTTCAAGGGACGAAAGCCGTGTTTTATCTTTCGCCGCTTTTACTTGTTCCGTTTTTGTTTATCAATAAAGAGATATTCAAAAAAACGCGAGTATTTTTCGTTTATCTTATTCTCGGCTTTATTTTTTATTTCGTCCCGTTTGATTTCTCAAGAGGGGCATTGGATAAATATTTGATGTTTGCAATCATTCCACTGGTCACTATTTGCGGAGTAATTTTTGGCGACATTTTTAATTCGTCGAACAAACTAATAAGTAAAAAGTTTTTATTATTATCTTTGGGTGTCGGGGTGGTTATTTCAAGTTTTTTCTTAGCATTTAATTTTTTGTCGCATTCGGTTATCCCTCTTTACCCCAAAGAAGAATGGTTTAATCGAGTCCTTCATTTTGACTGGAAAATTCTCAATCCTTTTAACGGCGGTTCCGGGCCACTTGGTTTTTATATTTCTTTTCTGTTTATCGCCCTTACCTTTATTACCTCCCTGGTTCTTGGGGTGGTAGGTTATTTTGAAAAGGAGTGGCGTCAAGGAATAGTGGTGATCATGATAGTAATTGGTGTCACTTATAATTTTGTTTTTGTTGAAGAATTGATGTTTGGCAAAATTAATGGCAGTGCCCCAGAGGTACTCAAATCAAC
>CAYIEL010000019.1:0-12552 GCA_964362425.1 uncultured Candidatus Saccharibacteria bacterium | reverse complement strand
GATTATTATGTTTCTAAATTACCAAGCGAGTGCAAAAATGGGTGGGGGTATTCAATTTGACTTCGGGTTAAACCCTTGCTAGTATAATATTCGGCTCGTGGGAGCCAATAACTTTTTTAATGGCCAAGAAATCAGTTATCGCGCGGAGCGAAGAAGTCCATCGCGTCTTTTAAGGTTCGCGAGGGGGAAACGATTGGGCAGATGGTGACACTCCGCGGCAAACGGATGTATGGTTTTCTCGATAAACTTATCAATGTCGCTGTCCCCCGCATGCGCGACTTCCGCGGTTTCGATGAGAAGTCGATGGATGCCACGGGCAATCTCACCATCAGTATTCGCGAACACACAATTTTCCCCGAAACGGCTGACGAAGAGCTCAAAGATGTTTTTGGTTTTGCTATTACCATTGTGACGACCGCCAAGAACCGCGACCAAGCTCTTACCTTCTTCCACGCTCTCGCGTTCCCGTTTAAGAAAGCCTAATTTTCCAAAAAACTTTTTGGTGTATAATAGGATTGATGTTTTCCCCAAAAAGAGGTTTCACCCTCATCGAGCTTCTCGTCGTTATTGCGATCATCGGCCTCTTGTCGAGCATTGTTTTGGCCAGTTTAGGCGAAGCGAAATGGAAAGCCAAAGTTGCGGCCGCTAAAATAAATACACTTTCTCTGCGGACGGAAATGGAATTGCTGATTGATCCAGTGGACGGCACTTAGCCGGCCAGATTTTGTACTAAGAATGGATTTGGGGATCCGCTCAATCCTGAGTGCGACTCAAACTCTTTTCCTCTTTGTGTTGGTTCAGTTCGAACAGCATTGGTTCTTAAGAATTACCCCACTCTTCCTTCGTTTCTACAAAAGGTGGTTGATTTATCTAAAGCAGTAAAAGATGTTTTAGCAGGATCTTTTGATGTTCCATGGGACCTAAGTTGTTGGACAGGTGAGAGGGATGATAGTGAGAGGATTAAAGAGTGGGCCATTTGGTTTACGATCAAGAGGAACCACGTTTATTTTTGTATAGATAGTCGGGGCGCAGCGGTACAGAGAGAAGATGCATCCCCACCATATCAAAGTTACGACTATCGGGCTGATTGTATTTGCCATGATAGCGATGGATGCCCAGCTGTTCCATGGCCACTGTAATTTGTGTTCCGGTTGCGCATTTCTTTGTTTAACTGGGGTAGTCGTGATTTGACACGGCGGGGCTTGATTTGCTAGCATAATAGTCGGCTCGTGGGAGCCAATAACTTTTTTAATGGCCAAGAAATCAGTCATCGCGCGGTCTAAAAAACCGCCCAAGTTTAGCACCCGTCTCGTCCGGCGCTGTTTTCGGTGCGGACGGAAGCGGGGCTATATGCGTGACTTCGATTTGTGTCGCATTTGTTTCCGCGAGTTTGCCAACGAAGGCAAAATCCCCGGGATAAAAAAATCTTCATGGTAGTTCGAAAATCTCACCACTATGGTAACTGACCCAATTGCCGATTTGATTACTCGTTTACGCAACGCCGCTCGGGCAGGTTTGCCGACGGCGGTGGTGGAGTACTCTAATTTCAAAATGGCGGTCGCCCAAGTTTTGCTCGAGCACGGTTTTATCACTACCGCGACGAAGAAGGGCAAGAAGGTGAAGAAGGTGATTGAAATGAATTTGGCTTACACCGGTCGTAAGCCGAAATTGACTGGCGCGATCCGTGTTTCCAAACCTTCCCGTCGAGTCTATCAAGGCGCGCGTGATTTCCGGCCGGTTCGTCAGGGTTACGGTGAGTTGGTTGTTTCGACGCCTAAGGGTGTAATGACTGGCGGAGCCGCTCGGAAGGCCAAGGTCGGCGGGGAAGTGCTTTTCAAAATCTGGTGAGAAAGCTTAAAACGTAAAATGAAAAACTCAAAACAACAGCTCGTAATTAAAAGTATTTTAAATTTTTCGTTTTTAACTTTAAACTATTAACATGTCACGCGTTGGCAAACAAGCGATTGCGATTCCGGCGGGGGTAACGGTCACCGCAGTGGCCGGAGATTCTATAACCACGGTGACCGTCAAGGGACCACGTGGTGAATTGCAACGGCTCTTCCGCTCGAATATTGTTATTACTATCGATGGAGATAAGGTGACTTTAGCCCCTAAAAATGCGGCGACCGAGGGTGCTCTGTGGGGCACTTACGCCTCGCATATCAAGAATATGGTAACTGGCGTTGTTTCTGGTTTTACCAAACAGCTCACGATCGAAGGGATTGGTTATAAAGGAAGTGTCGCGGGCCTGCCCGACGGCAAGGTGGGTCAAGTGCTCACTCTGAATGTCGGCTTTTCTCATCAAGTGCCGATTACCGCGCCAGCTGATGTGAAGATTGTGTTGGAAAAAAATATTTTAACGATTAGCGGTCCGAGCAAAGAGGCGGTTGGTCAATTTGCCGCTTCGGTGCGGGCGATCAAACCGCCGGATCCTTATAAGGAAAAGGGTATTCGTTATTCCAATGAGAGAATTATTCGTAAACAAGGCAAGAAGGTTGTTTCTTAAACTAATATGATCCCTCAATATCATCGCAATCAAGAACGTCAGATTCGTCACCGTCGGGTGCGGGCTAAGGTCGCGGGGTCGGCTCACCGGCCGCGTTTCTCGGTCTTCTGTTCTAACCGTTATCTCTATGCTCAACTGATTGATGATGAGGCCGGTCGAACTCTGGTGGCGGCCAATGATTTAGTTTCCAAAACGGCGAAAGTGAAAGCAAAAATCGCGCCGGGCACTTTACTTTCCGCTAAAGCCTTGGGTGAAGCTTTGGCCACGAAAGCTAAAGCTAAGAAAATTACGGCGGTTGTGTTCGATCGTGGCGGTTATCGTTATGCCGGTCGGATTAAAGCACTCGCTGATGGGGCGCGCGCCGGCGGACTTATTTTTTAATACTTTTAAATTATTATGACTTCAGATCAATCAAAAACAGCTAGTCCAACTCATTCGCCACGTCCATCCCGCGGTGGCGCGGGTCGATCCGGTGGGCCACGCGGTGGTGGCTCGTCTCGCAGTGGCGGGCGACCAATGCGTGGCGGACGTGATTCTACCCCACCGGAATATGAACAGAAGATGATTAATATTCGTCGCGTGACGCGGGTGGTGAAAGGTGGTCGCCGTTTTAGTTTCTCGGTTCTTCTGGCGATTGGTAATCGGAAGGGTAAAGTGGGTCTGGGGGTCGGCAAGGCGGCTGACATTTCTCTCGCGCTCGAGAAAGCGTTTCGCGAAGCGAAGAAGCGCCTATTGACGCTCACCCTCGACAAACAATCCTCGATTCCTCACGAAGTCGAAGCCAAATTTAATAGTTCGCGGGTAATTATCCGCCCGGCGCCCGGTCGCGGGGTGGTGGCCGGTAGCGCCATGCGTGTGATTCTTGAATTGGCCGGTGTCCGAGGAGTAAGCGCCAAGATTCTTTCACCAAGCAAGAGCCAACTCAATAACGCACGGGCGACGATGAAAGCTTTAGCCGAACTTCCTCACTAAAATAATTTTATGCAGCTTCATAACCTTAAAAGAATAACTCCTCGCCATCACGACAAGATTGTCGGTCGCGGTGGCAAACGCGGGACAACCGCTGGTCGCGGGACGAAGGGGCAGAAAGCGCGTTCGGGTCATCGGATTCGCCCAGAGAGTCGCGATGCAATCAAACGTTTACCTAAGAAGCGCGGTTATCGTTTCTTGCCGGCCGTTGGTCGAGCGATCGCGGTGCCCCTTGCCCGTTTGAAATATAATTTCGTGGCTGGTGAAGTGGTCTCGCCTGCTTCTCTCTCCGCGAAGCGTCTGATTTCAGCGAAGACTCTACGCCGTGGGACGGTTAAGCTTATTGGTTCGACTTCGCTTACCGTTGCTCTGGTCGTTGAGAATTGTTTGATCACTCCGTCCGCTAAAAAAATAATTGAGAAAGCGGGGGGAAAAGTGCTTGCCGCCAAAACCAAAACTGTAACCTCTCATGCTAAGTAAACTTGCTAACAAATTTATTCTCGTTGTCGGTGATCCGAAACTCCGACGCCGAATTTTATTTGTCCTTTTTGCCCTGGTTGTTTTTCGTCTCGGGGCGAGTATTCCGATTCCCGGCGTCAACACGGAAGCGTTGAAACGGCTTTTCTCCGGTAATCAATTTCTCAATCTCTTAAACATCTTTTCGGGCGGTGGTTTGTCTAACCTCTCAATCCTAATGCTTGGGGTGAGCCCTTTCATTACCGCTTCGATCATCATGCAACTTCTGACGATGATGTTTCCTTCGCTTAAAGAACTTTACCAAGAATCCGGCGAAGCCGGCCGGCGAACCTTCGCTCAATATTCGCGCTTGCTGACTGTTCCGCTCGCCTTGGTCCAAGGTTTCGGATTATTGTCGCTTCTCGGAAGTCAGGGTGTCCTCTTGCCGATCACGATGTCCCAACGTTTGGTTAGTGTCGTGATTATTATGGCTGGGTCCATCCTCCTCATGTGGTTAGGTGAACTGATTAATGAATATGGGATCGGCAATGGCACGTCGCTGATCATTTTCGCTGGTATCGTGGCCGGCATTCCGGGAGCGATCGGCCAAGTGGCGGCCAACTTTGATCCTTCGCAAATTCCTCTTTTTCTTGCCTACCTTGCGGCGGCGGTAGTTATCGTCGGTGGCGTGGTGGTGATGACCGAAGCCGAACGGCCGGTGCCAGTCACTTATGCCAAACGGGTGCGCGGACTCAAGCTTTTCGGCGGGGCCTCAACCTATTTACCTATTCGCCTCAATCAAGCTGGGGTAATGCCAATTATTTTTGCTCTGTCCATCCTTCTTTTTCCGCAAATGATAGCCACTTTCTTGTCGCAAGCCAGTCATCCGACAGTGAAAGTGGTGGCCGATGTTCTTCTCGGAATACTCAATAATTCGTGGTTCTACGCGATTATATATTTTGGGCTCGTCTTTCTTTTTACTTATTTCTACTCGGCCGTTACCTTCGATCCCGATGCGATTTCGACCAACTTACAAAAGAGTGGAGCATTTATCCCCGGCATCCGTCCGGGCCGACCGACCGCCGATCATCTCGGCAAAATTGTGACCCGCCTCACCTTGGTCGGTGCCCTTTTCCTCGGCGTGATCGCTATGCTCCCGCTCATCATGCGCGCCTTAACCGGTATTACGGCTTTAGCCATTGGCGGTACCGCTCTCTTGATTGTGGTCTCCGTGGCACTCGATTTTATGAAGCAAATTGACGCCCAAGCGACGATGCGGGAGTACTAATTTGCGGTAGGATAAAGGTAAGCTTCTAGTTGTTAGCTTTTAGAAATCCTAATCAAACTAATTGTCTATGCCAAAAAAGAAAAAAGTTGAAGAACTAACTTTTCACGAACGTTTTGAGGCCCTAGAGTTACGAGTAACAAAAATCGAGGAAGAATTAGCCCGTCGCCGATAATCGTATGGACGAAATTATTTATGTTTTTATAAACGAATCAATGCCGGGCTATGTGAAGATTGGAAAAACGACGAATCTCGAACAACGTATTTGATCACTTGATACTACGAGTGTTGCGCTTCCATTTGAGTGTTTTTATGCTTGCACAGTAAAAGATGCGGCGTTCGTCGAACAGCAATTACACGATGCATTTTTAGATCACCGTGTTCGTTCGAGCCGTGAATTTTTTGAGATTTCACCCGAACGTGCAGTGGCGGCGCTCAAGCTTGCTGAAATCGAAAATGTTACGCCGAAGAAAGATTTTGTTGAAACGCAAGAGGATCAACAAGCACTTAATCAAGCGCGGACGAGACGTGCGGTTTTCAATTTCAAAATGGTTGATATCCCAGTTGGGGCAGAATTAATTTTTAGTCGGGACGAAAATATTAAAGCAAAAGTCATAGATAATAAATCGGTTGAATATAATGGTGAGATAACCAGTCTTCCAACATCTGCTCAAAAAATTCTGGGTTATGACTACGGCATTGCGGGGACAGATTATTGGATGTATGAGGGCGAAACACTTGACGAACGTAGAAGAAGGTTTGAAAGTGAAGAATGATGAAAAGTCTATACGGTTCCGAGTGAGGTAATAACTCCAAGCCATTGAACCATTACGGGGTGTGGACAATTCTCTAGGTAAAGGTAGTATGACTGGGTTATAATGCGTGCATCAATGCCTACTAAAGATAAGATTATCGAAGTTGCCAAGTATTTCATAAAGAAGAGTCAAGACGCGGTTGTCAAAGACCCGTCAAGGAAATTGGATGCTCTTAAACTCCAGAAGCTTCTTTATTATGCCAAAGCTTGGAATCTTGTGTTGAATAAAGGACACAAGCTTTTCCCAGATGAATTTCAAGCGTGGGTGCACGGCCCAGCCAACCCAAAGGTTTGGTATCATTTTCAAGGATTTGATTTTTCTGGTAAACACCCTGATATTACACAGAAATGTTTTGAAAATATTACGGATAAAGAAAAAGTTGTTTTGGATATAGTCTGGAATTCTTATGGAAAGTTTGATGGTAAGTATCTTGAAATGTTAACTCACGCGGAAGACCCATGGTTAAATGCTCGTAGTGGCTTAAACCAGAGCGACATATCTCAGAATATAATTTCCGATGAATCTATCCAGTCATACTATGAGCGACGATTCCAAGAAACGGCACGAATTTAAAAAGCAGATTGTTAGCAGAGCCCAAACTTTAGACATTAAGATTGTTGAAAAGGTTGCTAGTTTTCTGAAGACACCTAGCAGATGGGACATCGTTGAACGGGTTGAACGCGCAACAACCTTTCCAACAGATAGGGAAATTGAGGGTCACCGCTTCATTATTTGTTTCGATTATTTTAACTGGAGGGCTTGTCGTCTTGAGCAGTTCAATCCAGCTAAAGGGAAAAAACTACTAGAAATTTTGGAGCAGGTTGCTAAGTGTGAGATCAGTAAATTCCCCGCTTTAAGATTAAGCCGGGATAGTGTTACAAATATACCACCCTACGAATCACTTTTTGCTAGTGTTTCTCCTGAAGTTACGAGGATAGATGAAACAGAATTTTGTGAAGGAAGACTATTCTTTTTTGTGACCGAACCATATTTTAACCTTGTCTCTGTTGAAACAAAGCATCGAAATATAGATAAATGACCTTATGTTTTCAGTACTAAGTATCAATGATCTCGCCTTTGCATTTGGGTTGGGTTATTTGCTATAATCTAGCTATGTCAAACGATCAAATAACAATTGAGCCGGAGGGTTCGGACTTTTATCGGCCGACGGAGCGTAAGAAGCGGGGTGGTTTGGCCGCTTTGATTATCAAGCTTTCGGGTGGGCGAATCACGGAAACTGGGGCGAGTTACTTTCTGCTCGGGTTTGCAGTTCTTGTTTTTATTATTTCAATTATAATTTTGGTGGCCTCTCTCTAGCTCCAAGCATGGCCACGCCACAGACTTTCATTTTCATCGGCCGGTCCGGTTCGGGGAAGGGGACACAAGCTGATCTCTTGATCAAGCGGTTTGCCACGCGTAGCGAGCCGATTTTCTACGCCGAAACTGGCGAACAAATCAGAAAATTTTTTGCAGTCGATAATTATTCCAGTCGACTAGCCAAAGAAGTATCTGCCTCTGGTAATCGCCAGCCGGATTTCATGGCTGATTATATGTGGTCGAATTTGTTGCTCAATAAATTCGAGGGCACCGAGTATCTTATCTTTGACGGCACACCGCGGTCATTACTTCAGGCCCAGATACTTGATACGGCTTTCATTTTTTACCAACGTGAATTAATCCACGTAATTGCTTTGCACATTTCTCATGCTTGCGCGACTGGTCGTCTCGGTAAACGTGGCCGTAATGACGATGACGAGGTGGGAATTAAAAAACGTTTGGAATGGTACGAAAAAGATGTCGTCCCGGCTCTCGATTATTATCGAACAAATTCCCGCTATCATTTAATTGAGATCGATGGTGAGCGTTCGATTGAAGATGTCCACGTTGATATTCTCGCCCAATGTGACCAAACGTAAACTCGGTATCAAATCACTAGCTGACATTGAAATTCTTCGCGCCGGTGGCCGCGAGCTAGCTCGGATTCTCGAGACGTTGGCTCTGGCCACCCAGCCGGGCGTTTCGACGCGTTCACTTGACTTGCTGGCTCGTGATCTCATCCGGCGAGCTCACGGCGAGCCGGCCTTTCTCAATTATCGTCCAGCTGGTGCGCCGTCGCCCTTCCCGGCGGCGCTCTGTGTTTCGGTTAATGATGAAGTGGTGCATGGCATCCCCGGGGATCGATTGCTTGCCGAAGGTGATATCGTTGGACTCGATCTCGGGCTCAAGTATCAAGGTCTTTTCACCGATTCGGCCGTGACGGTGGCGGTTGGAGAAATTTCGCCCGCCGCCCGAGCTTTGCTTGATGTCACTCGCGTCGCGCTCGCGGCTGGCGTGGCCGTCGCTCGCGCGGGCGCGGCTACTGGTGACATTGGTTACGCCGTGGCCGCCGCAGTTGATCCGGCTGCCGGTTATGATCTGGTGCGTGAATTGGGCGGTCACGGCGTCGGCTTCCGCGTCCATGAACCGCCGGATATTCCCAACTTCGGCGAACGTGGTCAGGGGATGAAGCTCGGCGCGGGGATGGTGATCGCGATTGAGCCGATGATCACGATTGGTAATGCGGCGATTATCACTGCCGACGACGGTTGGACGGTCAAGACGAAGAAGGGTGGTCTCTCGGCGCACTTTGAGCACACGGTACTGCTAACTGATGGTAAGCCGGAAATTTTAACCACGGCTTAATTATCACTTCGTGATATAATTCTCGCATATGAAAAAAATCACCCTCGCTCTCGTTGTCTTCGTCTTCTCCCTCTTCCTCGGTCTTTACGGTTCCCAAACTTTTAACAATAATCAGTCACAACTCGCCGCCCCGGCCGCTTCCACTCCCACCTCTCTCTTCGATGATTACGAGACGACCACTTACGTTGACCCGACCAGTTTCAATAACGTCACTCAAGACAACCAGAATTCTGGCTCGATCAATTACACCGCCACCGCCCCAGCTACTGGCGGTGAGATTGACCCGGCCTCACCTCTTGGCCAAGGTCTCGTCGGTTTATGGCACTTAAACGACGGTAATCTCGCCAGCGCTGTCGGCGCTTACTCGGGGACAAATTCTGGTACTGTCACTTGTAATTCCAACACTGCGGGCAAGTTTAACAGCGCCTGCGCCTACACGGACTCAACCAGTTACACCAGCGTGGGAGATGTCGCCGGTATTGAAAACGTTGTAAGCTTTAGTTTTTGGGCCAAATCAAATGTAGCCCAAGGCGCGACCAACCACGTCTTTCAAAAAATCGGCGCCGGTGACGATGCCATCCTCTGCCGCTGGATTGCCAATAATTCTTTTAGCTGTATCCTGTACCAAGGCGGAATTTCCAATTTGGTTACGTTTGGCCTAGCTCTGACTGACCTGGCGTGGCACCATATTGCACTTACCTTTAACGGGCAGGAAATCAAAATTTATTATGACGGCATGCTAAAGCAAACCACTCCGTTTATTGGTTCGTTTAATGACACCACTCACCCAATTCGCTTCGGCAGTTTGAATGGTAGAATGGACGAAGTCGCGGTCTGGAACCGCGCCCTCTCCTCAACAGAAGTTACCCAACTCGCCTCGGCTAGTGGTGGTTCCACTGGCCCCACCTCCGGCTCCTTCACCTCCACCAACCTCAACTCGGGTCAGCTCGCTTCACTTACTGCCACCTGGGCTGAAACAGTATCAGGTGCTTCCACCTTCACTTTTTCCACTGACAACGGTTCCACTTGGTGCTCGATCTCCAAAGGTCAGACTCTCACCACCTCTTCCTGCCTCAACGGCTCCACCCTTAAATACAAAACCACTTTCTCGGCCACCGACAGTTTGCAAAGTATTAATCTTGACTGGACAATCGCTACCACTCAACCACCAACCGGCCCGGTCTGTGGTAATAACACTATTGAGGCCGGTGAGACCTGTGATGGCACCAACCTCAATAATCAAACTTGTGCCACGCAAGGAAACTTTGTCGCCGGTCAAGGCCAACTCGCTTGCAACGGGTCTTGCAATGGATTTGTGACGAGCGCGTGTGTACCGATTAGTGCCACTGGGCCGAAGACGATCTACGTAGACAACACACTCACCACGGATTGTGCAAGCGGAAATTATTCGATTGCAAATAGGAACTGCAGTGGAACAAACGGCGACGCATACAAGGTAATAATCAGGGCGGCAAACGCCGCCACAGCAGGCACAACCGTCTTAATACGAGGAGGAACTTACAATGCATATAACAGCGCCACTGATAATGATGTTTTATGGCCAAAGCATTCGGGAATCGCTGGCAACCCGATAATATTTCGACCTTATAACAGTGAAGAAGTTATTTTGGGCAATAACCCTATTGCTAGTTACCCTAATGATTCATGGGCATCAATAGCCCGAGGAGTCATCACTCTAAAAGATGTCAGCTACATAGAAATTGAAGGATTGAAGATCAAGCAGGTGGCGGGATGGATATATGCCAGGAACTGTGCAAATATTACTATAAAGAACAACATATTTGAAGACGCGACATATGATTCTAAAGGTACGGCGAGGTTTGTTGAGTGCAATAACAATAAAATAATCGGGAATAAGTTTGTCAAATCCTCCTTTGATAGCTTGCAGCTTTTGGCAAGCAATAATAATTTAATTGAAAATAATACATTCATATCCGCAGAACATGCTCTTCTGGCTTTAAGATGCAGCAATTATAATGTGGTTAGAAATAATTACTTAACAAATCCGTGGTATGAAAATGGGAAAGCAGAAAAGCTTGTTGAAATATATGATTGCAAAGTAGACACAAGAACCTCGGATAATCCCGCCTACCTTGACCCACCCCAATATGACAATACGAAATATAATCTGTTGGAAAATAATTGGTTTGGGTATCATCCTGATTATCCCCCCGAAGCAGGAAAGGGTTCTAGAACTTCTGCCATTCAGTTTTCGGGTCAAAATACGATAATAAGGAATAATATTTTTTCTAATCCCCCTTTGAAAGAACCCAACATATATTACCCCGAAGGATATGCGGGAGGGGTGGGAATTATTATGAGGTGGGGTGGGTCGTGGGATGGATGGCAATGTTATAGCTCTAGCGCTCCCTGCAGGATATATGGTGAAGGGCATGAAGCTGGCTTTGTCCATGGAAACAGAATTTATAATAATACCTTTAACGGATATGATGGTGGAAAATTAATCGTCCCAACTAATGACGCAATGTCTCGTTTGCCTGTTTATGCCCCGATGAAAAATGTTGAAAATTATACAGATTATCCTTTTAGCTACACCTGGAAATTTGAAGATAATATATTTAAAAATAATATATTTTCCGGAGGCAGGTTTCTAGCCAGAAATACCCGGGCTATTTCACAGAAATTGAACGGTACACCTGTCCAATTATTAATGAATGGATTAATAGACAGGGTGAGATTTGAAAATAACAATTTCTTTGCTTCCGAGCCATATTCGGACCAATTAATTTATTATCACCCCCTTTACCCGTATCAGCCCGCAAAAACACCTGAGTTTTTCAACACAAATCAACCCCAAAGTTTTATGAGGAATTTGCGAGAGAATCCCAGTTTTATTAATGAAATAAATGAGGATTACCATTTATCCGCAAACAGCAGAGCGATTGACTCTGGAAGCTTTCTTACTAAAACCGTTGGTGCGGGTTCTGCAAGTACATTGCAAGTAGAAGATGTAAAATATTTTTATGACGGTTTTAATATTGGAGGAGAACAAGGCGATTTAATAAAGTTAGAAAATTCACAACAGACAGCGAGAATTTTAGATATAGATTACATAGGAAATATTTTGACATTAGACAGGAATTTAACATGGTCAGCCGGACAAGGAGTAAGTTTGATTTTTGGCGGCGCCGCCCCCGACATCGGCGCTTACGAGTACAACCCCGGCGGCCCCGCCCCCACCCAAACCTGTGGCAACAATGTGCGGGAAGGCGCGGAACAGTGTGACGGTTCGGTCGGCACCAACACCTGCCAGACCCAGGGCTTCACTGGTGGCGCCTTAACCTGCACTAACACCTGCCTTTGGAACACCAGTCAGTGCACCACCACGACTCCCGACACTACCCCACCCCTCATCATCAGTGTCACCGTCTCTAATCTCACCCCCACCTCCGCCATTCTCGCTTGGACAACCAACGAACCGGCTACCACTCAAGTGGACTACGGCTTCACCTCGAGTTATGGTCAATTAACCACGCTGATCACCACTCTTACCACCGCTCACACGGTCAACCTCGCTAACCTCTCGGCCAACACCCTCTACCACTACCGCGTCCGCTCTCAAGACGCCAGCTCCAATCTCGCCACCTCCATCAACTACACTTTCACCACCTTAACTGCTTCCACTCCCGACCAAACTCCACCCCAGACCATCACCGACTTGCGTTCAACTGCGGTGGAGAAGAATTCCGCCATTCTCGCTTTCACCGCTCCCTACCAAGACTTGACTAACCCGAGCTCCGGTCCCGTCCAGAGTTACGACTTGCGTTACAGCCAGACGCCACTCACTACCACTAGTT
>CAYIEL010000018.1:0-13551 GCA_964362425.1 uncultured Candidatus Saccharibacteria bacterium | reverse complement strand
CTCATGTCTTTTCTCGCTCCTTCTGACTGTCAACTGTACACTAGGCCAGTGCAGTATTTGCCTTTTCTCCCACCTTTTGCTAGCATTGCGGGTAATGAAAGATGAACTAACTGAAGAGTTGTCGATTGAACCGGTCGTCGAAACCGGTGACGATCTCGTGCCTCGCCACTACGAGATTGGCTATCTTCTGGTGCCGATTTTGGCGACCGAGAATGTTTCTTCAACTGTCGAAACGCTTATTCGCGGAACGATTCTGGCCGCCGGTGGGCAAGCAATTAGCGGGGGAGAACCCAAACTTATTCCGCTCGCTTATCCGATCCGCAAGACTATTGAAAACAAAAATCTTCGTTTCAAAGATGCTTATTTTTCCTCGCTCCGTTTCGTGGTTACCCCCGAGAAGATTGCCGCGCTCGACAAAGTTTTTCGCTTCTCGCCGTCGGTGCTTCGTTTCTTGATTATTGAACTCCCGACGCAGGTTGAAAAGGCCAGTCGTCAACCGAAGGAAGAAGTGCCGTTGCTTGGGAGTTCTGGTTTGGCCGGGACGGTTAAAGATAATAAAGACAATGAACCGGCGGGAGTGGAAATGAGCCAAGCTGATATGGATCGAGAGATCGAAGGATTACTCGTTTAATTTTATTTTATGTATCTCAACAAAGCAATTCTTGTCGGCAATCTCACTCGCGATCCGGAGTTGCGTTCTTTGCCATCGGGGGTGAAAGTGACCTCTTTTTCCCTAGCCACTAATCGAGTGTGGAAGGATAAGAACGGGGCGAAGCAAGAAGATACACAATTTCACAACATTGTTGTTTTTGCCCAACAGGCCGAAATTGTCGCGCAGTATTTGAAGAAAGGACAATCGGCCTTGGTGGAAGGCCGGATTCAGAATCGCAGTTGGGACGCTCCCGACGGGACTAAGAAATATCGCTCCGAGATTGTGGCTGATCGTGTGCAGTTCGGGCCGAAGGCCGGTGGCGGCTCCTCGACTTCGCTCGACGGAGCTCGGGATAAATCGCTCGGAGCAAGTGGCGGAAACGCGGTGAGCGGGGTGGACACTGGTGGCGCAGGACCGCATCCGGCTGATCCGATTAAAACGATCCAATATCCCGACGAAGAAATTAATCCAGCCGATATCCCATTCTAATTAAAACTAAATATGAAATACTGTCATTTTTGCAACAACAACATTAAACAGATTGATTACAAAGACACGGAAGTCCTCCGGCGGTTCTTGGACCCGCATGCTAAAATTGGCAATCACCGCCGGACCGGCGTTTGTGCTTCTCACCAACGTAAACTCTCGTTGGCCATCAAACGCGCCCGCTTCCTCGCCCTCCTTCCCTTCCTCGCCCGGTAGGTTTTAATACAAGGGCGGGGCTTGTACCAGTACAAGCCCCGCCCTTGGTGTTACGATTGAGCCGTTTTTTGACTTTTCGATTAGCCCATTCAAAAAACATTGACAAACTATCACCTAGTATGCTAGGCTATAGCCAGTGTTTGGTCATAAATCCGGAGTTTCTGGATTACCAAACCAGTTTCTTTGTTAATCGAGGAGATTGCTATGCATCGTAATTGGCATGTTCTTTGTCAGTTTAGCGCGAAGAATCAACTGCTTGTGCATTTGCTTGCCACCGTCGATCTTAACACCGACATCGGTAAGCGACTCGTGAAAGAGTTCAATGAGTGTTTCTGTTCCGAACCGATGGCTGAACCAATCCCGTTATCGTTGTTGATACGCGAGCATGCTCGAAGGGCTTCTGGCGAATGCTCTGAATCTGATGGGCAGTCTGCTTATGGTGCCCTGCTTACTCTCTATGGAGTGTTGGATGAATACAACATTCCATGTATCTATTTCTGGCGAGGCGAGAGAAGTAAGAGAGAGCCTAACCTCTTAGCTTTACCGTCAACTATTAATGTAGAGTCCCAGACCGGCGACATCGTTGAGTTTGAGGGGGCGAAGTTTGTTGTCGTTGATAACAGTGACGGGATAGATGAGCTGGCCATCAGCCCACTCGAACTCATCGATGTTAATTCCTAGTATCAACCCCAAGCGAAGACCTCAAATTCGTTTGGGGTTTTTGTTTGCCCAAAATTTTTTAAACAACGAAACCACGCCGTTAAGCGGGGAATCTCGGAGGCCGAAGCCATAATGTTTGTAGTTTATCCTAAGATCATTTGCCTGTCAAATCTCGAAGTGGATAATTAAACCCGCTCTACATATTCTCCTGTCTCCGTATTTACAACTAGCGTATCGCCGAGATTGATGAACATTGGGGTGTTGATTGTTAAGCCGGTCTCGAGCACCACTTGCTTCACCCCACCGGAGACGGTATTGCCACGCACAGCCGGCGCAGCTTCTTTGACCTCCAATTCCACTTTAATCGGAATGTTGATCCCGAGCATCTGACCACCGAAAGTGAGCAGTTTGATATTTGTATTCGGCTTCACGTAAGAAATTTTGTCTTGCACTTTATCAGCTTCCAGTTTGAAGCGCTTGGCTTTGTCTTTCACTTCGCAGAACCAATATTCACCCTTGTTGTTATAGAGATAAGTAATCTCTCTTTGCTCAATCTCGGCCTCATCTACTTTATCGCTGACGGCAAAAGAGTGTTCACGGACCCCGCCGGTGATCAAGTTTTTTAATTTCGTAGCATTAACTGGTTTGCGCTGTTGTTTGCGGAAGACATGCGAATCGAGAACCTCGTAAGGTGTACCCTCGAGAATAATAAACTTCTTCGGTTTGATGTCGTTATAGTCGAGCATGGTTTAATTTGGTTTGTCGAGCTTAGCTCGGTTCGGCAATTTTAATTCTCACCAGTTTCAAAATCTCGCGGTGCAAGGATGGATTGTCCTTAAGGAAGGTGCGCGCCGAGTCATAACCGCGGCCGAGCTTTATCTCATCGCCGGCTTTCTTGCCGTCGGCCCCCTTCGGTTGATAACTGTAACTCGAACCGTTTTTCTCGACGACACCGTGCTTCTCGGCGAGTGCGAGTAACTCGCCTTCGGGCGAAATTCCTTCATTATATAGAATATCAAACTCGGCCATTTTAAATGGCGCCGCCACTTTATTCTTAACTACTTTAACGCGCACCCGCCCGCCAACGACTTCTTCGCCTTTTTTGATTTGAGCGATGCGCCGAATGTCGAGACGAACGGATGAATAAAACTTGAGCGCTTTCCCCCCCGGCGTGGTTTCGGGGTTGCCAAACATGACGCCGATTTGCATCCGGATCTGGTTAATGAAGATAACGACGGTTTTTGAGCGAGCGACAATGGCGGTCATCTTGCGCAGGGCCTGTGACATGAGCCGCGCTTGTTTGCCGACGTGATAAGCACCGACGTCACCCTCGATCTCGTCCTTCGGCGTTAACGCCGCAACGGAGTCAATCACGATTACGTCCACCTTCCCAGAACGAACCAAGCTCTCGGAAATTTCTAGCGCTTGTTCGCCGTAGTCTGGTTGAGAAATAAATAGGTCATCAACCTTGACGCCAATTTTGCGCGAATAATCCGGGTCGAGGGCATGCTCGGCGTCGATAAAAGCGCAAATCCCGCCGGCGCGTTGGGCTTCGGCGACAATGTGTAGCGCGAGTGTCGTCTTGCCCGACGATTCCGGCCCGAAGATTTCAATAATCCGCCCGCGGGGGACGCCACCGATGCCCAACGCCGCGTCGAGGCCAATTGAGCCGGTCGAGATGGCGCCGATGCCAACCTTCGGCTGGTCGCCGAGCTTCATAATCGCCCCTTCCCCGAATTTCCCTTGGATGCCTTTAATCGCCGACTCCAAACTGCCGTTGGTTTCTTTCGGCTCCGTTATTTTCTTAGCCATAAATTTAATTAAGTACTAATTCGATCTTCTTTTCTACCCGACGACCGAAACGATCTTCGCCGTCGAGTTGGATTATATTATAGCCCTGGGCCAAGAGCAATTGACTTTCGAAACGACCTGTGTGATCAGGAGTAAGCTTGTCGCCATTCAAAAATAGTTTAGTTATTTGCTCGGCTCGACCACGAATGGTCACGAGCGGGGTGGTGAGACTTGAGCCATTAGATGGTGAATCGATAATAATTTGCGGGCCGTTGATCAGGCCGCGCATTTGGTAAGTCGCGTAGATAACCACGATCACTAAAAAAGCGACGGTTAAAAAGTATTTTATTTTAGTTCGCGCCGGTAAGGGATTCGTCATCGTTATTGATTACCGAAGAGCTTCGCTCGTAAACTTCGCGCGCCTTCGCGCCAGCCCCTGGGCCGATTACCTTGCGCTCCTCAAGCATATCGAGGAGACGCGCGGCGCGGGCGTAACCGACCTTAAGCCGCCGCTGGAGGTAAGAAGCGGAAGCTTTTCCGCTCTCCATTACTAGTTCGCGGGCCTCTTCATAGAGCGGATCATCGGCATCGACTGTCTCACTGTCATCCCAAATTGGCGTACCACTCATATCGGTCTCGCCCATGGCAATTTCGTCCAGCAATTCATCGCCATAGTGAGTGGCGAGCCACTTGACCACTTCTTTAACTTCGCGCTCGGAGATAAAAGCGGATTGGAGACGAAGCGGTTTGGACATGTCACCGGCGAGATAAAGCATGTCGCCAGCGCCGAGAAGTTTCTCGGCACCACCCATGTCGAGAATGGTGCGCGAATCAATTTGTGAGGCGACTTGAAGGGCGATACGTGATGGGATGTTGGCTTTGATCAAACCGGTGATAACTTCAACTGATGGTCGTTGCGTTGAGAGAATAAGATGAATCCCAACAGCGCGCGACATTTGAGCCAAACGGACAATCGCCGCTTCGAGCTCGCGCGGATAGCTGGCCATAATATCGGCGAGCTCATCAATAATGATGACGATGTAGGGCATAGTCTCGCCCTCTGAAATATTCTGGTGATAAGACTGAACGTCGCGGACGGCGTGCCGCTCAAGGATGGTATATCGGCGTTCCATTTCTTTAATCGCCCACTTAAGTGAGAGAATGGCTTTCTTGGGATCGGTGATGACGGGGGTGAGAAGATGCGGGGTTTTGTTGTAAATGGTGAGCTCAACCCGTTTCGGATCAATCATAATGAAGCGGAGCGATTCCGGTAGACTGCGGTAGAGCAGGGAAGTGATGAAAGTGTGAATGACCACTGATTTGCCCGAACCGGTTGCACCGGCAATTAGGAAGTGAGGAGCTTTAGCGAGATTGGCGAAGTGCGCCGGTCCGGAGATACCCCGGCCAAGTGAGACGAGAAGCGGGTGAGGTGATTCAGTGAATTCTCGCGCCGAGAGTAGCGAGGCGAGACCGACGGTTGACTTGGTGCTATTTGGGATTTCGATCCCAACTAGCGACCGACCCGGAATCGGCGCTTCGATCCGGAGCGGGTGAGCGGCGAGGGCCAAAGCCAAATCATTTTGTAAAGCGACAATGCGCGAGAGTTTGACCCCTTCGGCCGGTTTCAAAGCATAGCGAGTAATTGACGGTCCGATGGAGACTTCATCCATCTCGACAATGATGCCGAAGTTCTGGAGTGTGCGTTTAATAATAGTCGTGTTGGCCTTAATATCGCCGCCGCCCGGTTTACCGGTGTCGCGCTCGAGAAGAGTGAGCGGCGGTGGTTCGAAGGCAGTGGTTCTCCGCCGCACCAATTTATTCATTAGGGCGCCAAATTCATCCGGCAAGGCTAAACCTTCCGTGGAAGGTTTAGCCTTGCCGGTAATCAATTGGGCATCGGTTTCTGGTGTTAAGGTCGAACCTTTAGATTCAGATACCCAAGGTTCGACCTTGGTTGCTGTCAAGATTTCTTTTTTTCTGAACCATCCGCCGATCGGCCGACCGAAGAGCGTCCAGGCGAGGGTGAAGGTGGTGTCGAAGACAACCAACGTGGCAATCACAATGACCGCGGTGAGGAAGAGGACACTTGGGTAAACGTCAAAAATTTTGAGCAGAGGCAGAGAGATAAAATAGCCCATGCTTCCTCCAGCTCGATCACCGAAGAGGACGTTTACTAAACCAAGACTGCCGAGAAGTAGAGCAAGGTCGCCAATCAAACGATTGCCAATAATGTTTGGTCGCGCGAAACGCAAAAAAGAGATGCCAAGCAAGACGAGACAAAGAGGGAAGAGGTAGTAGCCGTAACCGAAAATGGCTGATCCGCCACGGTAGAATCCTCGGCCGGCCCAACCAGCGACACCGGCGCTCGCTAGCAAGAAAAAGATTGCCAAAACAAAAGAGAGTATCCCCAAGACTCCCTGTTTCGTCTCGTCTTTAAGATCAAGACGTCGTTTCTTTGGCTCCTTATCTTTCTTCATCACAGGATTATATCACAACCAAATTTAACACCCGATGTTGGGGTACTGGACATTTGGTTTGTCCTATATATAATCAGGGACATATGGAGGCAAAACTTCAAAAGGACATAAACCAGACGCCCGTGGTCGTAAAAGACATGATAAAAGACAAGTCCGATAAACTCGCGGCGGCGACATATTTAGTTACCAATTTTCTAGACGATTTAGACCAGGTCAAGTGGAAATTAAGACATAAATCGCTTGATCTAAAGGCCAATTTAACACCGAGTGTTGGATCGGTTTGGCCGATTGAGAAAGTCTTGTCCGATATCAGCGAGCTCGTCTCGTTGATTGATATTGCTGTCCTTGATCGTCGCGCTTCGGCGATGAACTTCTCGATTCTTCGGCAAGGTTATCTTGGTTTGCAAACTGAATTCCAAAACTATGTTAATGGCGATTGGTACAAAAACGCGCTTATTCCATCTCTCTCTTCGGTTTCTTTCCAATTACCGAATTTATCTCTTCAACCGACAACCGAAAAAACCGTGAATTTGAGCCATCCCAAAGAAGTCGGATTTCCACTTGGAAGTCCGACTTCCAAAAACATTTCCTCCAACAACCGCCGGGAGAAAATCGTTAGTTTCATTAAGCAACACAATTGGTCGTCAATTAAAGATGTGGCTAAATTTGTGCCCAATGTCGGGGCTAAAACGATTCAACGGGAACTGGCTGATCTCGTTCGCACGGGTGTTCTTAAGAAAACCGGCGAACGGCGCTGGAGTCGATACGCGGTGAATTAGACACTCGGTGTTGGGGCACCCTTAACACCGAGTGTCTTGACTCCCGTTCTCTATTGCGCTACACTTCACCTCGAGGGTAATCGAGAGGTTATCCACATTAGGTATTTTGCGGACAGGACACTGTCTGTACTATACTTAAGCGTCTAGAGCTCTTGCTCTAGAGATTATTAGCATAGAATTATTAGTTAACAGTTAATTATTATTAATCGATTATTTATGAGTACTAAGAAAATTTTTGTCGGTTTCGCAGTTCTTGCGCTTTTGCTCGGAGTGTCTTTCACTTCCGTCAAGGCGCAATCAGTTACTGATCTCCAAACGCAGATCGCTCAATTGATGGCGCAGATCAATACGCTCTCGGGCGGCACGATTCCAACATCTGGCGGGTATGACTTCTTGGTCAATTTCGGCGAGAAGAGCAAAGGGGCAGATGTTACTGCTTTGCAGGAGATTCTTATTAGCAAAGACTTCAGCATCCCGGCAGGCGCGACTGGTTACTTCGGTAGCCAGACGAAAGCCGCGGTAATCGCTTGGCAGAAGTCCGAGGGTATTAACCCAACCGGTTATATCGGAGACAAGAGCCGTGCGGCCCTCAACGCGATGGGTAGCACGAGCACAGACACAGGCGTAACACCTCCGGCGACAAGTGGTCCTTGCTCGGCTGGTCAGACGTATAACAGCATGACTGGTCAACCTTGCGCTGGCACAACTCTTCCCGCTGGTTGCACGAGCACAGCTGGTTGGAGCCCAACGACCGGTATCTTGTGCTCTGGCACTGTTGCTCCTGTGACTTTCCCAGCTGGTTGCACGAGCGCCACTGGTTGGAGTCCTACGACCGGTATGTCCTGCGCGACAGTAACGCCCGGGCCGACACCGGGTGGTGTTGAGGGTTCGTTCACTATTACGCAAGATGCAAATCCTGCGAATAACACGTCCGTGGTATCAAACACCAACACGCCGATCTACGGTATTAAAGTCAAAGCAGTAGACTCGGATATGACCATTGATCGGTTTGACTTGCAGTCCTCTGTTACGGTTAATAGTTCAGGGGTCAATCCTGGAACGTTCTTTAGTAATGTCAGTGTTTATGACGGAAGCACACTTCTCGTGAGCAAGAGTCTTAGCTCGTCCGACTTCACCAAGGATTCAGCCGGTCTCTACTATGTCCGTATCACTGGCATTGGATTCAAAGTCCCTAAGGGCACGCAAAAGACTTTGACCTTCAAGGTTAACTCGACGGCAATCGGTTCTGCTGACTACTCGAGAGTAGTTACCTTTACTGGTTATGCTACGGATAACACGCGCGGGCTTGACACTGCGGGCTTCACAAGCCACGCAGATGCGACCTGGACAAGTTCATTCACCTTCACGGCGACCAATAATTCCGTCTTGACGGGTACGGCTAAGTCGGATTCGGATACCTCGACGGCACAATCTATTGCGGTTAACGCAACAGATGGTGCAAAGGGAGTTATCATGCAAAAGATTAACCTCAAGTCGACCACTGGTGATTCAAAGCTGACAGATCTTCGTGTCTATGTGAAGACAGACAGCGTTGCCACTTCAGATCCTACCTCGCTGTATCTCTATGACGGAGATACTCTCTTGGGTTCTGCCGCCGTAACAGTGGCTTCTGGTTCTGGGACAGTTAATTTCGCTAACATGGAGCATTTGATTCCCAAGGACACAACGAAGACATTGACGATCAAGGCAGACTTCCCGACAACGGGAAGTGGTGTCGCTAGTACGACAATCCTAACGAACGCAGCCGAAACAAATACCACCATGATTGAAACACCAGATGGAACTTCGAAGGAGGTGTCTATCCTCACAGCCATGACTGGAAACGATGTTCACCTCCGCGTGGTTGATGCGGCTATCTACACGCTGGTAAGCTCCTCGATTCTACCGAAACCTGGTGTGGTTAGCGTTTCATCCAGTACACTTAGTGCAACAATCGTGTTAAATGTTAAAGCTGATGGTGGGACATTAACGAAGCCAACAGCCGGTATGTTTAGTGTTTGGTTTGCTTCTTCAACACCAGCAAAGACCACAAATGGTGGAACCGCTTACTCGGCGGCAAATGCTATTACCGTAGTAACGCCGATTGTCACAGTTACACCTAACGAGGCAACCATTGGTGATGGTGCCTCCTACACAGTCACTATTGTTGGTGACTTGATCTCAAACAACGCACTCTTCGGCGCTGCTGTAGGGTCCGGTTATAATGAGTTCATGGCTATTGAGAGTATTGACACAACAATGTCGCCTACTGGTGGTAGTGTCACGGATCAGAACTGGGGTGTTGATACCTTTGTCACGCCTTCTGCTCTGTTGACTAAGGGTACTCTCTAATCTAGCTTCTTGTGCCGACATCAGGGTTGACCTGATCGGATAGCTAGCCCTAACTTCGCGCTTCGCGCGGAACGGGTAAACCAAAAACCCGCTTACTTCCGCAAGGTTGTGGCGGGTTTTTGCGTGTCTTTTTTCCTTCCTTTTTCCCGTTCCGAAACCCTCGTTACCAAGCCCCGCCCTTGTACTAGTACAAGGGCGGGGCTTGTATTTCATTGTGGCGGTTGGTAAGATTAAGATTATGGAACGCAAACTTGAATTTTCGGTTGGTGAGTACTACCACATTTACAGCCGCGGGGTTGATAAAAGAGACATTTTTCTCGGGCAAGATGACTACACTAGATTTATGAAGTTATTGTTTCTTTGCAACGGAACAGAGCCAATCGTTTTTCGTCTCATTCAGAATCAGCCGTTGGATGAAATTAAGCGAGGGACAAAATTAGCCAGTGTTGGAGCGTATTGCCTCATGCCTAATCATTTTCATCTTCTTGCTCGCGAAACCGTCGAGGGCGGAATCACCAAATATCTGGGAAAATTATTAACGAGCTATTCGATGTATTTCAACAAAAAGAACGAGCGAGTCGGAACGTTATTTTCAAGTCGTTTTCATGCGGCTCACGCTGACTCTGACGAGTATCTTCGTTATCTTTTTTCCTACATTCACCTCAATCCCGTAAAGCTTATCAAACCGGATTGGCGTGAGCGGGGGCTTCTGGACATCGATCGCCCTCTCATCTTAAAACATCTTTTTGCTTACCCTTATTCTAGTTACCAAGATTATGTCGGCGACAATCAAAATAGCCGCGGACAAATTTTAAATCGAGAAGATTTTCCGGAGTATTTTCAATCAGCTCATGATTTTTCTGATTTCATAAATGATTGGTTGGCGTACAGCGATCCAATACAAGGGCGGGGCTTGTACTAGTACAAGCCCCGCCCTTGGTTGCCTTGTTGCTAGGCAATTAACCTGTTAAAATTATTTTATGTTACGACGGTTGATGAACGCAGGTAGTGCCACGAGCGACTTGTGGTGGTTCGTCGCGATTATGACCGTGCTCGGACTTATCTGGTACGCCACCGGCGGGCCGTCGCGTCCAGAATCTTGGAGCGGGCCGTTCATCGAACCGCCCGCGCCCATTGGCACCGGCGAGATTTATGGTGCTGGTCATGTTTCCCCGCCAGCCTCGCCGAGTCTAGGCGGGCCGCCGCCGCGAACGGTGTCGTCCACTCAATTCAACGGGCTGAAAGAACCGCCGATCACGGTGCGCTCGCCGTGGTATGGTCAAGTGTCAATTGATACCGGCAGTGGTCCTTACGAAATTCAGCCGAATCAAGAGCACATTGCTCTTGAAGCCAACGACAATAATTCGGCGCCGATTACTGTTACTGGCTGGTTGGTAACGAATGGCAAAAGCCGGCCCGATGGAGTTACAATTCCCGGCGGGACAAAACTTTTTATTGGCAACTCCGCCAATCCGGCGACAGTGCCAATCACCCTTACTCCTGGGGCACGAGTTATTTTGGTTACTGGCCAGATGGGAAATTCGGATCCATATGTTATCAATGCTAATTTTTTGACCAACAAATGCACGGGTTATCTTGATGCCTTGCCTTATTATCGCTTCACGCCGGCCCTTCGTCGTGCTTGTCCGGCGCCAGCGAAAGAACCCAACATAAAAAATCTTGAAAACGAGTGCTACAACTTTGCCACTCATTTATCCTCGTGTCATACGCCGAAGATTGAACGAGACGTAGATGGTTACGAGTTCATCGACAATGTTTCCGGCTTATCGAGCAATTGCCGAGCCTATTTGCAGGAACATTTTAATTACAACTCTTGTGTGAAATGGCATGAGCAAGATACTGATTTCTATGGCAACGAGTGGCGAGTGTATCTTCATCGTTCGTGGGAACTTTGGGCGCCGAACCGCGAACACGTCACTCTCTACGATCAGTCGGGCAAAATCGTGGCGGAGAGCGCGTATTGATCAGATTTCTGGCAAGATTGACTTCTGTTCTCTGGGCGTTAGTTTAGAGGGATGAAAAATATCAAACACGTTCTAGCATCCCTGTTTGTCTTGACGGCTGTTGCCGTCCCTTTTATTACTCAAGCGGCGGTGAGCAAACTGGTTTTTACCACCGATCCGCGGACGGTAGCGCCCGGAGCAATCTCGGACATGATTACTGTCCAAACTCAAGATGAATCAGGGGCAGAATTTAAAATGGAGGAAACGGGGGACGTTAGTTTTGTTTCTTCCTCGGCCACTGGGCAATTCGTAAATGCGAGCGGCGAACCGGCCTCGATCGTGATGAACAATAAGTCGGCCAATCGCAATTTCTATTATCGCGATAGCGCGGCGGGGACACCGACGCTTACGGTCACCGTTACCGGACGAACCAGTGGCACGGCTTGGTCGGCCTCGCAAGGAATTACTGTTGGTTCGGGGTCGGGGAATTCGGGTGGTGATAGCGACAACACAAATAATTCAACCACAACACCTGATAATGCCGGAACCAATAATAACGGCACTGGCTCAAGTGGTGGCACTTTGTCGGCTCACGAGAGTCCGGCGCCGATCACTTCTGTCGCGCCCAGCGAACTTTTTAAGGTCGGCGCCGGACGCCCGCGCCTGGCGAGTGTTCACAGCCCGGTGGCTTTCCGAGCTGAATCATCCGGCACCGTACCAACTTCTGTTAGTTATCAATGGTCATTTGGCGACGGCGGGAGTGCGATGGGCGAGCAGGCGAATCACGTCTACTATTTTCCCGGTGAGTACAACATTGTTCTCAATGTTCTTGACTCGGATGGAAAAGTGGCCGTAAGCCGAACTACAATTTCAGTAATTCAACCGCTAGTTTCTTTGGGCGCAGTGACAACTGATCGTGTGGAAATTATCAATCATTCTGCTCGGGAATTAAATCTTGGTGGTTGGCGAGTGACTCAAGGCGCGGGCACTTTCACTTTCCCATCCGATACTATTATCAGTGTTGGTAAGAGTACAATTGTTTCGTCTGCCAATCTTGGTTTCGTGATTACCCCAAGCACTTCTCTGTCACTCTTTTTTCCCGAT
This sequence comes from uncultured Candidatus Saccharibacteria bacterium, assembly GCA_964362425.1. Lineage (GTDB taxonomy): Bacteria > Patescibacteriota > Minisyncoccia > Phycocordibacterales > JACOZG01 > JAGVGK01. Next base: position 1,070 of record CAYIEL010000018.1, on the reverse strand, counting down.
GCCACAATTGCGCTCGCTGGTCGAACGGCGCCGAGTCGCGAAGAGTTGCAGGTTCTGTCTTTGCAACTTCGAGAACTTTCGCTCAAAGTAGCTAAATTGCAAACTACTAAGCCGTTAGTACCAGATCCAATTGTCGTCTCGAAAGTTTTACCAATACCAACAACCACACCACCATTATCCGCCTCTGTTGCGACAATTCCTGTACCGAAACCCACCGGCTTCTTCACCAGAGTCAAGCACTGGTTTAGCAAGTAGCGTATAATACTGGCATGTGGCAGTGGCAACGTTATCTCGATAAAACTTTTTGGAAAATGGCGGTCGGTTTTATCGCTCTGATCGCCGGTGGTTTGATTGGAGTTTATCTGATCCAACTTTTTGACAAGTTTTAGGGTTTGAGATAGCATAGATTCAAAGCCGAAGACGGTAGGTTCACCCCGCTATGGCGGGGCAGGTAAGTCCTACCCAGGGTCGAACTTAGGCGGCTTTTAGTAGGCCGTTATTTTTTTGTCATTATGCCAATTAGTAAAAACAAGAAAGTTGAAATTATTAAAGAATTGGGTCAGCATATCGCCGAATCCGAGACGGTTGTTTTCGTCAACTTTCACGGTTTGCCGGTTAGTCAGACCACGGCCCTCCGGCGTGAGCTACGGGAGCGTGGCGTCGGGTATATGGTCGCGAAGAAAACGCTGATTCGTCGCGCCTTCGATTCATCCGGTCGGAAGATTGCCGGTGACTTGCCGAGCTTAGATGGAGAAGTGGCTCTCGCTTATCTCACCAAGGCGGGTGGCGATCTAATCGCTCCAGCCAAAGGGATTCACGAATTTCAGGCCAAAGTTAAAGAGGGTCTGAAGATTCTCGGGGGTGTTTTTCAGGGCGCTTTCACATCGGCCGAGGCGATGATGAGTATCGCGGCGATTCCATCGCGTGAGGTACTTCTCGCCCAACTGGCCAATTTATTCAATTCGCCAATCCAACGTTTCGTCGTCGCGTTGGATCAGATTAGTAAAATTACAAAATAAAAAAGTTATGGAAAATGAAACGCAAAAAATAGTAGAAGTGCCAGCCAAATT
>CAYIEL010000017.1:0-14146 GCA_964362425.1 uncultured Candidatus Saccharibacteria bacterium | reverse complement strand
CAAACTTCCAGTAAGCGACCAGACCGTCAGTGGGGACAGCGACGGCGGCGAGCTGGCTTTGTTTAATAAAGTTTTGGGAGCCGTAGAGGCCGAGGAAGAGAGAGAAAACAAAAACAACGAGAGTGAGGGCGATTTTTTTCATATGCGAGAATTATATCACGGGCACCAACAACCACTGAACTTATTTATCCCCCCTTAGACCGTCACTGAATAGATTTCGGGGTTTGACTGTTAAAACGGGCGACGGTTTGATGATCAGCTATGGTCAGAGATTGTTGAATTCATCTAAAGATGGCTGCCTCTCTGGTGGGTTTCGACAAAACCAACTTTGTTTAATTTGGTATTAAACCGACTGTATCATATTTGCTTTCAAAACCCAAACCACACGAAATCACCGAATAAACTTGGGTGCTTGGCGATCGAAATGCGCCGAAAAAGCAGTCAGAATTTTCTCGCGGTGGCGGAAAATTAAATTCTTGGCCACCGGCGAGGTTTTGATAATCAAAGTGAGAGTCGGCGCGCGCCACTCGATTTCTTTCTCTCCCAAATTGACTCCGCTGATTTGGTGAATAATTTCTCGCACTTCTTCCGAGAAGTTGGTGCGCGCGTCCAACAAACTTTTTATTTTCGCAAACTGGAAAGATGGTCGCGCTTCCATACTTGAGTTAGCCCCTAGCGGTTAATCGGCATAATCAGATAAGTGAAAGATGGGTCCCCCACCCCTTGAACCACCACGGGTTTATGCGGGCCGTTAAATTTGAGACGAAGCGAGTCAGTGTGAATTGACTGTAAGCAATCGAGCAGATATTTCACATTCAACGACAGGGTGACCGCTTCGCCCTCAACCGTCGCTTCAATATTGGAAGTGTTTTCGCCATTATCATTGCTTGAGGTAAATTCGATTTTTTTATCAGCCGGTGAGACAGTGAGAGTAATTTGCCCAAAACGATCAACAAAAATATTTAAGACTTTTAGTGTTTCCATCAGACGATCCTTAAGGACAATCGCCTCGGTCAGTTTCGTGGTGGGGATAATTTGGCGGTAATCAGGGTAAACTCCGTCGGTTAATCGCGAAGTTAAGTATATCTCCCCCATTTTGAAAGAAATTTGATGCTGGTTGTATTCAATAGTCGCCTCACCGGGTGTATTCTCCAGCACCCTAATTATCTCGGACACATTTTTTATTGGGAGAATTAGGTGAGGAAGAGCTAAAGAAATCTTCAGGGCCGGCGGAAAAATCTTTTCCGCCAAACGGAAAGAGTCAGTGGCCACCACCGCCAACTCATTCCCTTGGTTATACAAACAAACACTGGCGATTTCTGGTTTTATCAACGAAGTGGAGGAGCTATAGGACACCGCCCGCAAAGCGGCCGCCAAATAATCGCTGGGAATAACGAAAAACTGGCGATCGTCCACGACTTTGGGAAGCGAAGGAAAGTCGGTGGGTGGGTAACCTTTAATAATTGTCCGATGGCGCGGGGAGGAAACCACAAGATTACCAGAAACAACTTCGAGAGAAACCGTTTCGCCGGTAATGTTGGAAAGGAAATTTGACAGCACTCCCCCATGGATCGCCACTAAACCGTCTTGAGACACTCGACAAGGTAAATTGATTTCCACCCCCAATTCCAAATTAGTCGCCCTGATAATCAAGGACCGCCCAGAGGTGTTGAGAATAATTGAGTTTAAAATTGGTAAAGATAAATTTTTACCAGTAACTCGCTCGGCTAAACCAACCATATCTCGAAGTTTTTCGCGTGCACATTCTAATTTCATAGGTTTATAATTATTTATATTTATCTATTAAATATTTATTACTAATACTACGTAGGGCAATTGTGGGGATAAATTAATTTGGGTGTTTGTTTGATTCATATTTTTAATTATTTTAATGTGGAGACAGTGTTGAAAAGTTTTTGTTTATCCCCATAAAATCTTTTTATTTTATTTTCTTGGAATTTTATCAACAAGTATTCCACTCACTCTCGGTAGAGCAAGGCGCGGATCTGCTCAACCTCGCGAACCAAAAGAGTGTTGGTTTTTAAATCATTTTTAATTTTCTCGTAAGCGTGAATCACGGTGGTGTGGTCGCGGCCGCCAAGTTTTTGCCCGATATAGGGATAAGAGGTGTTGAAGTCCTCACGGAGCAGATACATTATCACCTGCCGTGGCTTAACCACCTCCTTTTTTCTTGTTTTTTCGTACAACATTTGTTCCTCAATATTATAAAATTCTGCGACCACCACCGCGACGTCTTTTATCGAAACCATTTTTTTAGGCTTGATGTTGTTTTTAATAAGCTGTTTTACTTCAGCGATAGTCGGCTCGCGTTTCTTAAGATACGACTGACAAACAATAGAATTAAGAGCCCCCTCAAGTTCACGGATGTTGTCTTGGATGATGTTGGCGATATAACCCAAAATCTCATCACTGACAGCCACGTTTCCCAATTTAACCTTCGCTTGGAGAATTGCCAAACGCGATTCGTAGTCTGGTTTGTTGACATCTACAATCATCCCCCCTTCTAAACGGGAACGAAGTCGCTCTTCAATCCCGCTAATATGTTTGGGTGGTTTGTCTGATGAAAAAATAATTTGTTTGTTGTTGTCGTAAAAATTATTAAAAAGATGGAAAAGCTCTTCCTGGGTTTTTTCTTTTTCTGATAAAAACTGGACATCATCCATGATTAAAACATCATACTTGCGATACTTTTCCTTAAAGACGTTCGCGCGATTATTTTGCACCGAATTGACATAGTCAATCATAAAACGTTCCGAGGTGACATAGTAAACTTTTTTGTTCCCACCCAAGTGTTTTAAATAATTGCCGATCGCTTGGGTGAGATGGGTTTTACCAAGACCGGTCCCCCCGTAGATATACAAAGGATTGTAGAGCGATCCCAATTTTCGCGCCACCGCATGAGCGGCGGCGTGGGCCAACTCATTGAACGGCCCGACAACAAACGATTCAAAAAGGTAACGGGGGTTAAGATTATCCTCTTTATTGATATAAAGTTCTTGCATGGCTAGTTGTTCGGTGTAAGCCGGTTTCTCAAAACCTGATTCCCTCTTCTCCTTCCCGGGTTCGTCGGTCCGGCTGATCAAGTATTCTACCCCGCGGATCTCTGGGTGCAGGTCACGTAGAGATTTGATAATAAATTTGTGGTATTTGTTGGCTAGCCATTCTTTAACAAAAGTATTGGGAACGTTTAAATAAACAATCCCTAATTCTTGTTTGGAAATATTGGTATTTTTGAACCAAGTGCCAAAATTGGCCTTGGAAACATTGAGCTCAATGTCAACCAGAGCGTCCCCCCAAAGCTTTTTATAATCAAGAATCATATTGTGTGAAGTATTATAGTATGGTTGCTCTGGTTGCCCTACCTAACCCTTTTGTTTATAACTAGTGGATTAGTGTGGATAACTAATATATACTATGCCCATGTCGCAAACCTATCAACCAAAACAACGTAAACGCCACCGGAAACACGGATTTTTAGTTCGCCAACGGATTTCGGGCGGGCGAAAGGTCATTCGTCGCCGCCGGCAAAAAGGGCGGAAGCGTCTCTCGGTCTAAGGGACAGATTTTGGTATGTTGCCACGTCAACGTCGAGTGGCCCGCCGGCAATTTCCCCTCATTCTTCAGGCTAGCCGTTCTTGGCACTCCCCTTTTTTGTCCTTAAGAATCGCGCCACGACCGATAGGGGAAGCCAACCAAGCAACAAAACCAACCCCTTTTGCCCTCGTGGTGTCTCGTAAGGTGACGACCGCCGCGGTTGGACGGAATAAACTTAAACGGCGCGCCCGAATGATTGTCCGAGAGCTTTTGCCTAAAATAAAAGACAATTACGGCTGTCTTTTATTTTTTAAAAAAGGGTCGGCGGAACTTCCGTATCAAGAACTTCGCCAAATTATTCAAGAGATTATTAAACAATCACCAATTTTTTCTTCCTAAATCTTCTAAACCATGTCATACATTTTTAATCAGTTATTTTTCAATCCACTTTATAACCTTTTGATTTGGTTAAGCGCCGTTTTACCCGGCTCAAGTTTGGGGTTGGCGATTATTGTTTTGACGATTATTGTGAAATTGATTCTTTCGCCGCTATATCATAAAACCACTACTTCCCAACAGAAAATTCGCGCCCTAGAACCAAAACTTAAAGAATTAAAAGTTAAACACGCTAATAATCGCGAAGAGCAAGCACGACAAACTATGGCTCTTTACCGTGAGCACGGGATTAATCCCCTCACCAGTTTTTGGTTGCTTTTGATCCAAATACCGATTATCTTGGCCCTATTTTGGGTCTTTAAAGACAGTTTCACTATCAACCGCGAACTTCTTTATCCATTTATTGTTCCACCCCAGGCGATAAACCCCACTCTGTTTGGGTTGGATTTGGCGGCCAAAAATTATGTCTTAGCTCTTCTGGTGGGTGTCAGTCAATTTTTCCAAATGCGCCTAGCTGTTCCCCCGATTGCCCCCCCGACCTCTGGTAAAGATCGGACCTTCAAAGATGACCTGGCTCGTAGTATGAACCTCCAAATGCGCTATATGATGCCGGCCTTTATTACAATTGTTTCTTTGGGTTTCCCGGCGGCGCTGACTCTCTATTGGTTAACCAGTAATCTTTTTGCGATTGGTCACGAACTAGTTGTTAAACATAAAGCGGTTGCGATTATCGGAGGTCAAGTGACCACAACGTCGCCGTCCAACGGTCAGTGAAGATTAGGCGCTGGTCAACCTCATCAAGAATAAGATTAATGGCATCGAGATGGTTGGCATCGCCCGCCGCACCATTGGCGTAAACAATTTTTCCTTCGCCGGTTGTGGTATTTACTTTCCATAAACTGTCATTGAAGGTCGCTTCCCCGCTCCACCAGTCGTCGGGATATTGAATAGCCGGCCGGCCCGCTTCGGGGATTGGCAAGGTGTTGGGTACGGCGCAATAAATTGTCACCGCATCTTTAGCCCAAACGCATTTCTCGGGCAAGGTGGCGATCGTGAGTGAGCGGCTTGAGCTGTCAGCGGTGGAGAAGAGTTTCAGGTCACCCAATTCTTGATTATAAATAATTTTTGTTCCGGTGTTGTTGGTAAGGGCAGTAAAACCAGATGAGCCGCCAAAGACGCGAGTCAAGACGCCGTTATTGGTATTTAAGAAATAGAGAGTCCCCGGGAGACCGGCGGCGGCGCGGGGCGCGAGAGCGATAACAGCTGGGGCGGGCCAACTAACCGACCAAGATTTGAGTGGTGAAGAAAAGATGTTCCTGACTTTTCCGGTCGCTATTTCAGTAATCGTTCCAAGCACGCTATTGCCAGTGTCGGTGAGGGAGAAATAACGATCACGGGTCGGAGAAACAGCGATTCCGCCGGCCAGCACCTTGGGAATTGGCGCGCCAACTAGCTCGATGGGAATAGTGGTGGTCGAGCCAGTATTTGGTAAATTAATCAATTTGAGATTGTAAGTACCACGGAAGGTCACCGGCGTTTCTTGGTTGTCTGGGTATTGAGCGAGCAAGGTGATGGTGTTTTTGTAAATCCCCCACCACAATCTGGTGATACTTGGTAAGGTACTGTTTGTTAAACGTTGACTTCCGCCGTCGGGTAAAATACGGAAGAGATTACCGGTGTTTTCTTCAATATAAATTATCGTGGCCGGCGTGCTCGAGCTAATTCTGGGAGTCAAGATTGCGCCGGAGACTGGCACAGAGGAAAGTTTGGTCAGCAAGCCGGGTGCTTTAATTGGAATGATAGGAGTGGTGGTTGTGGTTGTCGCGATGGGGGTGGTAGTTGTCGGGCCAACTTGTCCGCCGTTGGGCGTGGCCTCGGGCGGGGGGGCAGGATTGGTGATCGGCGCGGAAACAGGGAAACCAGATAATGGTTTGGTGGCTGGTGGCGGTGTTACCACTGTTCGATTTTGGGTACTACGCCAGAGGATGAACACACCGGCGATAGCGAGAATGAGGACGATGACCGAGAGAATGATAAGAAATTTTTTACTCATGTTATTTATTTTTTGGTTTGGGCCGTTGTCTCTAATTGTTTTAATTCCAAATTGAGATTTACTAAATCAGGATTGATGGTGTACAAAATAAGATAGGCCGAGAGCGCGAGGACCAGCCCGACTAAAGCTTCGGTGATTCGCCCCTTCGCGCCAGTTTTTACCCCCGGAACTTCACTGATAATATATTGTAGGCCACTAACCACAATAATTAAAACCGAAATCCCGCCGGCCAAGCCAATCAGGGTGTTGAAGAGAAGGCTAAAATAATGGCCAAGACTGGCTTCTTCGAAATTTTGGCCCTGTTGAATGATGTCTGGTTGAAGTAGGCAAACCCCGTTGGCAGTTGGTTTGCAGTCTACGGCTCGGGCTGGTATGGCGCCAGCCGCCAAACTAGCGAGAAGAATTAAAGAAAGAATCAGAGAAAAAATTAGTGTGCGCATATTAAAAAGTAAAATTACGAAGCCCGAAGCCGAGATTAATCGTGCGACTCGCAGTTTGCGGCGGAACCCCGGCATTCTTGATAGTAACCATCAATGGGGCTTGGCCCTCCCCCCCGCCGCCCGCCGCGACAGTGAAGAAGCGGGCATCTTCTTGTTGGGCCGGCGCACTCGTGCCGTTCACGCGCCAATCATAAGTGAGATTTCGGTTGCTGAAATCAAGCCGGGAAAAGTAGAAGGGTTGGGCGAGTAAAGTGGTTTCGGAAGTATTGATTGGAGTAATCCCGGTGAGAGCTAGTGTGCGATCGGGATTAGCGAGTGGCTGAATGCCGTACAAAACCACTTTGGGTTTACCAGAATTAATTATCACTCGTGCTTCAGCCAGTTTATCGCCCTGCTCGGTGGAGATCTCCACACTAACCGAACTAGCCGCGCCATTTTGGTTAGCGCGATACTCTAAAACATTTTTCCCAACCCCCGAAGCGGACTGGATCGGGGTGAAATCTTTAATCCAACGGAAAACAAGTTGGCTCACGGCGAGCGTTTGCCCGGCCACCGCGACACTTGGTACGGCGACAACGCGAACCAGATTGCCGGTGGTTGGCAAAGGCCGGCCGGCATAAAAAGTGGGAGTGTAAGTCTCCCCCTCCCAAATTAAGTCAACTGTATTGGCGGCATAGGCAAAGTTAGCCGTGAAGATGATGCTACTAAGTATAAGAATTAAAAACTTTTTCATATTTTGTTAAGAGCACGACCGGCGACCGGTGCAATCTTCCCCAAAGTTTTGGCGGCAATCGTTTTGGCAACCAATGGCCAAATCGTGGCCGTCCAACCTGGAAGACCAGTGCAACCAGCGGTAAATGGTGCTACTAGTATAGCAATTTTTTTAAAGTTCGCCTCGCCTTTAATGGCCAACCAGACACTGAAAGTGAGAATCGCAAACATGCTCGGTATCCAAGTGAGGATAAAACCAAAACCGAAGAGGACAATATCAAGCACAATGATAACCCCATCGAAGAGGACCGCCACTCCAATCATTTCGCCGCCCGTGAGCCAATTCAACCCTTCTTTTTTCTCTGCCATCATGTATTCTACATTATAGCTCATTGTCCTTAAAATTATTAGTGGAAAACAAAAAACCCAGTCGCGCGAACGCGAACTGGGTAATTTTAGGATCGGCTTGTGCTTCAAATCGTGAGAACATAATCCGGTAATTTGCCGTCTGACATTTTGTTAATTCCTTTGGCGTGATAAACAATTGCCAGGAGTTTGACAAAGGCGTAATAGGTTTCGTGACCAATCTTGCCTACAACCAGCCGATCAGAGGGACCGTCCAAACCCAGCTGAATCATAAGAATCCTTCCCCCCTTTCCCCTCATGAATTGGATTGCTCCACTCTGGGTGTCGTAATGAATAACATCTCCAGACTGTAATGAAGTAACCCAATTGTTTAGGTCCATAAAACAAAAAGCGACAACAGGCATTCTCATAGCTATTCTCCCTATTTTTACAGGTCCAACTAGTTTGGCCAAGAATCACGCGATTTGACCAACCCTAGTATTCCGCTCATGATAATACACGAAGTAAATACATTGTCAAGATTGATTTTGGTTAGAAGGTTTGGTAGCATCAAGACATCCATAAGAGAACGCACTTCATAAGGTTTCGTCCTTATGCGGTGCGTTTTCATTTTTTACCGATTTTGTGTGACAAATCATTCAGATAATTTATTTTACTCTTGGCTTCTTTCTTTAATAATTTAGAACAAGTTTCAATATAAGGGCTAAGGACCATTTGTAATTTGTTATTTTCGTATAGATGTCTAACAAGTGAGTAAAAATCGCCATCGCTAGTAACAATCACTGCTTGATCAAAATTAGGAAACTCGATCATAGTTCGTAAAACTAAATCGGCGTCACAATTACCCTTGGCTTTCCCCTCGCTATCAAAAATGATCGGCTTGAAAATTAAAATGTAACCGTCCTTTTGTAAATTGGAGTACAAATCTTGGTTACTAGACATATAGCCGATGAATAGATAAGCGATCAAAACAGAATACTTCTCCTTGAGATAAACTCTAAATTTTTTCCAATCCAAATTCCACCCTAAAGACTTAATACCTAGATGGACATTTTGCGCGTCAATGAAGGCAAAATTATTCATTGGGTGGCTGTCTCTTGATCTTCTCCCATTCCCGCCGCGAGATCTTGTTTGGCTTTCTTGATGGCGAGAAGTTGCGAGGGATCAGAGGTGATAATTTGATCTTCCGTGTAAGAAGCAATAATTTTAAGCGCGACGTGTTTCAGGCCGGCGAAGAAGATGCCCTCCCCCACCCCCGACTCGAGGAGTAGATATTTTTCCTCATCGGTTAGTTGAAATGTTTTTTGAACCAAGTCAATCGAGGCCGGTGACTGTTTGAGCAGAAGTTGCAGTGAGGAGTTGGTGATAATCGGTAGACCGTAAGGCGAGCGCAAGAAGTCGCCCACATCTTGAGTGATGGTGGCCACACCCAAGTAATATTTCCGACCGCGTTTGACGAGCGAGAAGAGGAAGGAGCCGGTGTCCTTCGACTTCATCATCCACCAGGCCTCGTCGACAACGAGCAAACGTCGCTTGAGTGTCCGACGAATGGCATTCCAAACATTGTGCATGACGATATACATGGCGACCGGCTTGAGTTCATCTTCCATATCGCGGACGGAGAAGACGACGAATTTCTTATTGATATCAACGTTGGTCGGCCGATTAATGAATCCCGCCCAACTGCCTTGGGTGTATTTGAGCAAGCGCTGGGCTAGCGCGCCCCCACCCTCCATCCCCGCCAAGACCAATTCAAGATCCGAAAGAAGTGGCGCTGGTTTGCCACTGAAATCAACATCAGGGGTGATGTCTTTCAGAGCATAAGTCTCGGTGATGGCGCTGTCCATGATCGCGTCTTCGTCGGGATTGAGACCGCCAAGCATTAAACGGAAGAGGCCAACGAGATTAATGATATTGGAACGTAAAACGTCGGCCGGCGATTCATCTTCGCGCGGGAAGGGCAGGTCGAAAGGATTAATGTGATGCTCGGAGGTAAGTGAGATGTTGAAATAGCGCCCGCCAACCGCTTCGGCCAAGTATTCATATTCACGTTCCGGATCAACGACAATGACATCGGTGCCAAACATTAGAGTGCGCAGTATTTCCAATTTTGTCGCGTAAGATTTGCCAGCCCCAGACTTGGCAAAAATAACCGAATTATAGTTTTCCAGTGAGAAGCGATCGAAGAGGACGAGTGAGGAATTATGGCGATTAACCCCGTAGAGAATCCCCTTATTGGAAGTGAGATCGAAAGAAACGAAGGGGAAGAGTGACGAGAGCGGTGAAGAATTCAATTTGTAATTGACGGCGAGGCGGTCGACGGCAATCGGCAGAACGCTCTCGAAGCCCTCGGCTTGTTGGAAGAGGGCCGGTTTCAGATAAACTAATTTGGCATCGAGAATGCCCTTGATCTCGGATTCGGTTTTGTTTAGCTCGTCCTCACTGTCGCCATAAATAGTGATGTAGAGACCAACATCGAAAATCTTTTCTTGCGCCTGCTGGAGCGCGTCGCGCAGATTCTCGATGTCCTGATAGGCGATGTCGAGAATCGGATCGCGGACGAGGCCCTTGTCTTCTTTGATACTAATCTGGCTTTGGACTTCGGCCACTTTTTTCTCAAGCTGACGGAGAGCAATCGCCGTGTCGATCGGGTGGATAAGAATGGAAATATCAAAAATTTTATCGAGGTTAATGATCGGTGAGAACCAATCACCAGTTAAGAAGCGCGGGTAAGACATCACGAAGAGCGTGCGGGCGACCTTCTCGCCGAGATTGATCAGACGCGGGGTGACGCGGAGCGCGGCCGGCGCGATGATGTCGCGCAGTTCGAGGACGCCGGTTTTATAAATATCACTCGGCAAGATCGGCGCAATCGCCGTACTCGTCCCTGTCGTGTTTTGTCGTTTGAAGAAAGACATAATATTTAATTAGCCTAAATTGGGCGCCGAAACTTCGCCCGGGTTAAAAATCTTGAAGAATAATTCAACCAACTCTTGAGTGCCAAGTTCGACCACGCGGACGCCGAGGCGCGCCAACCCTTGCTCGACGACACTCCCCCTCTGCTCGAGCTGGGTGCGATGCTCTTCGAAATTATCGTTTGGGTCGCCACCCGGCTCGCCACGCTTAGCGTGGCCGGGGAAAATCTGACGCAGGAAACCGCTTCGTTGGGAGAAAATCGGCGGGTCATAAGGGATGACAACAAAAAATGTTTTGGACATAATGTTGGTGCTCTCGGTGAAGTTTTTGATGAACTCAATATATTCGCGTGTTTGGATTTTAAGTAAGTCGTTCAACTGCTCTTTCTCAAGCGTCTCCAACGTCTCAAGATACGGCCGGATATCAAGTTTGCGCGACTGGACGAAAATTTGAATATGGAAATCAAGCGAGTTTAGGAAGTTTTGGTATTGCAGAAGGAGCGCCGTTTGTTCTTCTTCGGATTTTAAAGCGAAGTTGATGGAAGAAGCGATCAGAACTAAACGTAAACCGCCGTTTTTCAAAATTGCCACGCCGTCGCGGATCTCTTTAATCGGGACGAAATCCTGCGCGGCTCGCGCTTTTGTCTTATTCTCGTTTTGATTTAGATTTGCCATTTTATTTTACACTTTGCGTTTTTCACTTTAAGTTTTCTTTGACATCGAGCGACCAAGCCAGATCATGAAGTTTGCTCTGGGAGAGTTTGGGGATATTAACCGGCTTCTCGGCGCCGAGCACAATCGATGTCCCCTGCGCCGCCCCATCCTCCCGCTTCCAAAGATAGAGTTTAGCGCCCAAGAGATAACGGAAGCCGGCCTCGAGAACGTAAATAAAAGAACGGTTATTGACTTTGTAGAAAGCGAGCGCCAGCGCGAGCGCGGCGACAGGTAGGATGAACCAGATGCCGAGCCAGAGTGATGGCAGAATAACATAGATAATAAAAATGGCACCCGCTCCGCCGGCCAAGTAGACAAACTGCTTGAAGGTCAACGGACCGAAGATTTTGTCTTCCACTTCTATGAATTGAGGTACCTGAAAATTCATTTGGGTTTTTCGAGATAGGGGTCTAAGTCAATTTCTTCTCGTGGAATGCGGAAAAGCTTGCCCATCTTCTGTTCGAAGACGGTATCCTCTTTCTTAGGGCTTTCTATCCCACTGGTAATCTCTTCTTTGCTCGGCAAATCACTTGCCCCGAGCGAAGTCGAGGGGATCGGCGTAGGAATCGGCTCGACGACACTAGCAGCTTCGTTAGCTTCATTCGTTTTGGGCAAAGCCTGCAACGATTCGCGGATCTTGAGAAAAATTTGTTCGTTAAGATCGCGAGTGATATTATCAGCCGCCGATTGTTCTATTCCCAGTCTGTTTTTTATTTGTTCGGTAAGTTTACTCGGCGATGAAACTCCAAAAAGGACATTGTGCACTTCCTCATCCAGGGCCCCCATTTGGTCAATGTGCAAATTGTATTTTTGGCCGATGGCTTGAATCTTGTCGGCGGTTTCGGTGGAGAGAATAATTTTCCGTAAATCATCGGGAAGTTTTTGGAGGGCCTCTTTGGTTCCCACCGGCAGAGCTTGGTAGGCCGCGTAATCCTCGATATTTATCGGGTCGAGTTCCAATAATTCATCTTCCGCCGGCGAAAAAATTTTCTCCCCAATTTCTTGAGCCAATTGCTCTGATTGTCCATCTGACAATTTGGCCGTCGTGCGCAGGGCCAAGGCCAAATCATCCGGGTCGGTAACGCCGAGTAAGGCTAAAAGTGCCTCATTGTTAATTTCTACTTTTTGTTCTTCAGTCAGATTTTGGGTGACTAGAATATCACGCAATTTATTTTCCCAGTCACTGACAACAACGTATTGCCGCAATTTCTCCGGCAATTTATCAAACGCGTCCTTTAATTGTTTTTTGGTTTGGTCCATAGTTTGATTTTATTCTTCTTTTGTTTCCTCCGGTGGTTTTTCCGTTGGCGGTTTTTCTTTATCAATTTCTTCCCTCAATTTTTTCAATAACGAATCTTCTTTCTCTTTTTCTCCCCGCTTCTTTCTGGTTCCCTGGATGGCCCTAAGTTTGATTTCATTTTGCGAGATGAGAGTACCTTTCTCCCGTTCTTTGAGACGAGCGGTGTACATAATAATTTGCCCCTGATTCTTTTCTCGCATCGCCGTTTCTAATGATGATAGATCAAGAGCGTAATCCGAGTCTGTTTGAGCGAGCCGTCTCTTTTCGTATTCTATTGCTTGTTGTAGCGCTTTTTCATCAAATTTACCTTGGCTAGCCCCCGCTTCCTCTATGCCAAGCAGGCTGATTTTATTTGCCTTCCTCTGCGCCTTTTCGGCTCGCGCCTGGGCTTTTTGCGCCTTCTCGGCATTGTTGGCTTGCCAATGCGCCGCCGCTTCTTGGCGGTATTTTTCGGCCTTGGCTTCTAACCGCGCCCGCCGCCCGCGGGTTAAACCATATATTGCGCCAGTACCAGCGCCAACAACTGCGCCAATACCGGCGCCGACAGCCGTACCAATTCCCGGGAGCATCATTGTTCCGATGGTCGCACCGGTAACTGCGCCAGTGCCAGCGCCCCGGGCTCCCCCGCCGAGTCTTCCAGGTCCCTCATACATTCGCTTGAGGTATTGGGTTTCCGCCTCCGGTCCGAGCTTAGCTCCGATTTTTTTGCCGATTCTCTCGGCTTCTTTTCTTTTGATTTCTTGCATTGCTTCAAACCCTCCTTTCTGGGCTTTACCACTTAGTGCGTCGCCGACACCGGCCGCTTTAGCCGTGGCTTTAATCATTTTGCTCGCACGGACATCGAAACTGGCTTTGCCGACTCCTTCACTTCCCCTCATTCCCAACTTCCCTATCCAACCAGTGACACCGCCCTTGTTAGCCCACTTAGCCGCGGTTTCTGATTCAGCAAACTTTTTAGCGGCTCGACCAACCGTGTGTCTGCCAGCAAGACCTAACCCTCCACCGATCACGCCCCCGGCCAATTTCATCGCCCCCGATGCCCCCGCCGCGCCGAGTTTCTTGGCCACGATAATTGCGCCTAAGAGCATGCCGATGACGAGGATAAAAACGACTGTCTCGCCGACCCAGCCACTACTAATTCCGTGGACTTCCCCCAGTCGCTGGGTTATCTGGGTGACGATATAAATCATTATTAGGAAAGCCGGGGCGAACATGGCATCGCTGGCCAGAGCCTTCCACCACTCGTTTGCATAACCCTGGGTTTTGGGAAGAATGTAGAAGAAGAAAGCGAAAGGCGAGAGAATAATCAAAAATAGTAGTCGGATCGTCCGAATAGCAAAAAGGATCGCACCGGTGAGGAAAACGAAAGAGGCCACCAAGAGCATGACTATTCCACCGAAAAAGCTGGTTATAATTTTTGACCAGTCCAATGCTCCCGGGTTAACGGCCTCGCCTTTAATGCTTGGCCCAGTGAATTCTGGTTGGGTGGGTGCCAAAATTGTTGTTTTAAAAATTCCAACCCCTTTCATCAAGGCGGTGGTAACGTCGGGTGCGCCGTCTGTAGGTATCCCTTCGGACGCCGAAGCCAAATAAAACTGATTGGCGGTAACGTTGGACACATCAATAATCACCCGCGTGAAAAACATACTGAAATTGACGAGGAGGGCGACGATGATGAGTTTGGGGACGAGCTTTT
>CAYIEL010000016.1:0-14641 GCA_964362425.1 uncultured Candidatus Saccharibacteria bacterium | reverse complement strand
ATGTTCCAGATATAAATTTTAAACAAGCGCTTTCATTTGCTGCCGCCTTGGGGCTTGCCTTAAGAAATTATAACAACAATTAATTTTTGTGATCAATTTAATTCCAAAAGAAGAAAAGAAAAAGATAGTTAGAGTTTTTTACTACAAGCTTGTGATTTTGTTTTTGGCGGTGAGTGCCGTATCCGCCTTTATCGTTTTTATTGCGATTCTGCCATCCTATTTTTTTTCTTCCGCCAGAAACAACATTATAAACAATAAACTGGAAATGCAGAAAGACGAACCGGTGCCTTTGATTGATCAGGAGACTCTAGCGGTAATCAAGGATTTGAATTACAAGCTCGACCTGATTCAAAACGCTGAAAAAAACAAATTTATCGTCTCTGAAAAAGTGATAAATGCTATTATTTCTAAAAAAATATCTAACATTGAAATCACTAGCATTTCCTACGAAGATGATCCAGTAAAAATTTCAGACAACGGTGAGGCCGGCAAGAAAGTTGGCATTCAAGGCAACGCACCCTCTCGCGAGATTTTACTTTCATTCCGTCAAGCACTCGAAGATGGTGCCACTTTCAAACAGGTCGATCTACCGATTTCGAATTTCGTGAAAGGATCTAACATTAAATTTTATTTGAGTTTAATTCCGTAGTAAACATAACATGAATACGCAAAATAATTTTCCAAAAACACCAGTATTTCTTTTCACGACATTTTTTTGCATTTTTCTGTTGGCTTTCTTGTTTTTCTACAGGGCGATAAATATTAACAACAGAGAATCGCAAATAAAAGAAGAAAAATGGTGGAATGAGGCGCTCAGGCGAGATGAAATAAAGACACTTAATTATTTAATTGGGGTAATCGAGGGCGAAAGAGCCCAGCTAGAAACTCATTTCGCGCGAAGTTCCGATGTTGTGCCCTTTTTAGATACAATTGAAGAATTAGCTGGGAAGGTAGGTGTCAAAGCGGAGGTTGCCTCTGTTGATGTTTTAGATGATTATGTCGGACTCATGGTTGGAATGAAAGCGTCCGGAACTTTTGGCGGACTTTATAAATTTTTGACACTTTTGGAAAATTCTCCTTATGAACTTGAATTTGTCGGAGTGGACATTAACAGAAAGACTAATCCAGACATAACAAAAGGCAAAAATGTAAGAGCACCGGAGTGGGATGCATTTCTTAAAATGAAGCTTTTGAGTTTTATAAAATAAATTTTATATAACGGAATGAAAATAAGATTCTTTAAAAAAGAAAAGAGTTTCAAGAAAGGTAAAGAAAATCCGTGGTTAAACATTAATCTTTGTTGGCGGTCGGCTGTTTTTTTCATGTTTGTAGTTCTTTTTCTTTCGTTCTCTTTTGGCTACTATCTTTTTATTCAAACCAATAAAGAGCCTGTATTGTCGCCCGTTGCCGCCAGTCCCGAAGTTGAGACAGTAAAAAAAGAAAGGATAGAAAAAGTGTTGGAATATTTCTCTAAACGAGAACAAAAATCAAATCAAATATTAAATTCTCCCGCGCCGGTCGTTGACCCATCGCTGTAAAAATGTTAATTTAGAAGGGTGTTTATGCGCGGTTAGCTCAGTTGGTAGAGCAACTCATTTACACTGAGAAGGTCGGGGGTTCAAGTCCCTCACCGCGCACCAGCCGTCCATTTGCCCTTGTAGTTCAATGGATAGAACAAGGCTCTTCTAAGGCCTTGATGTAGGTTCGATTCCTACCAAGGGCACACTCAACAAACAATTGGAAAATAAAAAGACGTGGGATTTCTCCCGCGCCTTTGATGAGATTGATTGGTGCTAACCTTGGCTCGTGGCCAATGGTGGTTGGGTTTCTTCAGGGGTGGGGTGTGATTTCCGTGAAAGTCGGGGGACCTTCTCCAGAATAAACCACCTTAAATCGACGGTGTAGCCGGTCACCTCCGGCCACGATGACGAAAGAAGTTCTTGGATGCACTTCGAGAATTATGTCCACAGATCGAATTCCATCGGGACTGATCGAATGTCCATAGGCTATCTCGAATGCTCGTTCGTGGTAGTTGAGCACGATTTTACCAGGCTCGCATCCTTCGTTGCATCCTGCCATCGTCTTAACTCGCACTAAGACCCTGTCGGACGGGTGTCCAGGGTCCGCATAAACCAGACAGAAACTTGGGTTATGTCCTTTTTTGATGGGGTGGGCATGAAAGAGAGCTTCAATCTGGCTGGCTACTTTTGTTTCAGGGTATTTGTGCTCATATGCCCTCAAAGGAATTTCCCAGTAGTGGGGAGATTTTCGGTCCCGAGTCCGACTACTTTTTCTTTCTCGAAGAATTGTCCCTTTAAGGGCTTGTCACAAAGCAGATATTAAATCAAGGAAAAAAATATTTTTTTGTTGACAAATTGATGACGTAGTATTACACTACAATAGAAAAATCGATCTTTGTCAACTTCATCAACTACGATGACGGACAAAGACAAAGCTGGAGGAAGTCTTATGACGATATTCACAAGACTCTGCAGAGCAGAGTCAGAATTCACGAATCGCTGGCTGTCAAAGTCAGTGCAGTGGATCCTCGGGCTACTTATGTTAGTCTCGGGGATTACGTGGGTAGTTTGTTACATCCTCAACGAGATTCATTCGGGAGGAATGTTGCCATGAAAACCAAAAACCCGAGCATTGTCGGCATGCTGGTGGTGCTGGCAAAACTTAAAGTCTCTGCTCTCAGTGTCCTGGTGGCGTTTGCCGTGGCAACGTTAGTGATTGTTGCGGGCGGTTATGCCGCCTTACAGATTTACAAGCTCGCCAAACGGTTGAATGGTCCGCCACCAGTCAGGCAAACAAACGAGGTCCGGATTTTTGTTCCGGGTGGCGTCACAAACATTACCTCGGCAGGCTGGCAGGATCAACACATCTGGTTTGAGTGGGTGGATGAGAGTAATATTCCGCCGGCAGTCTCAATTGTCTCAAGTTCAAGTCAGGGCTTGAGATCGGCGGGTTTTGCTCCTGTTGTGACCCAGACCCAGACTCAGGCAGTCGCAGTCGTTTTCTCGGTCGTGTATGCAACTCTCAACGAGACAGGGCGAGTTGCTCTCGCGCTTCTCTGGGAGAAGGATACCGATCTGCGACCTGTTAGTTTTCAGGATTTGGGAATGCCTGTTGACGAAGCAGGTATCCCAAATCTGTCCTGGTCATTCGGGCAACCTCCGGCAGACACAGGGGTTTTGGTTGGCCTCGAAAGGTCAACCAACCTCGTTGACTGGACGCCTGTCATCGATTGGCGGGTGAGGTCTGGTTTCACGAACACGTTTCGCGACAACACTTCGTCGCCAAACGTATTCTATCGGTCTGTCCCAAGGTGAGAGAGGGGACAAGCACTTTAATCGCGCACTCGTCTGTTGGCGGAAGCCACGGGCGAGTGCTTTGATTTATAGCCTGATTAAGAGAATCAAGAATGATATGATAAAATCAACGGAAACCTAGATTCATGAAAATTAAAATTTTATACGAAGATTCTAATATTTTAGCCATTGATAAACCATCGGGCATTTTGGTGCATCCCGACGAGAGGAGTAAAGAGGAAACCATTTTAGATATTTTCAAAAAAGAATATCCCAAACTAGAAATAGTTCATCGTTTAGATAAAGAAACATCCGGTGTAATGCTTTTAGCAAAAAATAATAAGGCGCACGAATTCTTGAAGAAACAATTTATGGCGAGGGAAGTAAAAAAAACTTATTTAGCTATTGTCAATGGTTGGGTGAAAAATGAGCGGGGAGTCATAAACAAGCCAATCGGCCGTAGCCCGAAAGATTTTCGCCGGCATCTTGCTGGTCGTGGAGCGCGGGGAGAAATGCGTGAAGCGATTACTGAATATAAAGTTTTAAAAAGATTTAAGGCTTCATGTGTGCAAAATTTTTCCTCCTGCGCCCTTCCCCGAGTACGGGGTGGGACTCTCGGAGATAAAAATTTTGCACATACTTCGCCTTTTACTTATCTAGAAGTTCGTCCCAAAACCGGTCGAACGCATCAGATTCGTGTGCATCTTAAATTTTTAAATCACCCAGTTGCTTGCGATTCGCTCTATAACCCTGACAACCCTTGCCCTAAAGGCCTTTCCCGTTTGGCTTTGCACGCCAAATCCATTGAATTTAAAGATCTAAAGGGTAAGATTCAAAAAGTGGAATCTCCCTTGCCGTCAGAGTTCAAAAAGGTGGTAAAATAAACTTATGGAAGCAGAAAATAAAGTTTGTCAAAACTGTAAGAAAAATTTCACAATAGAATCTGAAGATTTTAATTTTTATGAGAAGATAAAAGTTCCAGCACCGACTTTTTGTCCGCTTTGTCGAGCGGAGAGGCGAGCAGTTTTCAGAAACGAGAGAAAACTTTTCAAAGTCAAAGATGTTTTTACTGGTGAGACTATTTTTTCGCTTTTTCCTGATGAAGC
Organism: uncultured Candidatus Saccharibacteria bacterium; assembly: GCA_964362425.1. Lineage (GTDB taxonomy): Bacteria > Patescibacteriota > Minisyncoccia > Phycocordibacterales > JACOZG01 > JAGVGK01. The sequence goes on along the minus strand of CAYIEL010000016.1, from coordinate 10,221 downwards.
CGGAAATCATTCCACGACCGAAGGGTATTGGTTTGGCGACAAATTCGATGCAATGAAATACGGACGCTTTTATGATTTCTCTCGTTCATTTTTTGAACAATTTTTTGAATTAAAGAAAGAAGTGCCGGTTTTCTCTTTGAGAGTTGAATTTATGGTAAATAGTCCATACAGCGCGAACGCGACAGCTTTAAAAAATTGTTATCTTCTTTTTAATTCTAATACTTCAGAAGACTGTATGTATGGCAATGCGACTGATTTCAGTAAAGATTGTATTGACAATTCACATGTAAGCCAATCTGAGAGATGTTATGAATGTTTTTGGCTACAAAATTGCTACCAGTGTCGTTTTACTATAATGTCGGCGGAATCAAGAAATCTCTGGTTTTGCCGAGATTGTGTCGGTTGTAATGATTGTTTTGGATGTGTCAATTTGCGCCAATCTTCTTACCGCATTTTCAATAAACAATATTCTAAAGAAGATTATAAAAAAGAAATAGAGAAAATGAATCTTGAAACCATTTCAGGTTTAGAAAAGGCGCGCGAAAAAGCTAGAATATTTTGGAATACTCAACCGGTGAAATATCATCAGGGTTTGAAAAATCTAAATTCCACTGGCTCTTATGTTACTAATTGTAAAAATGTAAAAGATAGTTTTTTAATGAGGGAAGGGGAAAATATGAGATATTGCCAGTATTTACAGGTTCCCAAAAATAAAGATTGCTACGATGCCTTTGCTTGGGGCGCCAACATGGAGTTGCATTATGAGACTTGCCTTTCGGGTGGCAATACTTTTAATCTTAAATTTTGCGATAATTGCTGGCCGAATTGTAAAAATTTAGAGTATTGCGCGCATATGTTCAGCTCTTCGGATTGTTTCGGTTGTGTCGGGTTGAAGAAAAAGCAATATTGTATTTTCAACAAACAGTATGGTAAAGAAGAATATTTGAAAATGGTTGAAAAAATTAAAGAACACATGAATGAAATGTCTTATGTCGACAAAAAAGGTAGTGTGTACAAATATGGAGAATTTTTCCCGATTGAACATTCACAATTTGGATATAACAATTCGACCGCTATTCAATATTTTCCTATAAATAAAGAGAAAGCCAAAGAAGAAGGTTATCCATGGATTGAAGTATCTCGGGGGGAATACAAAATAACAAAAAAAATAGATGATTTACAGGATTCAATCGATGAAATTGGTAATGATATTTTGCAGGAAATTATGGAGTGCGGAAATTGCAAAAATCCTTATCGTATTTTAGAAAATGAACTTTTGTTTTATAAAAAAGAAAATCTTCCGCTTCCAACAATGTGCCATGATTGCAGATTTAAAAGAAGAATTAAGGATAGGTTAAAATTTGAGCTATACGAAAGATCTTGCATGTGTGCTGGGACGACAGATGAAAAAGGGATCTACAAAAATACTGTAAAACATGTCCACGATAGCGAGCCTTGTGGAGAAAAATTTAAAACTGGATATTCTCTCGACCGACCTGAAATAGTTTACTGTGAAAAATGTTATCAGCAGGAAGTATATTAATACATATTTACGCTATCGCGCATATATGTAATTTGAAAAATTATGAATTCAGGACAAAAATCAGAAAGCAAAATATGCCAGAACTGTAAAAAAGATTTCACGATAGAATCCGAAGATTTTAATTTTTACGAGAAGATAAAAGTTTCAGCACCGACTTGGTGTCCGCAGTGTAGAATGTTGCGAAGAATGAATTGGCAAGGATACAGAATTTTATATAAAAGAAAATGTGATTTTACTGGAGACATGTTAATCAGTACTTATCATCCGGATTCTCCATATAAAGTTTATCGTCAAGACATATGGTGGGGCGATAAATGGGATCCAAAAAGTTATGGCAAAGAAATTGATTGGAACAAGCCATTTCTGGAGCAATTTAAGGAGTTGATGCTGGAAGTGCCGCATGCTTCTCTGGCTACTGCTCACTCGACAATGATTCGTAGCGATTATTGCAATGCAGCTTCCGCATGCAAGGATTGTTATCTTTGTTTTCGTATTACAGGTGGAGAAGACAGTGCTTATTTAAATACCGTAGTTGATGGCAAGCAATCTCTTGATTGTTCTTTTTTGAATCATTCTGAACTTTGTTATGGATCTATCAATGTGAATAAATGTTATCAAATATTTTTTTCTCAAAACTGCGTGGAATGTCAAACAGTTTGGTTTTCGCGTGATTTAGTTGGATGCTCGGACTGTGTCGGTTGTATAAATTTGCGCATGAAAAAATATTGTATTTTTAATAAACAATACAGCAAGGAAGAATATCAAAAAAAGTTTGAAGAATTTGATTTTGGAACTCCAACATTAATACAAAGTTTTCAAATCCAAGCAGATAAATTCTTTCAAACACAACCCAGAAGGCAATTTCATGGGGTTAAAAATCAAAATGTTTCTGGGGAATATATTTCCAATTCAAAGAATGTTCGTGATTCTTATTTGCTTTCGAATGGACTTGATTTGCGATATTGTCAATTTTTGAAAGATGGACCATCGTCTTCATCATATGATTGGTCGTTTTTTGGTGATAATTCAGAGTTAATGTATGAAGCTTGTTGGTGTGGACTCGATTCTCATAATGTAAAATTTTCCGCATGGAATTATTTCAACAATAATGTTGAGTATTGTTTTGGCTGTCATCACTCCAGCAATTTGTTTGGTTGTGTGAATATTCCAAAAGGAGAGTATTGCATATTAAACAGACAATATTCAAAAGAAGAATATGAAAAATTAGTTCCAAAAATAAAAGAGCATATGATGAAAGTTTCATATAAAGACAAACTTGGTAGAAAATATCTCTATGGGGAAATGTTGCCAGTAGAACTTTCGCCGTGGGCATACAATGAGTCAACATCTTATGAATGTTTTCCAATAACAAGAGAGGATGCAGAAGGACAGGGTTGTAAATGGCGCGATCTTGATTTGCGAGAATATAAAGACGCAACAATGGAAATTCCAGAACACATCAGAGATGTGCCAGATGATATCTTGAAAGCGATTTTAAAATGTGATAACTGTGGAAAAAATTATCAAATTATTCAAAAAGAATTGGATTTCTTGCGCAGAATGAATTTACCAATTCCACGACAATGCCCCCTATGTCGTGATCGTGCGCGTATTAAATTATTAAATCCAATGGCGATTTATGACAGGGTATGCGCAAAATGCAATATTGAAATTAAAACTTCTTATTCTCCCGACCGTCCGGAAATAGTTTACTGTGAAAAATGTTATCAGCAGGAAGTATATTAATACATATTTACGCTATCGCGCATATATGTAATTTGAAAAATTATGAATTCAGGACAAAAATCAGAAAGCAAAATATGCCAGAACTGTAAAAAAGATTTCACGATAGAATCCGAAGATTTTAATTTTTACGAGAAGATAAAAGTTTCAGCACCGACTTGGTGTCCAGAATGTAGAATGATCAGACGCATAGTTTGTGTAAATGGCTGGTATTTATTTTGGAGAAATTGTGACAAGTGTGGAAAACGCACTATGTCTATGTATAGCTCAGAAACAAATTTGATGATTTATTGCCAGCCTTGCTGGTGGGGAGATTCTTGGGATGGCACAGAATATACTCTTGATTATGATTCCAAGCGTCCTTTTCTTGCTCAATTAAAAGAATTGTCAGAAAAAACTCCTCATACTGCGTTGGAAACGGAATACTTAACTCTTAAAAATTGCGATTACAGTAACGCCATCGCATATTCCAAAGATTGTTATCTAGTGAGTTGGGCTGATTATTGTGATAATGTTTTCTATTCTTCTTTATTGAATAATCTAAAGTCTAGCCTGGATTGCTTACGAGGGTTTTATTCAGAGCTATGTTATGAATGTGTTGGAGTTAATAAAAGTTACCAAACTTTTTTCTCATATGAATGTCGCGATTGTGTAGGTGTGTGGTTTTCTCGAAATTGTTCAAACTGCACAAATTGCATTGGTTGTGTAAATTTACGAGGCGCTTCTTATTATATTTTTAATGTTAAATATACAAAAGAAGAATATCAAGAAAAAGTTAAAGAATTGAAGCTTGATTTTTGGGTATCATTACAATCTCTTAAAGAAAAAGCACATGAGTTTTGGAAGACCTTGCCATATAGAGAATACAATGGAAACTCTAAAAATTTAAATGTAACAGGCGAAGATATTTACAGTTCTAAAAACTCAAAGGAGGTTTATATGGTTGGTGGTGCTGAAAATTGTAAATGGTGTCAATTTATTACTGTCCCATCAGCGAAAGACTGCTTCGATTATTCTGGATGGGGCAATGGAGCAGAACTTATTTATGAATCGCCGAATGTTGGTGCTGGAGCAAGTAATGTAAAATTTTCCGGTTTTTGTTTTTCTGATGTGGAGAATGTCGAGTACTCGTGGTGGTGTGTAAATGCTAAAAATAATTTTGGTTGCGTAAATTTAAAAAGAAAGAAATATTGTATTTTAAATAAAGAATACACCAAGGAAGAATACGAAAAATTAAGAAATCATATTATTGAAGATATGAAAAATGATCCTTACATAGATGAAGAAGGCAAAGTTTGGTCATATGGGGAATTTTTCAAACCAGGGTTTTCTAAATTTCCCTACAACAAATCTAATGCCATGAGATTCTTCCCAAAAACAAAAGAACAAGCTCTGGCTTTGGGTTACAGTTGGGATGATACAGAAAGACCCGTATATCCGGCCAACATTAAATCTCAAGATTTGCCCGACACAATTAAAGAAACTACTGATTCCATACTTGATGACATAGTAGAATGTACTTCTTGTAAAGGAGGGTATAAAATTGTAAAAGGCGAATTAGATTTACTTCGCAAAATGAACTTACCTATTCCACATGAATGTCCGAAGTGCCGAGAAAATGAAAGATTTGCACGAATGACAAAACCCGGTATGCATTATAGAAATTGTGATAAATGTGGAATAAATATTTATACACCCTATACTCCGGATGATCCAAAAATAGTCTACTGTGTCAAATGCTATCAGCAGGAATTTATCTAAAGCACACAGCGTATGCATTTGATTTATAAAATCTTTTATGCTAAAGTTCTTCCAATGAAAACAAGCAATATTAAATTCAGTCCGGTGGACATGGAGGCTCGCAAAAAGCTAAATTTCAAAGCCGGGGATACGGTAAATGTTTGGTCTAAGATTTTAGAGGAAAAGACTGAAAAAAAGGGGGACAAGAAGAAAGATTCGAAGAAAACTGAAGCAAACAAGTTTCGTTTGCAGGCCTTTGAAGGAATTGTCTTGGCGAGAAAACATGGCACAGAAATGGGGGCTACTTTTACTGTTAGAAAAGTGGCTTCCGGTGTCGGAGTTGAAAGAATTTTTCCGCTCTACTCTCCAATGGTAGACAAGATTGAAGTAACTAAAAGATCTCGCGCTCGCCGGTCAAAACTTTACTATATCCGCACCAAGGCGGTCAAAGATGTTCGCAGTAAAATGCGTTCTATCACTAACCAGGTTGATGTTGAAGAAGAAGCTCTAGTTGAAGAAGTTAAAGTTGCAGAATAATTTGCTATAATTTATAACATGCGCGGGTGTCGTAACAGTAGCCGAGCTACCTTGAGGTGGTAGTGCCCGCAAGGGCGTGGAGGTGCAATTCCTCTCCCGCGCACCATTAGGGAACTTTTTAAAGATTAGTGTAGGCGTTTGGGGGTTTCGTTGATAAAATGTTAAAATAGCAATTATGGAAAATTCACAAAAAGGTTTCGTTGCACCACTATTAATAGTGATTATCGCATTATTAGTAATTGGTGGTGGTTTTTACATTTATAAAAATACAAATTCAGAAAAGTGTAATAAAAATTTGCCGTTTGCTGAATACAATAATTGTTTAAATACCACTGCCGTAAATGAAAACAATATAGAAATATGTAACAAGACTAGTACAAGCGGAGCAAAATATTCCTGTATAACAAATTTTGCTAAAGAGGGGGAGAATTTAGACGCCTGTAACAATTTGCCCGAATTTGATAATCAAGGATGTATCATGGGCATTGCGGTTAAGATAAAAGACTTAAATCTTTGCAAAACATTAAAATCAAATGACTACCAGGTCAGCTGTCAAACACAAATCCAAAACAAAAATGCTGTTGAATCCGGCGATGAGCAGGTTTGTGAAAATATAGTTAGCCAATCTGCAAAAGATAAATGTTACGCGGGCGTAGCGATCAAAAACGGAGATGTCGGAATATGTGAAAAGGCAGTTACTGTTGCTTATAACACAAATTGCTATATTCAGATAGCTAAAAATAAAAATGATTCTCGAATTTGCAATCTAATAAAGAATAGTTCTGATAAAGAATTTTGCTTAAAAGAGTTACCTCTCCAAAATTTGGCAGATTGGAAAGTTTGTGAGACAAGAGGTTTTGAAATCAAATACCCTTCAAATTGGAAAATATGGCAAACGGGTAATGCAGAATTTGGTCCTTCTGTCGCCGTGAATTCCTGCAATATAACTTCAATGTTGTCAGAAATAAGTCCTGACGATAGACCTAAGTCTAATATTACATTGGATGTTTGGGATCAAAAACGTTTTGGTACTATATTGAATCCTCCCAAATTTAACTCATTGGATGATTGGTTTGCTTATGCAAGACCTGTTAAACCTAGAGCAACAGAAGGGGGATACAGAGTATCTGAAATTTTCGGTGAAAAAGTAGTCTGGACAGGTAGCGACAAAGAAGGTTTTACTATGCATGTTTTCCATAATCAAACATTATATAAAATTAATTTTTTTAATGTTGATTCATCGTTGGCAAGTAAAATTATAAGTAGTTTCAGATTCACGGAATAAATATAAGAATATTCCGCCATAGAAAAATTTAAATTTTTCTATGCTAAGGGAGCGTACGATTTGGGTTCAAGCCACCACGCGCTCCGCGCGTGCGAAGTCATTGGTCTTTCCGCTCAAAGAAAGTTCGAGCAAATGTTAGAATTAGAGCACAAGTAGATAATTTAATTATGAGTATTATAAGTACAATTTATTTTTCATCAAAAGATGTGGAATTATTATTTGATCTTAAGGATGATCAGGAAGTTTTGATGGCGGATATGTCTTCAAGGGGAATTAATCAACCTGCATTACTAGATGTGGAATTAGATTTCATTTTACCTCAAAATTTTTCAAGATATATAGAAAAACATTTATATAAAGGCAAGGAAAACGAGTTAATTAAGTTAACAGAAAAGTTTATTTTTGATTGTTCAGAACTAACTCAGGAAGATATTTTAAATGCAAATCGAAAGATGAATGATTATTTTAAAAGTTTATCTAGAAAGTTCAAATTTGGAATAGATAATGTTTCGAGAGGTATAAGGGTGTTAACGGCACTGTTGTTGGGAATAGCTTTGTCTCTTTACATTAATTTCAACTATCTGCTAATATCAATATTGTTTACATTATTTGCCGTTACTGTTTTTTTTATTTCTTTCAAAAAGCAGAAGGCAAAACGAGAAAAAAGATTGGAATTTATACAGTTGGATTTCGTACCTCAACTTAAAGAATTAGTAAAAATGTGCAAAGAGTCAAAAAGTAAAAATCTTTCGGCGTATTATTACTGGAGTTTATAAATGGAAGAACAAAAATCCTATATTGCTGATCAAAATCTATATAATCGCACCCTCTTTGAGTAAGAGTTTCATTTTATTTTTTATTCCACGATTATAGTTGCCCAGACTACCGTCTGATTTTATAACTCGGTGGCAAGGAATTGCGGGGTCAAAATTTTTTGCCAGAATGTTGCCAACCGCGCGGTATGCCTTTGGTCTTTTTGCAAGTCTTGCCACTTCTCTATAAGTCATTGTTTTCCCGCTGGGAATATTTTTTACTGTATTTAGGACTTTCTGTCTAAATTTTTCTTTTAAATTAGCCATATAGTTATATGATATACTGGATAAAATGTTTTACAACAAAAAAAGCGGAAAAAATAATACAATGCAAACTACTATGCAGCCATGGGCTCTTTCTGCTCCAGAAGTTATTGAACAATTAAATTCTACCCAAACTGGAATTACGGATAAAGAAGCGACAGTTCGTTTACAAAAATATGGGAACAATACTTTTCACAGCAAAGAAAGGATCCATATTCCTTCTATTTTTTTGAAACAATTTTTAAGTCCGCTTATATTTTTACTTATTGGCGCGGCTGTTCTCACCAGTATACTTGCCGAGTGGATGAACACGATTGTGATTGCTTTTGCGGTATTGCTCAATGTAGTGTTGGGATTTTATCATGAATATCATGCTGAAAATACACTTGAAAAATTAAAAACATATATAAAAGATAGAGCCAAAGTTATTCGTAATGGAATCGAACAAGAAATCGATTCTTCTCTTTTGGTGCCCGGGGATGTAATAAAATTATTTTACGGTTCGAGAGTGCCTGCTGATGCGCGCATTCTCAGTGAAAATGACTTCAACGTAGACGAAGCGATACTTACTGGAGAATCTCTGCCAGTGGAGAAAAATAATATAGCTATCAATATAACTTCGGTGGTTTCGGATCGTAAAAATATCGCTCATGCTGGGAGTTTGGTGGTGCAGGGATATGCTACTGCGGTTGTTTATGCTACGGGTAATGAAACTGAAATCGGTAAAATCGCTGGAATAGTGTCCACCACTAAAAGAACTCAAACTCCGCTACAGAGAGGTATTGGGCGTTTGGCTTGGTTTATTTTTTTTATAGTTTCTATTATTGTCATAGGAATTTTAGTTTTGGGAATAATGCGCGGGGAGTCATTGATTCCAATGCTCATCCTTTCCGCAGCAGTTGCTGTGGGAGCCGTGCCTGAAGCTTTACCCATTGCTCTCACTGTTATCTTGGCGATTGGTTCTGAGCGTATTGCAAACAAAAAGGGAATTGTCCGCAAACTTACCGCGGCTGAGACGCTCGGTTCTACAACTCTCATAATGACAGACAAGACGGGTACGCTGACGCTGGCAGATATGCAACTTGTCGGAATACACACCAGAACAGCGCTTCTTTCTAGCCCAATTAAAAAAGATGAACACGAAGTATTACACAAAGTTTTTTCTGATGATCAAAAAAAATTATTAGAATTAGCATTACTCAATATTGACGTTTCTATTGAAAACAGAGATAAGGACAAGACAGAATGGACTTTTCGGGGGCGACCATTTGAAGTTAATATCGCCAAAGCAAGCCTTCTACACAATATTTCTTTTGATGACATTATCTCCAGTTCTTCCTCTTTGGTTTTGCCATTTAATTCAACCAATAAATTTTCCGTGGCCGAGAAAAATGAATTGTATGTGGTGATGGGCGCGCCGGATATTTTACTCAAGAAATCGAATATTTCGAAAGAAGAATATATTAAATTAGAAGAATGGATAGACGTCACAAGCAGGGAGGGCAAAAGACTTATCGGTATTGCAACAATCTCCAAAAAACATCCAAAAAGTTTTTCTATTCAAGATATAGAAGGGCTTGATTTTCTCGGAATGTTTGTTTTTTATGATCCCATAAGGGTAGAAGTTCCGGCTGCAATTAAAAATATTGAGTCTCATGGCATAAAAATGGTTTTGGTCACAGGAGATCTCATGGGAACCGCGCTTTCTGTGGTAAAAAGTTTAGATTGGGAAACGCGTGAAGATGAAATACTTACCGGCAATGATCTTAAGAGTCTCTCTGATAAAGAATTACTTGTCATTATTCCTAAAATAAAAATATTCGCCCGAGTGACACCAGAAGACAAGCTTCGCATAGGACGGCTCTATCAAAGTCTTGGAGAGGTGGTGGCGATGACGGGCGATGGAGTGAACGATGCGCCGGCGCTCAAGGCGATGGATATAGGCATATCACTCGGTTCGGGAAGTGATGTAGCAAAAAGCGCGGCGGATTTAGTATTGCTTGATGACAATTTTCAAACTATTTCTCTGGCCATAGATGAGGGACGCAGAATTCTTTCCAACATAAAAAAAGCCTTCACATATTTAATGTCTAATTCTCTTGATGAAGTGTTTGTGATTGGGGGGAGTCTCTTGGTGGGGCTTCCATTGCCCATTACTGCGCTCCAAATCATCTGGGTGAATCTTTTTACCGGAAGTTTACCCGCGCTGGCGTTCGCTTTTGACGAGGATATGGACAGGGAAAAAAGGAAAAGCAAGGGCGCTAATCTGATATTTTCCAAAGGTGTGAAGCTGTTGA